>CAISPG010000129.1 GCA_903887325.1 uncultured Burkholderiales bacterium | reverse complement strand
CGCTTAACCAGAAAAACAATCCGCTGTGCACTTGAGGGTGCTTAGCGGTTAAGGGTTCATAGGGGTATAGCTCAATTGGCAGAGCGTCGGTCTCCAAAACCGAAGGTTGGGGGTTCGATTCCCTCTGCCCCTGCCACCTGGTAGAAATACCGGGTGAACAACAGGCCCGCCTTTCAATGGCGGGCTTTGTTCGCTTTTAAGACTTGTTATTTTTTGACCATCAACTGACTGCCTGACATGTCCACCGCACAGATCGAAACCGTGACCAGTACCGCAGACAAAGCCAAGTTGGCTGCTGCCGTTGCATTGGTAGTGGCTGCACTGGGGGCTTTTTACACATTGTCAGCGCAAGGTGTGTTGATACAGTGGTCGGCTTTGCTGGCCTGTTTGTTGTTGGCGGTAGTGGTGTTTTTCACTTCGCTACACGGCAGGCAATTGATCGGCTTCGGCCGCGATGCCTGGCGTGAAGTACTCAAGGTGGTCTGGCCGACGCGCAAAGAAGCCATGCAAATGACAGCCTATGTGTTTGGCTTTGTGCTGATCATGGCGGTGTTTTTGTGGCTGACAGACAAAACCCTGGAATGGCTTTTGTATGACCTGATTCTGGGATGGAAAAAATAATGACCGAAGAATCATTGGAAAACACGCTGATCACCACCGCGCCTGCGCATCCTGACATGCGCTGGTACGTGGTGCATGCTTATTCCGGCATGGAAAAAGCCGTAGAGCGCAATATTCTGGAGCGCATCAACCGTGCGGGCATGCAGTCCAAATTCGGTCGTATTCTGGTGCCCACCGAAGAAGTGGTGGAAATGAAAAACGGTCAGAAGAAAACCACTGAGCGCCGTTTTTTCCCCGGCTATGTGCTGGTGGAAATGATCATGGACGACGAGAGCTGGCACTTGGTCAAGCACACCAACAAAGTCACCGGCTTCGTCGGTGGTGCGCGTAACCGTCCCGCGCCGATTTCTCAGGAAGACGTTTTGAAAATCGTCAACCAGATGCAAGAGGGCACCGACAAGCCGCGTCACAAAGTGGAATTCATGGTCGGTGAGTTTGTGCGTGTCAAAGACGGCCCGTTCACCGATTTCAACGGCACGGTTGAAGAAGTCAACTACGAAAAAAACAAAATGCGTGTGTCAGTGACCATTTTCGGTCGCGCCACACCCGTCGAACTCGAATTCGGTCAGGTCGAAAAAACCTGATTCTTTGGTTTGAATCTGATCTGCGTTTTCCGACTCGGCGCAGGTTGTAGTCAGTGAGTCGTTAACCCCGGGGAGCCCTCAACAGGCGTTTGTACCCGCAAGGAGCAAAGCATGGCGAAAAAAATCGTCGGCTTCATCAAGCTGCAAGTACCAGCTGGTAAAGCCAATCCATCACCGCCTATCGGTCCCGCATTGGGCCAGCGCGGTTTGAACATCATGGAATTCTGCAAGGCGTTCAACGCCCAGACCCAAGGCGTTGAGCCTGGTCTGCCGCTGCCAGTGGTGATCACTGCGTTTGCAGACAAATCTTTCACTTTCATTATCAAGACACCGCCTGCGGTCACCTTGATCAAGAAAGCCATCAAACTCGACAAGGGTTCAGCCCGTCCGCACGTCGACAAGGTAGGCAAGATCACACGCGCCCAGTTGGAAGAAATCGCCAAAGCCAAAATGGTTGACATGACCGCCGCCGATCTCGATGCAGCCGTCCGCACCATCGCCGGTTCTGCCCGTTCCATGGGCGTGACCGTGGAGGGCGTGGTATGAGCCTGACCAAAAAACAAAAATCTTTCGCCGGTAAAGTCGACAGCAACAAGCTGTACCCTTTTACCGATGCATTGAAAATCGTCAAAGAGTGCGCCACCGCCAAGTTCGATGAGTCCATCGACGTGGCCGTGCAACTCGGTATTGACGCCAAAAAATCTGACCAGGTGGTGCGTGGCGCCGTCGTGTTGCCTAACGGCACCGGCAAAATCGCCCGCGTGGCCGTGTTCGCTCAAGGCGCTAAAGCTGAAGAGGCTTTGGCCGCCGGCGCTGATGTGGTCGGCATGGACGATCTGGCTGCCCGCATCAAAGCAGGTGACATGCCATTTGATGTGGTGATTGCTGCCCCTGACGCTATGCGTGTTGTCGGTACCCTGGGTCAAATTCTGGGCCCGCGCGGTTTGATGCCTAACCCCAAGGTCGGTACCGTCACACCTGACGTCGCGACTGCGGTGCGCAACGCCAAGGCCGGTCAAGTGCAATTCCGCGTCGACAAGGCCGGTATCGTTCACGCCACCATCGGCCGCCGTTCCTTTGACAGCGACAAGCTGCAAGGCAACCTGGTCGCATTGATTGATGCTTTGAGCAAAGCCAAGCCTGCTACCAGCAAAGGTGTTTACCTGCGCAAGTTGGCGGTGTCGTCCACCATGGGTGTGGGCGTTCGCGTAGATACACAAACACTGAGCGCGTAAAGCGCTCGGTATTCAGGTCTTGCCCGCGGGTGAGATCTGAAGCGGTGGGTCAGGTGGTTTTCGAGCCGCCTGAGCCATCCAAGACCGTTGGCGTGCAGCTTGTCTGTACTTAATTCACCAGCCAACGCAGATGGCGATCCCGCTGAAAAGAAAATTTTCTTGACAGTCAGGTCGCTGAAACCGGCGTGTCAAGGGGCAACCCGAGACACATTTTGAAGGAGTAGACCTTGAGTCTGAATCGCAGTGAAAAAGAAGCCGTCGTCACAGAAGTGTCGGCATTGGCAGCACAAGCGCAGACGCTGGTGATGGCGGAATACCGCGGCATCACGGTCGCTGACATGACCAAATTCCGCGCCAGTGCGCGCAGTCAGGGCGTATCGCTCAGCGTGTTAAAAAACACGCTGGCACGCCGTGCTGTCGCCGGTACGTCGTTTGAGACTGTTGCTGACCAGATGACCGGACCGCTGATCTATGGTTTCTCTGTAGATGCTGTGGCCGCTGCCAAAGTGGTGGCCGATTTCGCAAAAACCAACGACAAGTTGGTCATTCGCGGCGGCGCATTTGCAGGCAAGTCCCTGGACGTCAACGGCGTTAAACAACTGGCAAGCATCCCCTCAAAGGGAGTGTTGCTGGCGCAATTGTGCGGATTGCTCATGTCGCCCATGTCGCGTACCGCAGTGGTACTCGGCGCACTGGCGGCGAAAAAAGAAGAGGCGGTTGCCGCGTAAAGCGTGCAGCACTTTTAAAAAATCTGCTGCCGCATTGGCAGCCCTGAACGAGTTAAGGAAACAACATGGCATTCGATAAAGACGCATTTTTGACCGCACTGGACAGCATGACGGTCATGGAACTCAACGATCTGGTGAAAGCCATCGAAGAGAAATTTGGCGTGAGCGCTGCGGCAATGGCCGCACCTGCCGCCGCCGGTGGTGGCGCAGCCGCAGCCGCAGAAGAGCAAACCGAGTTCAACGTGATGTTGCTCGAAGTGGGCGCTAACAAGGTCGGCGTCATCAAGGCAGTGCGCGAAATCACCGGTCTGGGCTTGAAAGAAGCCAAAGACCTGGTCGACGGTGCACCCAAGGCTGTCAAGGAAGCTGCTCCCAAAGCAGATGCCGAAGCCGCCAAGAAGAAACTGGAAGAAGCCGGCGCCAAAGTCGAGCTCAAGTAATCAGTTCCGCAAAGGCTGGCCGCCCTCACAAGGGGCATCCAGCCTTTGGCGCTCTCAGAGCGCACCCGACAGCAGGCCCGTGCCGGTTGTCGAGTGTCTTCTGAGCTGACTGCAGAAGAACCTTGGTTCGGGTTGTGTGCAATGCACAACCGTCCGCCAACGCTGGTAGTGGCCAGCGGATCAAGCACAACGCACAGTTGCCCAGAGCAATTTGTGCGGCCCCAGTCGCCGAGTGAATCAAGTCCGGAGTACTCATGGCCTACACATTTACCGAACGCAAGCGCATCCGCAAAAGTTTCGGCAGCCGCGACAGCGTGCTGGAAATTCCTTATCTGCTGCAAATGCAAAAAGACGCGTACACCGCTTTTTTGCAGGCAGATGTCCCGCCCAAAAAACGCACAAACGAAGGTTTGCAGGCTGCTTTTGATGCGGCCTTTCCCATCGTCTCGCACAACGGTTTTGTCGAGATGAAATACCTCGAATACAACCTGGCCAAGCCCGCGTTCGACGTGCGCGAATGCCAGACGCGCGGCCTGACTTTCTCGTCAGCCGTGCGAGCGCGCGTGCAACTCATCATTTATGACCGTGACTCTTCTACACCGCAATCCAAGGTGGTGAAAGAAGTCAAAGAGCAAGAGGTCTACATGGGTGAAGTGCCTTTGATGACCGACAAAGGCTCGTTCATCATCAATGGCACCGAGCGTGTCATCGTGTCTCAGTTGCACCGCTCACCCGGCGTGTTCTTTGAACACGACAAGGGCAAAACACACAGTTCAGGCAAGCTGCTTTTTTCAGCGCGCATCATCCCTTACCGCGGTTCATGGCTCGATTACGAATTCGACCCGAAAGACATTTTGTATTTCCGCGTCGATCGCCGCCGCAAAATGCCGGTCACCATTCTGCTCAAAGCCATTGGTCTGACACCTGAAGCCATTCTGGCCAACTTCTTTGTCAATGACAACTTCCGCTTGATGGACAGCGGCGCACAAATGGAATTTGTGGCTGAGCGTTTGCGCGGAGAAGTCGCCCGCTTTGACATCACCGACAAAAGTGGCAATGTAGTGGTTGCCAAAGACAAGCGCATCACTGCGCGTCACACACGTGATCTGGAGCAATCAGGCGCCACGCACATCAGCGTGCCGGAAGATTTCCTCATCGGTCGCGTGATTGCGCGCAACATTGTTGACGAAGAAACCGGCGAAATCATTGCCAAGGCGAATGACGAGCTGACCGAAGTGCTGTTGAAAAAACTGCGCACAAGCGGCGTGCAGGATTTGCAATGCATTTACACCAACGAATTGGACCAAGGCACCTACATTTCGCAAACCCTGCGCAGTGATGAAACCGCCGACGAATTCGCCGCACGCGTCGCCATCTACCGCATGATGCGCCCCGGCGAGCCACCGACGGAAGATGCAGTGCAGGCGCTGTTCCAGCGTTTGTTCTACAACCCGGACACCTACGATTTGTCGCGTGTCGGCCGCATGAAATTCAATGCCCGCGTCGGCCGCGACGAGAGCACCGGCCCGATGGTGTTGAACAACGAAGATATTTTGGCTGTGGTGAAAATCCTGGTTGATTTGCGCAATGGCCGTGGCGAAGTCGATGACATCGACCACCTGGGTAACCGCCGCGTGCGTTGCGTTGGCGAACTCGCTGAAAACCAATACCGCACCGGTTTGGCGCGTATTGAAAAAGCCGTCAAGGAACGTCTGGGTCAAGCCGAGCAAGAGCCGTTAATGCCGCATGACTTGATCAACTCCAAGCCCATCTCTGCAGCGCTCAAGGAATTCTTCGGCGCGTCTCAGTTGTCGCAGTTCATGGACCAGACCAACCCCTTGTCCGAGATCACCCACAAGCGCCGCGTATCGGCGCTTGGCCCGGGCGGTTTGACGCGCGAGCGTGCTGGCTTTGAAGTGCGTGACGTGCACGTCACCCATTACGGTCGCGTCTGCCCGATTGAAACACCTGAAGGCCCGAATATCGGCCTGATCAATTCGCTGTCTTTGTATGCGCGTTTGAACGAATACGGTTTCATTGAAACCCCGTACCGCCGCGTGCACGATGCCCAGGTGACCCGTGAAATCGATTACTTGTCTGCCATTGAAGAAGCCAAGTATGTGATTGCACAGGCAAATGCCACTTTGGACAAAGACGACCGTTTGACCGGCGACCTGGTGTCTGCCCGTGAAAAAGGCGAATCCATTTTGTGCAGCAAAGAGCGCGTGCAGTACATGGACGTGTCTCCCGCGCAAATTGTGTCGGTCGCTGCCTCGCTCGTGCCTTTCCTCGAGCACGATGACGCCAACCGCGCTTTGATGGGTGCAAACATGCAGCGTCAGGCCGTGCCTGTGCTGCGTCCTGAAAAAGCATTTGTCGGCACCGGTATCGAACGTGTGGCGGCCATCGACTCGGGTACTGTCGTCACCGCTTTGCGCGGCGGCGTGGTGGATTACATCGATGCCACCCGCATCGTGGTGCGTGTCAATGACGCGGAAACACAAGCCGGTGAAGTGGGTGTGGACATTTACAACCTCATCAAATACCAGCGTTCCAACCAGAACACCAACATTCACCAACGCCCGATCGTCAAACGCGGCGACAAACTCTCCAAGGGCGACGTGATTGCTGATGGCGCATCCACCGATCTGGGTGAACTGGCCTTGGGTCAAAACATGCTGGTCGCCTTCATGCCCTGGAACGGTTACAACTTCGAAGACTCCATCCTCATCTCCGAGCGTGTGGTGGCCGAAGACCGTTACACCTCGATTCACATCGAAGAGTTGGTGGTGATGGCGCGTGACACCAAACTCGGTGCTGAAGAAATCACACGTGACATTCCCAACCTGGCCGAGCAACAACTCAACCGCCTGGACGAGTCCGGCATCATCTTCGTCGGCGCTGAAGTACAGCCAGGCGACGTGCTGGTCGGCAAGGTCACGCCAAAAGGCGAAACCACGCTGACACCGGAAGAAAAACTGCTGCGTGCCATCTTCGGTGAAAAAGCATCCGATGTGAAAGACACTTCATTGCGAGTAGACCAGGGCTCGCAAGGCACGGTCATCGATGTGCAGGTGTTCACTCGCGAAGGCATTGTGCGTGACAAGCGCGCTCAGCAAATTATTGACGATGAACTCAAACGTTTCCGTCTCGATTTGAACGACCAGTTGCGCATTGTGGAGGCCGATGCTTTCGACCGTATCCACAAATTGCTGTTGGGCAAAACGGCCAACGGTGGCCCGAACAAGTTGCCTAAAGGCAGCAAGATCGACAAGGACTACCTGGCGACAGTTGAAAAATTCCACTGGTTTGACATCCGTCCGGCCGATGAAGAAGTGGCCTCTCAACTCGAGTCCATCAAAAACGCCCTCGCGCAAACCCGCCACAGCTTTGATTTGTCATTCGAAGAAAAGCGCAAAAAACTCACCCAGGGCGACGAGTTGCCGGCCGGTGTGTTGAAAATGGTCAAGGTGTATCTGGCGGTCAAACGCCGTTTGCAACCCGGTGACAAGATGGCCGGTCGTCACGGCAACAAAGGTGTGGTCTCCAAGATCGTGCCGGTCGAAGACATGCCGTACATGGCCGACGGCACGCCGGTCGACATCGTGCTCAACCCGCTGGGCGTGCCTTCGCGCATGAACGTGGGTCAGGTGCTTGAAGTACACCTGGGCTGGGCTGCCAAAGGCATAGGCGAGCAACTCGGCCATATGCTGCAAGAGGAGGCCAAAGCCGCGGAAATGCGCACCTTCCTGGAAACCCTTTACAACAGCACCGGCCATAAAGAAGAACTGGCCACGCTGGCGGACAAGGATGTGAAGGAAATGGCGCACAACCTGTCATTGGGCGTGCCATTCGCCACGCCGGTGTTTGACGGCGCTTCCGAAGAAGACATCCGCACCATGCTCAAACTGGCTTACCCTGATGATGTGGTGAAAGCCAAGGGCTTGACCGGCGCACGCACCCAAGCGCATTTGTTTGACGGCCGTACCGGCGACGCGTTTGATCGCCCGACCACCGTGGGTTACATGCACGTGTTGAAACTGCACCACTTGGTCGACGACAAAATGCACGCACGTTCTACCGGCCCCTACAGCTTGGTCACGCAGCAACCGCTGGGCGGCAAGGCGCAATTCGGTGGACAGCGTTTCGGCGAGATGGAGGTCTGGGCGTTGGAAGCCTATGGCGCTTCATACACCTTGCAGGAAATGCTCACCGTCAAATCCGACGACGTGCAGGGACGCACCAAGGTGTACGAAAGCATCGTCAAAGGCGAGCACGCGATCGAAGCAGGTATGCCTGAATCGTTCAACGTGCTGGTCAAAGAAATCCGTTCATTGGGCATTGATATTGAGTTGGAGCGTTCATGAAATCATTACTCGACCTCTTTAAGCAGTTCACACCTGATGAGCATTTCGATGCCATCAAAATCGGACTGGCTTCCCCGGAAAAAATCCGCTCATGGTCTTTTGGCGAAGTCAAAAAGCCCGAGACCATCAACTACCGTACTTTCAAACCCGAACGTGACGGTTTGTTTTGCGCCAAGATCTTCGGCCCTATCAAGGACTACGAATGCTTGTGCGGCAAATACAAACGTCTGAAGCACCGTGGCGTGATTTGCGAGAAGTGCGGCGTTGAAGTCACACAAACCAAAGTGCGTCGCGACCGCATGGGCCACATCGATTTGGCCGCGCCTTGCGCCCACATCTGGTTCCTGAAGTCACTGCCCAGCCGTTTGGGCTTGGTGCTGGACATGACCTTGCGCGACATCGAACGCGTGTTGTATTTCGAAGCGTATGTCGTGACCGATCCCGGCATGACATCGTTGAAAAAGTACGCCATCATGACCGAAGACGAGTACGAGGCCAAGCGCATCGAACTCGGCGACGAGTTCCAAGCCAAGATGGGTGCAGAAGGTGTGCGCGACTTGCTGGAAACCATGGAAATCGACATGGAGATTGAAAAACTCCGTAACGATTTGACTGGCTCTGAAATCAAGATCAAGAAAAACGCCAAGCGCTTGAAAGTGCTGGAAGCGTTCAAAAAATCCGGTATCAAACCCGAATGGATGGTGTTGTCAGTGCTGCCCGTGCTGCCGCCCGATTTGCGTCCTTTGGTGCCCTTGGATGGCGGTCGTTTCGCCACCTCCGACTTGAACGACTTGTACCGTCGCGTCATTAACCGCAACAGCCGTCTGCGCCGTTTGCTGGAATTGAATGCGCCTGAAATCATTGCCCGCAATGAAAAGCGCATGTTGCAAGAAGCGGTTGACAGCTTGCTGGACAACGGCCGTCGCGGCAAAGCCATGACCGGTGCGAACAAGCGTGCACTCAAGTCCTTGGCCGACATGATCAAAGGCAAATCAGGACGTTTCCGTCAAAACTTGCTGGGCAAGCGCGTCGACTACTCAGGCCGTTCTGTGATTACCGTCGGCCCAACTTTGAAACTGCACCAGTGCGGTTTGCCCAAGTTGATGGCGTTGGAACTGTTCAAGCCTTTCATCTTCAGCAAGCTGGAGTTGATGGGTATTGCCACCACCATCAAGGCGGCGAAGAAAGAAGTCGAAGCCGGTACGCCCGTGGTGTGGGACATCTTGGAAGAGGTGATCAAAGAGCATCCGGTGTTGTTGAACCGTGCGCCTACGTTGCACCGCTTGGGCATCCAAGCGTTCGAGCCAATTCTGATCGAAGGCAAAGCCATTCAGTTGCACCCATTGGTGTGTTCCGCTTTCAACGCCGACTTTGACGGCGACCAGATGGCGGTGCACATTCCTTTGTCGGTGGAAGCGCAAATGGAAGCCCGCACTTTGATGCTGGCCTCCAACAACGTGCTGTTCCCCGCCAACGGCGAACCCTCCATCGTTCCTTCACAAGACGTGGTGCTGGGCCTGTACTACACCACCCGTGAGCGCATCAACGGCAAAGGCGAAGGCCTGGTGTTTGCAGACATCGGCGAAGTGCAACGTGCTTTGGATGCCAACGTGGTTGAGTTGACCGCCAAGATCACAGTTCGCATGACCGAATGGACCAAGGACAAAGTCACCGGCGAATTCTCCAGCAGCACATCGCTGGTGGAAACCACCGTCGGACGCGCTTTGTTGTCGGAAATTCTGCCGCGCGGTTTGCCGTTCAGCCATCTGAACAAAGCGCTGAAGAAAAAAGAAATCTCCAAGCTGATCAACACCTCATTCCGCAAATGCGGTTTGAAAGAAACCGTGGTGTTCGCCGACAAACTGTTGCAAAACGGTTTCCGTCTGGCCACACGCGCCGGTATCTCCATCTGTATCGATGACATGCTGGTGCCGTTCGAGAAACACGCCATCATTGACAGTGCAGAAAAAGAAGTCAAAGACATCGAGCAGCAATACGTCTCAGGTTTGGTGACCTCCGGCGAGCGTTACAACAAGGTGGTTGACATCTGGGGCAAAGCCGGTGACGCCGTATCCAAAGTGATGATGGACCAGTTGCGCAAAGAAAAAACCATTGACCGCCACGGCAATGAAGTCGAGCAAGAGTCATTCAACTCCATCTACATGATGGCCGACTCCGGTGCGCGCGGCTCTGCCGCTCAAATCCGACAGCTCGCCGGTATGCGCGGCCTGATGGCCAAGCCTGATGGCTCCATCATTGAAACACCGATCACGGCCAACTTCCGCGAAGGCCTGAACGTGTTGCAGTACTTCATCTCCACCCACGGCGCACGGAAAGGTCTGGCTGATACGGCGCTGAAAACCGCCAACTCCGGCTACCTGACACGTCGTCTGGTGGACGTGACCCAGGACTTGGTTGTCATCGAAGTCGATTGCGGCACCAGCAACGGACAGTTGATGCGCGCCATCGTTGAAGGCGGTGAAGTGATCGAATCCTTGCGCGACCGTGTGTTGGGACGTACCGTGGCTGAAGACGTGGTGCATCCCGAAACCTGCGATGTGCTGGTGCCTGCCGGTCACATGCTGGACGAAGACCTGATCGACGAAATCGAGTTGCTCGGTGTTGACGAAATCAAAGTCCGCACAGCGCTTAACTGCGAAACCCGTTTTGGTTTGTGCGCCAAGTGCTATGGCCGCGATCTGGGTCGCGGCGGTCTGGTCAACGTCGGCGAAGCAGTTGGTGTTATTGCTGCTCAGTCCATCGGCGAACCCGGCACACAGCTGACCATGCGTACTTTCCACATCGGCGGTGCGGCTTCGCGTGCAGCAGTGGCTTCCAGCGTTGACGCCAAGTCCAACGGTGTCATTGGCTTTAACGCCACCATGCGCTATGTCACCAACAGCAAAAAAGAGCTGGTGGTGATTTCACGTTCCGGTGAAATCGTCATCCATGACGAACAAGGCCGCGAGCGCGAGCGCCACAAAGTACCTTACGGTGCGATTCTGGCGATCAAGCCGGACCAGAACATCAAAGCCGGCACGATTCTGGCTAACTGGGATCCGCTGACTCGTCCTGTGATCACCGAGTTTGCCGGTAAAACACAGTTTGAAAATGTGGAAGAAGGCCTGACGGTTGCCAAGCAATTGGACGAAGTCACCGGCTTGTCTACGCTGGTGGTCATCGATCCCAAGCGTCGCGGTTCGACCAAAGTGGTGCGCCCGCAGGTCAAGTTGATCGATGCGTCCGGCAAGGAAGTCAAGATCCCCGGCACCGACCATTCAGTGACCATAGGCTTTCAGGTCGGCGCGCTGATTCAAGTGCGCGACGGACAGGATGTAGGCCCCGGCGAGGTGTTGGCGCGTATTCCTGTGGAAGGTCAGAAAACCCGAGACATCACTGGCGGTTTGCCGCGTGTGGCCGAGTTGTTCGAAGCGCGTACACCGAAAGACAAAGGCATTCTGGCCGAGATGACCGGTACCGTTTCATTCGGTAAGGAAACCAAAGGCAAGATCCGCTTGCAGATCACCGACCCTGAAGGCACTGTGTGGGAAGAACTGATTCCCAAAGAGAAAAACATCGTGGTGCACGAAGGCCAGGTGGTCAACAAGGGTGAGAGCATCGTCGACGGCCCGGCTGATCCGCAAGACATTTTGCGTTTGCTGGGCATCGAAGAACTGGCGCGCTACATTGTTGATGAAGTGCAAGACGTTTACCGCTTGCAAGGCGTGAAGATCAACGACAAACACATTGAAGTGATTGTTCGTCAGATGCTGCGCCGTGTGGTGGTCGATAACGTAGGTGACACCAGTTACATCAGCGGTGAGCAAATCGAACGCTCTGAAATGCTCAATACCAACGAGGCATTGCAGCGCGACGGGAAACTGCCGGCCACTTACACCAATTTGCTGCTCGGTATCACCAAAGCGTCCTTGTCCACCGACAGTTTCATCAGCGCGGCTTCCTTCCAGGAAACCACCCGCGTGCTGACCGAAGCTGCCATCATGGGCAAACGCGACGAATTGCGCGGCTTGAAGGAAAACGTCATCGTTGGCCGTCTCATCCCCGCCGGTTCAGGCATGGCTTACCACCAGGCCCGCAAAGCCAAGGACTTGATGGACGAGGCCGAGCGTCGCGCAATCACCGAGAACGAAGCCGAAGAGCTCGCCTTGGCGCAACAGCAAGAAGGCAGCAACGAAGAGACCCCGGCAGACTGAGTGACACGGCCCCTGAGGGGGCCTTGTTGCGCAGCCTGATCTGGTTTAACCGGGGCGCTGAGTCATGCTGAATTCACGCTGGTTCTGGATTCTCATCGCCGTGCTGGTGTTCTGGGTGCTGGGCGCTTATAACCGGCTGGTGCGCTTGCGTGCCCAGGTCAAGCAGCAGTTCGGACCGCTGGAAGCGGTGTTACTCAATTACCAGGAACTCGTCCAACACGCTGTGTCAGCCGCGACGCAGGCGCCGCAATTGTGGGACGGACACGCTGGTGCCGAACTCGGTCAAAGCCATTGGACGCGTTTGCAAGTTGCCGCCGGTTTATCCACGGTAGCGATTGCACGTATGCAAACCCATACGCTGGAAGATGACAGCGCCCGCTCTTTGCACGATGCCGCCGCCGAGTTGCAAGACGCCTGGGCCGCCCTGATACACCCAGACGTTTACTACATCAATATGCCGGATGCATTGAAGCAACGCTGGCTGGAACTTGATTTGCTGGTGCAGCCGGAACTCAACCGCTTCAATGAAGCTATCGCCGAATACAACCAAGCGATTGAGCAATACCCGGCAGCGCTGCTGGCGCGCTTGTTCCAGTTCAAACCGGCCACGGCGCTGTGAGCACAGTGCAGTTGCCGACAAGCCCGACTGCTGATTCCCCGCCGCTGTGGCAACAATTGCAGGCTTGCAGCCAGGCCTTGCGTGCGGTTCGTGGCGGCAGCAACCATGCCTTGGCGCTGGCTTCGGTAGAGCCGCGATTGCGCGCGGCCGCCCAGGCGTTGTTGTTTGCAGTCCTGCGCGAGTGGGGACGTACCCAAGCCATCCGACAACACTTGGTCAGCCGCAGCCCGCCGCCAGCCGTGGACGCCTTGTTGTGTGTCGGTCTGGCCTTGGCTATTGCCGACGAATCAGCCATGTACCCCATGCATACGCTGGTGAATCAACTGGTGGAAGCCGCCAAACGCGACCCCTCAACCCGGGCTCAGGCCGCGTTCATCAATGCCTGTGTGCGACGCTTCGGGCGTGAAAAAACGGCTTGTCTGCAAGCAGTAGCGCAAAAACCGCAAGCCCGCTGGAACCATCCCGAATGGTGGATCAGTGCTGTCAAACAAGACCATGCCCAGCATTGGCAAGGCATTTTGCAAGCCAGTTTGGTGGCCGCTCCCATGGCGGTGCGGGTCAACCGCAGGCGCATGGCGCGGGAAGAATTACAGGCTAAGTGGCTGGCCGCCGGAGTGCAAACGCAATCTATAGGCGAAGACGGGTTGCTGTTGCAGCAGGCGCGGCCCGTACAAGCCTTGGAGGGGTTTGCACAGGGATGGTTTTCCGTGCAGGACGCCGGTGCGCAATTGGCGGCACCCTTGTTGTTGCAAGGCCTGACAACCGGTTCACAAAAAACTTTGCGGGTACTGGATGCGTGTGCAGCCCCGGGCGGTAAAACCGCTCACCTGCTTGAACGCGCTGATGTGGAAGTGCTGGCGCTGGACATTGATGCGGCGCGTTGTGAACGCATCTCGGACAACTTGCAACGTCTGGGTTTGCAGGCCACGGTGCTGTGTGCGGATGCAGCCAGTCCGTCAAGCTGGTGGGACGGACGGGCGTTCGACGCCATATTGCTGGACGCGCCGTGTACCGCTTCAGGTATTGTGCGCCGGCACCCCGACATTCCATGGCTGCGCCGCCAGACCGACCTTGTCGCATTGGCAAAGCAGCAAAAAAACCTGTTGCAGGCACTGTGGCCCTTGTTGGCTAAAGGCGGCCATTTGTTGTACTGCACTTGCTCACTGTTCAGGCAAGAGGGCTTGGACCAGGTACAAGCGTTTCTTGCAAACAACACTGAAGCGCACTTACTTCCCTCGCCAGGGCAATTAATCCCGGGCATTCCCTCAAACACCCGCAGTCTCTCCGACAATCTAGCGGGTGAGCATGACGGATTTTTTTATGCCTTGCTGGAACGCCGAGCAACAGGCACTTAGAACACACAGCTGCGGCCAGGCCAGGCCACTGCAATGGTGGCTTGTCTGTCTTTTGTGCTGTTTATTTGTGTGGAGCCATCCTGCCTATGCCGAAACCACGGTGCAGCTGGGTGAATTTCAGATCGACCGCGGCGAAGACGGTGTTTACCTCAATACCAGCCTGGATTTTGAACTTTCACGCGGGCTCGAAGAAGCCCTCGACCATGGCCTGCCGCTGACTTTTGTGCTGCAAGCCGAGGTCATGCGAGAGCGCTGGTATTGGTATGACAAGCGGCTGGTGCTTTCAGAGCGCTATGTACGGTTGAGCTACCAACCGCTGTCACGCCGCTGGCGGGTTAAGGTATCCGGTCAGGCGCTGGGTGCCAGCGGCCTGGGCATGACTCTGGGTAACAGCTACGACAGCCTGAGTGACGCCATGCAAGTGGTGAAAAAAGTCAACCACTGGAAAGTCGCCGGTCTGGACAACTTGGATAAAAACAGCAAGCAAAGGCTGGATTTGCGTTTCCGCCTGGATCTGAGCCAATTACCTCAGGCCTTGCAATTCGGTAACCAGGCCAGCGGCGATTGGAACATCAACTTTACCCACACTGTGCGGCTCGAAGATCTGGCCAAATGAAACAAGCCACTGCCTCAAGCGCACTGCGGCAACGCAGCTGGTTGCTGGGGGTGATACTCACCATTCTGGTGTCGCTGTCGCTGGTGTTGCTGTTTTTATTGACCCAGGCGACCCAAAGTTGGGACGTGTACGAGCAGAACTACGGCGTTTTATTCGGGCTCAACACAGTGTTGGCAGCCGTATTGCTGCTGGTCATAGGTTGGATAGCTTGGCGCTTGTGGCAAAGGCTGCGCCAGGGCAAATTCGGCAGCCGTTTGCTGGTCAAGCTGGCAGCGATTTTTGCCTTGGTAGGCATAGTTCCCGGCATCGTGATTTATGCCGTGTCTTACCAGTTTGTCACCCGTTCCATCGAAGTCTGGTTTGACAACAAGGTTGAGGTGGCACTGGATGCCGGTTTGAACCTGAGCCGCTCCACCCTGGAGAGTCTTGCCAACGAATTGCTGGCCGGCGTGCGCAATGCTGGCGGCAGTGTGCGGCAGGATCCGCAAACCGGCTGGCCATCGGTGCTGGAAAAAATCCGCGATCAGGTAGGCGCTTCCGAAGTCAGTTTATGGCGCAACAACGGCACCCTGGTCGCCAGCGTCAGCGAGTCGGGTTACAGCTTGCAACCGGATCGCCCCAGCGCTTCTGAGTGGCGCCAGGTGCGCGGCCGTTCCAGCAGCTGGCGCAGCGAAGGCCTGGACGACAGCACCAGTCTGGGCGGACAAATTCCGCGCATCAAGGTGTTGTACAAACTGCCGGGCACAGGCTTCGAGTTGGATGAAAAAATCCAGGTGTTGCAAGTGGTGAAAAAACTGCCCCCGGCACTGGTGGCCAATGCCTTGTCGGTGCTGGTCGCTAACCGCGAATACCAGGAACGGTCGCTGGCGCGCAGCGGCTTGCAGCGCATGTACATAGGCACTTTGACGCTGAGCCTGTTTCTGGCCGTCTTCGGCGCCGTGCTGCTGGCGGTGTTGCTGGGCAATCAACTCGCCCGGCCTTTGTTGCTGCTGGCCGAAGGTGTGCGCGATGTGGCCGCGGGTGATTTGCGCCCCAAACCTTTTTTGCAAGGCAAGGACGAACTCGACGGCTTGACGCGTTCTTTTTCAGACATGACCCAGCAACTCTCGGACGCCCGCAATTCGGTTGAGCAAAGCATGGTGCAACTTGATCTGGCGCGCAGCCATTTGCAGACCATGCTGGACAACCTGACCGCAGGCGTGGTGCTGCTGGATCCTCAAGGCCTGATTTTGTCTATCAACCCGGGTGCCACGCGCATCTTGAAGCTGGCGATGCAAGCAAGGGTAGGCATGCCTTTGCAAAGCATTGCGGGACTGGAAGGTTTTGCACAGCAAGTGACAGATCAGTTTCGGGAATTGAGCGGCGAACACAGCGGACGCAGCGACCATTGGGAACAATCGTTCGAGTTGCAAGCCACGGCAAATGACGGCCCGGGGGATTTCGGCCAGCAAGCCCCGGGTCAAACCACGCTGGTGGCGCGCGGGGCGGTGCTGCCGCAAGGCGATTGGTTGCTGGTGTTTGACGATATCACCGACATTGTGTCTGCCCAGCGCTCACAGGCCTGGACCGAGGTGGCAAGACGCTTGGCGCATGAAATCAAAAATCCGTTGACACCTATTCAGTTGTCGGCCGAGCGCCTGGCCATGAAGCTCGAAGGCAAGTTGCAACCCGTCGAGCAGGCGCTGGTGACCAAGTCGGTGAAAACCATTGTGGAGCAGGTGGATGCCTTGCAGCGGTTGGTCAATGAGTTCCGAGATTTCGGCCGCTTACCGCCAGCCCGCTTGGCGTCACTGGATTTGAACCGCTTGCTCAGCGAAATGATGCCGCTTTATGAAAATGAGAATGCCCTTGTGCCGGTGCATTGGCAATTGCCCGCAGGTGTGCCGCAAATTCCGGGTGACGCGGCTCAGTTGCGTCAAGTGGTCCACAATCTGATTCAAAATGCCCAGGACGCTTGCCAGGCCATGGCCAAACCGCAGGTGCAAGTGCTGACCGAGTGGCGGCCGCAGTCGTCTCGGGTGCGCCTGAGCATAGAAGACAATGGGCCGGGTTTCAGCGCTGCTGTGCTGCAACGCGCTTTCGAGCCCTATGTCACCACCAAGGCCAGCGGTACCGGCCTGGGATTGGCAGTGGTGAAAAAAATTGCCGATGAACACAATGCCCGTATCGAATTGAAAAACAAAATGCAAGATGATCTGATCACCGGTGCCCAAGTGTCGTTATCATTTCGCGTGACAGCGCCTTCTTCAACCTGAACTGACAAAACAACATGGCAACAATATTAGTGGTCGACGATGAACTTGGTATCCGTGACCTGTTGTTTGAAATTCTCAATGACGAAGGCCATCAGGTCGAACTGGCCATGAATGCCGCCGAGGCGCGCGCCACCCGCGCGCAGTTGCAACCAGACCTGGTCTTGCTGGATATCTGGATGCCGGATACAGACGGCATCACCTTGCTCAAGGAATGGGCCGGCGCAGGTTTGTTGAATGTGCCGGTCATCATGATGAGCGGTCACGCCACCATAGACACTGCGGTACAGGCGACCCGCATTGGTGCCATGGCTTTTCTGGAAAAGCCCATCACCATGCAAAAGCTGCTCAAGGCGGTCGAGCAAGGGCTGAACCGCAAGGCAGGCGCGCCTGTTACCTCCAGGTCTGTGCAAAGCTTGCTGCCGGTTGTGTCAGCAACGCTTAGTCAGGACAACACCGTCAGCCCTTCGCTGGTGCATCAACCGCAGGCTTTGCCGCAAAACATGCAGCCCTTGCAAACCTTTGACTTGAACAACCCCTTGCGTGAAGCGCGCGACAGTTTCGAAAAAGCGTATTTTGAATTTCATCTGTCGCAAGAAGGCGGGTCTATGACGCGGGTGGCCGAAAAAACCGGCTTAGAGCGCACCCATCTTTACCGCAAGCTCAAACAACTCGGCGTGGACTTGTCACGCGGCAAGCGCAACAGCCATTCGAATTAATTTGTCGGCGCTGAACGCGCTGATGCCGCTTTAAAACACCGCGGCTTCATCAAAAGGCCACGGCTTTAACGCTTACATATTGCGCCTGTACTGGCCGCCTACCTCGAACAAGGCATTGGTGATTTGCCCCAGCGAACACACCCGCACTGCGTCCATCAACACCGAAAACACATTCTCATTCGCAATCACCGCTTGCTGAAGTTGCTTGAGCATGTCAACTGATTGTGTGGCATGACGCGTGTGGAATTTATTCAGGCGTGTGAGTTGATTTTGTTTTTCTTCGTCTGTAGAACGCGCCAACTCGATCTTTTGCGGCACTTCATTGGCTTGCGGTGACTTGAAGGTATTGACGCCAATGATGGGCAACTCGCCCGTGTGCTTGAGCATTTCGTAATGCATGGATTCGTCTTGGATCTTGCCGCGTTGGTAGCCGGTTTCCATCGCACCCAGCACGCCACCGCGTTCTGCAATCGCCACAAACTCAGACAGCACGGCTTCTTCCACCAACTCGGTCAACTCTTCGATGATGAACGCGCCTTGCGACGGGTTTTCGTTTTTCGCCAAACCCCATTCGCGGTTGATGATGAGTTGAATCGCCATGGCGCGTCGCACGCTTTCTTCAGTGGGCGTAGTGATGGCTTCGTCAAACGCATTGGTGTGCAAGCTGTTGCAGTTGTCATAGATGGCAATCAATGCTTGCAACGTGGTGCGTATGTCGTTGAACTGGATTTCCTGCGCGTGCAGCGAACGGCCTGATGTTTGTATGTGGTATTTCAGCTTTTGGCTGCGCTCGTTGGCACCGTATTTTTCTTTCATGGTCACCGCCCAAATACGGCGTGCCACACGGCCCATGACGGTGTATTCAGGGTCCATGCCGTTGCTGAAGAAGAACGACAAATTGGGCGCGAAGTCGTCGATGTGCATGCCGCGCGCTAAATAGGCTTCGACAAACGTGAAGCCATTGGACAAGGTGAATGCCAATTGTGAAATCGGGTTGGCACCGGCCTCGGCGATGTGGTAGCCACTGATGGACACGCTGTAGAAATTGCGCACCTGGTGTTCAACAAAATATTGCGCGATATCGCCCATGACCTTGAGTGAAAACTCGGTGCTGAATAGGCACGTGTTCTGGCCTTGGTCTTCTTTCAAGATATCGGCTTGCACCGTGCCGCGCACGTTTTGCAGCACCCAGGCGCGGATGTCTGCGGCTTCTGCTTCGGTCGGTTCGCGGCCTTTGTCGGCGCGGAATTTCTCTAGGTTTTGGTCGATGGCGGTGTTCATGAACATGGCCAAGATGGACGGCGCAGGTCCGTTGATGGTCATGGACACGCTGGTCGCGGGCGAACACAAATCAAAGCCGTCGTACAAGACCTTCATGTCGTCCAGCGTGGCAATGCTCACCCCTGAGTTACCTACCTTGCCGTAAATATCGGGACGTAAATCCGGGTCGTTGCCATACAAAGTGACCGAATCAAACGCGGTGGACAAGCGCTTGGCCGGCATGCCATCGCTCAGCAATTTGAAGCGGCGGTTGGTGCGAAACGCATCGCCTTCACCGGCAAACATACGCGTCGGGTCTTCGTTGTCGCGTTTGAACGCAAACGTGCCTGCGGTGTACGGATAGCGCCCTGGTACGTTGTCCAGCATCAACCATTGCAAGATGTCGCCGTGGTCGTGGAAGGTGGGCAAAGACACTTTGCGCACCGGCGTGCCACTGAGCGAGCGGGTCACCAGGCTGCTGCGGATTTCCTTGTCGCGCACTTTCACCACCAATTCGTCGCCCGAGTAATCGGCCTTCAAGGTAGGCCAGTCTTTCAACAAACCACGTGCATCCGCGTGCAGGCGTTCTTCGCGCTCCAGCGCCAAGCCCATGCTGGCTTCAGACGCACGTGGCTTATTGGGCTTGCCTTCGGCCAGCATGGCGGAGGCGGCTTTCAACTGCTGCACTTCACGCGCGAGTTGCGCTTGTGTGCTTGCGCGTTGTTTGTAGCCGCGCACCGTGTCGCTGATTTCTGCCAGATAACGGCTGCGCGAGGACGGCACGATGGGCGTTTGGTGTGAACTGTGGCGCACGTTCACCACTGGCAAACGCGCTTGAGTCAGTGGTAAGCCAAGCTCTTGTAAGCGTGGCTTAATGGCTTGGTACAGCGCGGTCACGCCATCGTCGTTGAAATGCGCTGCCATGGTGCCGAACACTGGCATCTGCTCGGTCGGCGTGGTCCAGGCTTCGCGGTTGCGCTGCACTTGTTTGGCCACATCACGCAGCGCATCGGCTGCACCCTTGCGGTCGAATTTGTTGATGGCGACAAACTCGGCAAAGTCCAGCATGTCGATTTTTTCCAACTGGCTGGCTGCGCCGAATTCAGGTGTCATCACATACAAAGGAATGTCCACATGCGGCACGATGGCGGCGTCCCCCTGGCCAATGCCGGATGTCTCCACCACCACCAGATCGAAACCGGCGCATTTGGCGGCGGCGATCACGTCGGGCAATGCCGCACTGATTTCGCTGCCGAATTCGCGCGTGGCCAGAGAACGCATGAAGACGTGCGCACCTTGCTGCCACGGTGAAATAGCGTTCATGCGGATGCGGTCGCCTAGCAATGCGCCACCGCTTTTGCGGCGTGACGGGTCAATCGAAATAACAGCTATGCGAAGTGCGTCGTTTTGGTCCAAGCGCAGGCGGCGAATCAATTCATCGGTCAAGGACGATTTACCTGCGCCACCTGTGCCGGTGATGCCAATCACTGGCACTTTCACGCCAGCGGCTTGGGTTTTCAATTGAGCGCGCAAAGCTTCGATGGCCGGTGTTGGTGTTTCAAGTGCGGTGATGAGTTGCGCCAATGCGCGCCAGCTGTGTTCGGTGTGGCCTTGTATCGCGCTGAGTGCGGTCGGTGCGTAGCTGCGCAAGTCCTGGTCGCAGCGCATGATCATCTCGCCGATCATGCCTTGCAGCCCCATGCGCTGGCCGTCTTGCGGGCTGTAAATGCGGGTCACGCCATAGGCTTGCAATTCGTCGATTTCTTCCGCCACGATGACACCGCCACCACCGCCGAACACCTGAATGTGTGCTCCGCCGCGCTGGCGCAGCAAATCGACCATGTATTTGAAATATTCGACATGCCCGCCCTGGTAGGAACTGATGGCAATGCCTTGCACGTCTTCTTGCAAAGCGGCGGTGACGACTTCGTCGACCGAGCGGTTGTGGCCCAAGTGAATCACCTCGGCACCCATGCCTTGCAAGATGCGGCGCATGATGTTGATGGCGGCATCGTGGCCGTCAAACAAACTGGCGGCAGTGACAAAGCGCACCTTGTGAGCGGGTTTGTAATTGGCCAGGGCTTTGTATTCAGCGGATAAATCGGTCATGGTGGTACCAATGTAAGGAGTAGATATGAAGAGACACAGGGGTTTGCGGCATGCAGTTGCCCAACCTCAAGTTGACGTAACGTCAATATTACCCTAGCTTGAACTTGATCAGCAATTGAGCGTTGGTGGCCTTGGCAAACTTAGAAAGCGTGCGCATAGAGGGCATGGATTTACCGCTTTCCAGACGGGCAATGCTAGATTGTGAAGTACCCATTTTCAGAGCCAATTCACTTTGTGACAGGTCTCGCTTGATACGAGTTTCGATCAACTGGCGAGCCAGTTCAAATTCAGTTTGGGTTGAATCAAAAGATTCTTTGTACCCCGGGGATTTAAGCCAAGCTTGATGCAATTCAGAGATTTTGCTCATATCAATCCAGCTTTCTTGGCGCGTTGAAACGCAATATCCAATGCCTTGGTAGGCGTTTGTTGACTTTGTTTGATAAACACATGAAGAATTACCACCCGCTTGTCTTTGACCATCACATAGATGCCTCTGGCGATACCTTGCCGTCCACTGACACGTATTTCCCACAATTTATGAGTCAAGCTTTTTATGTGGGGCATGCCAACTTGAAACGGACCGAATTCCTGGATCAATTGAGCCACCCGAACAAACCTGGCACGCATGTCTTGCGGCAAAGCATGGAGCTCATCATCAACGAAGTCGTTCAGCGTTTCGACAGACCAAGTATTCATATGGAATATATCAAAAAAGAGATTGTTTTTCTACCAATCATCCATTCATGACAAGCACACAAGAAAGCTACTTCAAAATGAATATCCAAAGAAGCATGTTCCAATTTTCATTGGCATAGAAGAATCGAATTCAGGGGAAAAGCCTGAAAAACTGGTGATGTGTGAACCCCGCTATGCTGTACCCACAGTCACCCGCTTCATAGGAAAACACTCATGGCCATTTCATGGTTATCCGCGCTCAAGGTTGTCCCCTGGGGCAAGGTCATAGAGCATGCCCCAGGTGTGTTGGACAAGGCACGTAACTTGATAGACAAGCATCGCGGTTCTCCATCTTCGAACACAGGCACGGCAGACCCGCAACCCACCGAGGAAGTGCCCAGCCTAGGCGAGTTGAACAACCGCTGTGTGGTTTTGCAGGCGCAGCTGGAGCAGCAGATGCAGACTCAGCAGCAAATGGCGCAAACTCTGGCAGACATGGCCGAGCAACAAGCGGGCTTGATTGCTATGGTCAAGCGCTTGCAGTCAAGGCTGTGGTGGTTGTGCGTGGCTTTGGTGATGACCGCGATTGGCGGTGTTGTTGTGTCCGTGCTGAAGTAAGGCATAGCCCGCCAAGAAAATGCATTGACCTTACGCTTCAGTGGTAATCAGTTTCACGCTGATGACGCACTGCTGCAATGGTCACGGTTTGCGCATCTGTGATTTCGAATAAGGCCAGGTAACCGGTTGCGCCAAAGGGCACGATGAGTTCGCGCAAAAAAGGATTGCTGGCGGCTTTGCGGCAGCTAAAAGGCGAACTTTGTAAGGTGGCGAAGCCGTCTTCCAGCGCGGTGATGGCTTTGGCCGCCAGATCCAAATCACCCCCGCCGGGACGGGTCAATTCACGGTGCAGCAAAAAATCAAAAAGTACTTGCAGATCCTCTTGCGCGTCCCGGGTCAGACGGACTTCAAAAGTCATGCGCGTGCTTGTTTTATTTTGGCGCGTGCCTTGCTAAGTCGGGTGCGTAAATCAGACAACATATGGTCTGCACTGACATAGTCTTGGCTATGCTGAGCAGCGGCCAAAGAAGCAAGGCCGCGTTCAATAAAGGCGGTTTGCTGCTGCCGTTGTTGGACTGAAGTACGTATGGCATTTTCTACAAACTGGGACAAGGATTCGCCCTCGACCAGCACAGACTCCACCGTAGAACGTAAGGCTGGTTCCACTCGAATCGAAGGTAAGGTAGATGTTTTCATGCGCAAAGTGTAGCGCTTTTGCGATGCATTTACGGTGGTCTGCTGAGCCTATGAAAGTCCTGAAGCTTGAGCCAAAGCGCCCCTGCTTATGTATAGGGATCAGGGCCTTGTTTATGAAGGCAACACCGCCAACCAATCCGCCGCCGCTTCTTCATACGCCAAACCAGTTTCCAATAACGCCAAGTCACCGCGTGGCTGACCAATGAGTTGCATGCCCATGGGCAGTCCCTGGGCATTGAAACCGCAAGGCACATTCAGCGCAGGCAGACCGGCCAGGCTGGCGTACAGCGTCACTTCCATCCAGCGGTGGTAAGTGTCCATGTGTCTCGGCCCGTTCGGTGTTTCAATCACTTCGGGCCAGCGCATGCCTATGGCAAACGGCCACACCTGCGCACTCGGCAACACCAGCATGTCAAACCGGCCGAGCAAGTCCAGCATGTGTTGGTAAAACGCGCTGCGCTCGGTACTGGCGGTTAAAAAATCCGGTGCGGTCATGCCTGCGGCTTGGTCAAACTCCCACAGCGCTTCGGGCTTGACCTGATCCCTCTCGCGCGCCACCATGGGCGCGATGCGCGACGCGGTCAGCACCCGCCGCCAGGCCAGCCAGGTTTGCCACACCGCTTCTGGCGAGAAATTCGGTGACACCGCTTCAACGTATGCCCCAAAATCGGTCAAGCGCTGCAAACCGTTTTCGCAAGCCTGCAACACACCGTCTTCCATTGGCAAATAACCGTTCAAATCGCCCAGCCAGCCTATGCGCAAGCCTTTGACCTTGGGCTGTAACTGCGAGGACCAGCCCGGCGGCAAACCGGCCAAGGACAGAGGCGCGCGCGCGTCATACCCGGCCATGGTTTCCAACAGCCGCGCCAAGTCGCCGACATGCCGTGCCATCGGCCCGTCGGTGCCGAGCTGGCTGACCCAGACATCGTTCACCGGATAAGCAGGGACACGGCCTTGCGATGGCCGCATGCCGAACACATTGTTCCAACCCGCGGGGTTGCGCAAACTGCCCATGAAATCCGAGCCGTCGGCCACCGGCAACAGGCGCTGCGCCAGCGCCACCGCCGCGCCGCCGCTGCTGCCGCCCGCTGTGTAAGCTGCGTTGTAAGCATTCGGAGTGGCACCGAACACCGGGTTGAAGGTGTGCGAGCCCAGTCCCCATTCGGGTGTGTTGGTTTTGCCAATCACAATGCCGCCTGCGGCTTTCATGCGCTGCACCAGCAGCGCATCCTGCGTGGGTATGTTGTTTCTCAAGAGAGGCGACCCACCGGTGGTGGGAATGCCCGCCACATCCACCAAATCTTTGAAGGCCAGCGGCATACCGTGTAACCAGCCGCGTGAATCGCCTCGGGCGAGTTCAGCGTCGCTGGCATCGGCTTGTTGCATAAGCATGTCGGCATCTTGCAGATTGACAATCGCGTTGGCCTGAGGATTGATGGTTGCAATCCGCTGTAAAAAAGCCTGCATCACTTCGCGGCAAGAGAATTCGCGACGGTGTATGGCTGCGGACAATTGCAATGCACTGAGTTGGTGAATAGCCATGGGGTCGGGCACCTGGTGAATTCGTTTATATTGAAGCTGAGTTTGAAATGTAGCCGCCTGCGGGCCCAAAGGGGAAATCCATGTCACGCCGATTGTTTGTTCACGCCATGGCCACTGCGGCTTTGGCCCTTGGTTTTATGGCTCACTCGCAGGCGCAAAACACGCCGCCTGCCAATAAAGTGCTTCGTTTTGTGCCACACGCCAATCTGGCGGTGCTCGACCCGATTTGGACCACCGCCTACGTCACCCGTAACCATGGCTACATGATTTACGACACCTTGTTTTCAGAAGACGCGAAAGGAAAAATCCAGCCGCAAATGGTGCAAAGCTACAGTACATCCAAGGACGGCAAAGTCTGGACTTTCAAGCTGCGCAGCGGCCTGGCGTTTCACGATGGCAAGCCGGTGACGAGTGAAGACGTGGCGGCCTCACTCAAGCGCTGGTCCACGCGCGACACCATGGGCGGCGTGTTATTTGCCTTTGTCGACAAACTGGAAACGCCGGACGCGAATACATTCCGCATGGTGCTCAAAGAGCCTTGCGCCATTGTTTTAGAGGCTTTGGGCAAAGCGTCTTCAAATGTGCCCTTCATCATGCCTGCGCGTATAGCGGCCACACCAGGCACAGAGCAAATCAAGGAACACATAGGCTCGGGCCCGTTCATATTCAAAGCCGACGAATTCAAACCCGGCTCGGTGGCGGTGTACGAGCGCAACACCAAATACGTGTCGCGCAGCGAAGCGCCAAGTGGTCTTGCAGGCGGCAGGCCGGTGAATTTTGACCGCGTGGAATGGGTCATCATCCGCGACCCGCAAACCCAGTTCAATGCCATCGTCGCCGGTGAAGTCGACATGGTCGAACAACCCAGCTTCGAGCAGTATGAAACGCTGAAGAAAACCGCTGGTGTCAAGGTCGATGATTTCGCGCCTTCCGGTTTTCAGTACATCATGCGCTTCAACCACATACACCCGCCGTTCAACAACCCGAAAATTCGTCAGGCCGCCATGCTGGCCGTGGGTCAACAAGCGTTTATCAACACCCAAGTGGGTGTGCCCGAATTGGGGCGTTTGTGTCGCAGTATCTACCCGTGCAGTTCAGCCTTTGCAGATCAAACCAATCCGAACTTCACCGGCGTGGCCAACCCGGCCAAGGCGCGTGAGCTGTTGAAAGAAGCCGGTTACGACGGCACGCCAATAGTGATGATGCGCCCCACCGATTTGTCGGCCATCACCAAGCTGCCGCTGGTGGCCAAACAGCAATTGGAAGCCGCCGGTTTCAAAGTGGATTTGCAGCAAATGGACTGGGCGTCTCTGGTGGCTCGCCGCGCCAAAAAAGACCCGCCCAACCAAGGCGGCTGGAACATGTTTTTCACCACCTGGGGCTCGGGCGATATTGACAGCCCGCTCACCAGCGCCATGTTGAACGCCAAAGGTGCGACCGGCTGGTTCGGTTGGCAAGATGAACCACGCATTGAAGAATTGAAAGCCAAATTTGCACGCGCCCATGAAGGTGCTGAGCAGAAAAAAATCGCCTCTGAGATTCAATCTGTGGTGTTTGAAACAGCTTCGTTTGTGCCGCTGGGCGAATACCGCAACCCGACCGTGCTACGCAATAACGTCAGCGGTCTGATTCAAACGCCGGGCATTCCGGTGATGTGGGGACTGGCCAAGCGCTGACATGGGGGCATTTCTGATTCGTCGTCTGCTGGCGGTGCTGCCGGTGTTGCTGGTGGTGTCGCTGCTGGTGTTTTTCATGTTGCGATTGGCACCCGGTGACCCGGCGGCGGTGATCGCAGGCAATAACGCCACCAGCGAAGACATTGCCAACATACGCGCCCACATGGGCTTGGACAAACCCATAGCCGCGCAATATGTGTTGTGGCTGGGGCAGGTGTTGCAAGGCGATCTGGGTTATTCGTATTACCTCAGCAAACCGGTCACCGCCTTGGTGGCGCAACGCGTCGAACCTACCTTGTCGCTGGCTTTGGGCACGGTGTTGCTGGCCGTGTGTATCGCCGTGCCACTGGGCAGTCTGGCTGCGTGGCGCATGGGCGGTTGGTTAGACCGGGGCTTGTCAGCGTTTTCAGTGGCCGGTTTTTCGGTGCCGGTGTTTGTCATCGCTTACCTGTTGATTTATGTGTTCGCCATGCAATTGCAATGGCTGCCGGTGCAAGGCTATAAGCCGATCACCGGTGCGCAGTCGCAAGGCGTATGGGCGTGGATGCGCCAACTCATCTTGCCGTGGCTCACCTTATCCACTGTGTACGTGGCTTTGATTGCACGCATCACCCGCGCCAGTGTGTCCGAGGCTTTGCAAGAAGATTTCATCCGCACTGCGCGCGCCAAAGGTTTGGCCGAAAGCACAGTGTTGATTCGACATGCATTGGCGAATGCCGCCGTGCCCATCGTCACCGTGGTCGGTATTGGTGTGGCCTTGCTGATTGGCGGTGTGGTGGTCACCGAAACCGTGTTTGCGATTCCGGGTTTAGGTTCGCTCACGGTAGATGCGGTGTTGAACCGCGACTTTCCTGTCATACAAGGTTTGGTGTTGTTGTTCTCGCTCAGCTATGTATTGATCAACTTATTGGTAGACACCAGTTACGTGTGGCTTGACCCGAGGATTCGCCACTGATGGCCACGCTCAAACAACGTTTATGGGACCACGGTTCGGTGCGCTTCGGTGCGGCGGTGTTGTTGTTGGTGTTGCTGTTGTCGCTGGCCGCGCCTTGGTTGGGCACGGTAGACCCGGCAGCCATGGATTCCGCTGTCATCAACCAACCGGCGGGTAAAAGCGGCGCATTCAATTTGCCCGATGGCAGCGTGGTGTCACATACGTTTTGGTTGGGCACGGACAACTTCGGTCGCGATGTCTACAGCCGTGTGATGTATGGCGGGCGCATCTCGCTGGTGGTCGGCATTTGTACCTCTTTGCTGGCGCTGTCGCTCGGTGGTTTGTGCGGCATGTTGGCCGGTTATTTCCGTCGCGTCGACGCGGTGCTGATGCGCTTCATGGACGGCCTCATGGCCATACCTGCAGTGTTGCTGGCGATTGCTTTGGTGGCGGTGCTGGGCGCGAATGTGGCGACGGTGGTGGTGGCGATTGCCATTCCCGAGGTACCGCGTGTCACGCGCTTGGTGCGTTCGTTGGTGCTGAGTTTGCGCGAAGAAGCCTATGTGGAAGCCGCGCGTGCTTTGGCCACGCCAACCGCGGTGATTTTGTGGCGACACATCCTGCCCAACGCCATGGCACCGCTGTTGGTGCAAGGCACGTTTGTGGCCGCGTCTGCGGTGCTGACCGAAGCGATTCTGAGTTTTCTGGGACTGGGTTTGCCACCGGATGTACCGACCTGGGGCAACATCATGGCCGAGGGCCGGGTGCAATTCAGCATGCAGCCGGGCAATGTCTTGTTCCCTGCTTTGTTTTTAGTGCCGACCGTGTTGGCCATCAATTTACTGGGCGATGGTTTGCGTGATGTGCTTGACCCGAAATTCGCGAAGCGGGTCGGATGATGAATACACCTGTTTTATCAGTGCACAACCTGGCAGTGGCCTTGCCACTTGGCGCAGACCGCAGCCAAGCTTTACAAAATATTTCTCTCCACTTGAACGCGGGTGAAACCGTGTGTGTGGTGGGCGAATCCGGCTCCGGCAAATCGGTGTTGGCCATGGCGGTCATGGGATTGCTGGCACGTGAATTGCGCGTCAGTTCAGGCAATGTGATGTTGCAAAACGAATCGCTGTTGGATGCAGGCGAAACACGTTTGCGTGCATTACGCGGGCGCGCCATGGGCATGGTGTTTCAAGAGCCTATGACTGCATTGAACCCGGTGATGCGCTGCGGCGAACAAATTGATGAAGTGCTGCGCTGTCACACCGACTGGCCTGTGGCGCAACGCCGCGAAGCCGTGTTGCAGATCATGCAACAGGTGCGCTTGCCTGAGCCTGAGCGCATGATGGACAGCTACCCGCACCAATTGAGCGGCGGGCAACGCCAACGGATTGTGATTGCCATGGCCGTGGTGCTCAAACCGGCTTTGCTGATTTGCGACGAGCCGACCACCGCGCTGGACGTGACCACCCAGCAAGAGATATTGAAACTCATCAAACAGTTGCAACAAGACAGCGGAACAGCGGTGTTGTTCATCACGCACGACATGGGCGTGGTGGCAGACATCGCCGACCGGGTGTTGGTGATGCACTGTGGCCTGCAAGTGGAGCAGGGCACGCGCGATCAGGTGTTGCAAGAACCGCAGGCCGATTACACGCGCCAATTGCTGGCCGCCGTGCCGCACATGACACCACCTGCGCCGCGCAGCTTGCCGCACACGCCACCCGTGTTGCATGTGCACGCTTTGCGCAAAACCTATGTCAGCCGCGAAGGCTGGGGCACGTTGCGGCGCACCGATGCACTCAGCAACGCCAGCTTGGCGTTGCGTGCCGGTGAAACCCTGGGCATCGTCGGTGAATCGGGTTCGGGCAAGTCCACGCTGGCGCGTTGTGTGCTGCGTTTGATCGACCCTGACAGCGGCGATATTTTTTGGGGGCAGGACAACATCGCTGCATTGGCTGAGTCGCGATTGCGGCCTTTGCGCCATCGCATGCAAGTGGTGTTTCAAGACCCGAACCGCTCGCTGAATCCGCGCATGCGTGTCGGTGAATCAATCATGGAAGGCGCGCGCAATTTCGGATTGAGTGCAGAGCAAGCAGAAGAACGCGGAAAAGCATTGCTGGCGCAAACCGGCTTGGATGCAAACGCCTGGGATCGTTACCCCAGCCAGTTCAGCGGCGGTCAGCGCCAACGCATTGCCTTGGCCCGCGCACTCGCGTGTCAGCCCGATGTGTTGGTGGCAGACGAAGCGGTGAGCGCACTCGATGTATCCGTGCAAGCGCAGATTTTGGATTTGCTGCGCGAGGTGCAACGCAGCATGGGCTTGGGGCTGTTATTCATCACCCACGATTTGCGTGTGGCCGCGCAGTTGTGCGACAGCGTCATCGTCATGCACAAAGGGCAGATCGTTGAACACGGGCCTACCGCTGCTTTGTATGCCCATCCCCAACACGCGTACACGCAAGCGCTGCTGGCCAGTGTGCCTGGCGGCAAGTCGCATTGAATCGCAGCTTTGGCACAAGCAGGAGAACAGCATGTCCGATGTGACACAACAAACCGCCGAACAATTGCTGTCGCTTTACCGCAGCGGCGAAGCCTCTCCCGTGGAAGTCACGCAGCAAGTGTTGCAACGCATGGCCCGGCTCAATCCCTTGTTAAATGCGTTTTGTTTGATAGATGAAGACGTGGCTTTAGCGAGTGCACGCGTGAGTGAACAACGCTGGCAAGCGCACAGACTCAGTGGCGCAGCAATTGGTGCATTGGAAGGCGTGCCTGCTTCCATCAAAGATTTGATACTCACCAAAGGCTGGCCGACATTGCGCGGCAGCCGCACCGTCAACCCGAACCAAGCATGGGATGTGGATGCACCTGTCACCGCACGTTTGCGCGAAGCCGGTGCGGTGCTGTTGGGCAAAACCGCCACGCCCGAATTCGGTTGCAAAGGCGAAACTAATTCGCTGCTCACCGGCATCAGCCGCAACCCGTGGAACACCGCGCACACACCCGGCGGCTCGTCGGGTGGCGCATCCGCAGCGGTGTCCGCTGGCTTAGAGCCTTTGGCCATGGGCACCGACGGCGCAGGCAGTGTGCGCATACCCGCTGCGTTTTGCGGCAACGTCGGTTTGAAGCCTAGCTTTGGTCGCGTGCCGGCTTATCCTTTGTCGCCGTTCGGCTCGGTGGCGCACCTCGGCCCGCATGCCATGAGCGTGAATGATGTGGCGCTCATGATGAATGCCATCACGCAAGCAGATGCACGCGACTGGACCTCGTTGCCGTTTGACAGTGTGGACTACACCGCGCAGTTGAACGACGGTGTCAAAGGTTTGCGCGTTGCGTATTCACCAACGCTTGGATACGCCAAAAACATTCACCCTGAGATTGCCGCTGCCACCGCGCAAGCCGCGCAGCATTTGCAAGACTTGGGCGCTGTCGTCGAGCAGGTCGATCCTGGCATCGAAGACCCGTTAGATATCACCACCGGTTTGTGGTTCGCCGGGGCTTACCAGGTGTGGCGCACATTGAGTCAAGCGCAACAAGCGTTGACCGACCCCGACTTTGCGGCGCAAGCGGCCATTGGCGAAACCTTGGATGCGAATGCGCTGCACCAGTTGACGCAACGCAGAGGCGTACTGGGATCGCACATGCGCCAATTCATGCAGCGCTATGACTTGATACTCACGCCCAGCACCGCCGTGCCTGCATTCAAAGCGCTGCCCGCCGGACACAGCCCCATGAACTCAGAAGCCATGTTGGGCTGGACACCCTTCAGTTACCCGTTCAATTTGAGCCAGCAACCGGCCATCAGCCTGCCTTGCGGTTTGACAAAAGACGGCTTGCCCATGGGTGTGCAATTGGTGGGCCCCATGTTTGGCGACGCATTGGTGCTGCGTGCGGCCAAAGCGCTGGAGGCTTGCTACCCGATCCGTCGCCCCGATCTTGATCAAGTTCATGCATAAAAAGATCCGCGCATAATCGCCGCCATTCTTCTTTTCTGACGCAACCATGACATTCATCGCCTTAGACGTAGGCAACACCCGCTTGAAATGGGCCATGTACGACAGCCCCCGTCTTGATGCCAGCTTGCTGTCGCAAGGCGCGGTGTTTCTGGAGAACATAGACCGCCTGGCCGACGAGGATTGGAAATCATTGCCCGCCGCCACCCGCATGCTGGGTTGCATCGTCGCCGGAGATGCATTGCGCCGCCGCGTCGATGAGCAACTTGAACTCTGGGACCTGACACCGCGCTGGGTGGTGCCTTCAGCCAATGAAGCCGGTTTGCACAATGGTTACGACTACCCGACCCGATTAGGCGCTGACCGTTGGGTGGCCATGATTGGCGCACTGGCACGCATGCGCAGCCAAACCACTTTGCAAGCGCCGCGCCCCATGGTGGTGGTCATGGTCGGTACCGCAGTCACCGTGGAAGCGATTGATGCACAAGGCCATTTTTTAGGTGGATTGATTTTGCCGGGCCACGGCATCATGTTGCGTGCACTCGAGTCCGGCACCGCTGGTTTGCGTGTGCCCACCGGCGAGGTGTGCGAATTCCCTACCAACACCAGCGACGCCTTGACTAGCGGCGGCACCTATGCAATAGCCGGGGCGGTTGAGCGCATGGTGCAACATGTGCGTGCACGCTGCAAAGACGAACCGCTGTGTTACATGACCGGTGGTGCAGGCTGGAAGATGGCACCCAGCATGTCGGTGCAGTTTGAGTTGGTCGACAGTTTGATATTCGATGGTTTGCGCCAGATAGCAGCGCAGCGTTTCAGCGCAGACTAGCCACTTGCACCGCGCAGTCGTAAAACACCGGTGCGCGGCCCATGTCAGTCAACAGCTGTGACGTTAATTCGTTCACGTTCGTGCCGTTGGCACCAAGCTTGCGCCACCAAATACCTAAGCCCACCACCATGCCGGGTTGCGCCCGTGTGGTGATTTGCGCTTTGCATTCATAGCTGCCCCGGTCGTTGAACACGCGCACCATCTCGCCGTCATTCAATTGCCGAGCGGCTGCATCTTGCGGATGGATTTCCAGCAGCGGCTCGCCTTCCATGCCGCGCAACGTGGTCACGTTCACAAACGATGAATTCAAAAAATTGCGTGCCGGTGGTGAAATCATCGCCAGCGGATACACGGCGGTGTCGTCGGATTGTTCGTAGTTTGGCAGGTAGTCGGGCAGCGGCTCCAAACCCATGGCGGCCAAACGTTCGCTGACAAATTCGCATTTGCCCGAAGGCGTAGGAAAACCGCCGTGCTCAAACGGTGCATCCGCCACCGGCCAGGCGGCAAAACCGTGTTGCATCAAGCTGTCTAAAGTGACCGGATGTGCGCTGTTCAAGTTAGCCGGACTTTGCAGCGAAGTGCGCAGCAGTTCTTCGTCCGACTCTTGCAATAGCGTGTTTTCCAAACCCATGCGCACACTCAACTCGCGGAATATTTGCGTGTTGGGTTTGGCTTCGCCCAGGGGCGCGATGGCCGGACGGTTCAGCACCATGTCGGTGTGGCCGTAGCTGTTGTGTATGTCCCAATGCTCGAGTTGCGTGGTGGCAGGTAAAACAATATCGGCGTAGTCGGCGGTGTCGGTCATGAAATGTTCCAGCACCACGGTGAACAAGTCTTCACGCGCAAAACCTTTCACCACTTTCACCGATTCAGGTGCCACCGCCACCGGGTTGCTGTTGTAAACAATAAGGGCTTCAATCAAGCCCGGCGTGTTCAACGCGTCGCCGATGGTGCTCATGTTGACCAACGGCGCTTTGGCATTGCGGTGCAAGTCGGGCCGCTGCAAACCGGCAGCGTTGGCTCGCGCGTGGTGCGAGGCGCTCATCAACACACCACCCGCGCGGTGCCGCCAAGCACCGGTGAGCGCGGGCAGACAAGCAATAGCACGCACCGCATTGCCGCCGCCGCGACTGCGTTGCACACCGTAGTTCAAGCGAATGCCCGCCGGTGTGGTGTGTGCGTAGTCGTGCGCGAGTTGGCGAATGTCTTGCGCCTTTAAACCGCAGACCGCAGCCGCGCGCTCGGGCGACCATTGCAATGCGCGTTCGCGCAAGGCTTCAAAACCCAAAGTGTGCTGCGCGATGTACTCATGGTCCAGCCAGTCGTGTGTGATCAATTCGTGCATCAGCGACAAGGCCAGCGCTGCGTCCGTGCCGGGCTTGATGGCCAGATGCAAGTCGCATTTATCGGCGGTTTCGCTGCGACGCGGGTCTATGCACACCAGACGTGCACCATGGCGTTTGGCCTCTTGCGCGATGCGCCAGAAATGGATGTTGCTGGTGATCGAGTTGCTGCCCCAGATGATGATCAATTTGGATTCAGCGAAGAAACCCATCTTCATGCCGAGCTTGCCGCCCAGCGTGTAGTTGAGCGCATCGCCACCGGCATTCGAGCAAATGGTGCGGTCGAGTTTAGCCGCACCCAACAGATTGAAAAAACGCATGGCGATGGACTCGCCTTGCACCAAACCCATGGTGCCCGCGTAGCTGTAGGGCAGCAGCTTTTCAGGGCGGTTGGCGACGATGGGTTTTAACTTGTGGGCGATGGTGTTCAAAGCCTCGTCCCAACTGATGCGCTCGAACTGACCGCTGCCCTTGGGGCCGACGCGTTTCATGGGATGCAGCAAACGGTCCGGGTGGTAGGTGCGCTCGGTGTAGCGCGACACCTTGGCGCAGAGCACGCCGTCGGTCATGGGGTGGTCCGGGTTGCCTTGCACTTTGGTGGCCACACCGTCTTGCACGGTAGTGACCAAAGAGCAGGTGTCGGGGCAGTCGTGCGGGCAGGCGCCCAGGATGGTAGTGGTGTTCATGGTTGGATTGTGCGGTGTATTTGGTTTGTTTATTATTTTTAAATGAGCTGCCGCGCTCAAAGTCCAAGTGCAACAATTTTCAAAAGGAAATTGTTCATGATCGAGCGCCGAGTGAAGCGGCCCGAAGTGGTAAGGATGATGGCGGATGCTGATGCGCGATATCAACTGCGCCAGCGCGAGCGAATTGTTCTAGGTCTGTTGGCCGCCAGTGAAGGTTTGACTGCGAGGGAGTTAGCCAACCAATTGGAGTTGGACACACCGGACGATGTGCGAGCTTCGTGGCTGGGAAGATTGCTTGAATTGGAGTTAGTGCAATCAACCGGCAAGACGCAAGCCACCCGCTATTTCGTGAACCCTGTTGTGTTGAAGGGCCAAGGCCTTGACGGTAAGACGACCCTCAAGCGCATTGAACCGCACCGCTTACGGGCATTGATAGTGGAAGATTTACGTCGATACCCAGGCGCTGCTTCAGGCGATATAAATCGACGAGTGGGGGTAGAGGTTCCTTACCGCACGCTAAAGCGGGCTATCGACGAATTGGTGGAGCAGGGCAGTTTGAGATTTGTCGGCCTCAGCCGAGGTCGGCGCTATTGGCTAGTCGAACAACTTGAAAAATGAATCTGCCATTTCGATAACTATTCGCGACATTTTTTTGAGTGGCAATCGTAAACTTCGCTTAACCCTTTGATCTGAAACAAATTTTTATCTGCCATTTCAATCAGTGTGGCAGATAAATGTCAGAAACAAACCGGAGACTAAAGCACAAATTCCAAGTAAAGTGGTTTGACGACCGGCTGATTTTTATGTGAGTTGCAATCGTGATCACACCCAAGGCAATCGCCGCCGGCCCGGCCGTAGCCGACGTTGTGCAAGCATGGAGGCGAGGCCGGGCCTGCGGCGTTTGCCGTAATCGGTAAGACTTTTACCCGATGCGCCAAACCTAGTTAGCCTCACCCGATGCGCCACTTTGCAAAAGGTAACTGCACCCAAGACAACCCGACATAGGCCGATCAGGTAGACTGATTACTCAACCCTTACAAACAGGTGACCCCATGAAACTGCTCGACTCGATTGCCACCGAAGCCGCCAGCATTGTTGCCCTGCGCCGCGACATACACGCCCACCCCGAACTTTGTTACGAAGAAAACCGCACCTCCGACCTGGTGGCCACGCAACTCAGCAGCTGGGGCATAGAAGTGCACCGCGGCATGGGCACCACCGGCGTGGTTGGCGTCATCAAAAACGGCAGCAGTCAACGCAGCATAGGCTTGCGCGCCGACATGGACGCGCTGCCGGTGCATGAGGCCAACACTTTCGCCCACGCCAGTCAGCACCCCGGCAAGATGCACGCTTGCGGCCACGACGGCCACACCGCCATGTTGTTGGCTGCCGCGCGGCATTTGTCCCAGCATAAAAATTTTGACGGCACTGTCGTGCTGATTTTTCAACCCGCCGAAGAAGGCGGCGGCGGCGCACGTGAAATGATCAAAGACGGCTTGTTCGACAAATTTCCTGTAGACGCGGTTTTCGGTCTGCACAACTGGCCCGGTATGGCGGTCGGCAAAGCGGCGGTCAGTGCAGGACCAGTCATGGCGTCGAGCAACGAATTCAAAATCACCATCAAAGGCAAGGGCAGCCACGCCGCGTTGCCGCACAACGGCGTAGACCCGGTGCCTATCGCTTGCGAAATGGTGCAAGCCTTCCAAACCATTGTGTCGCGCAACATCAAACCCGTGGATGCCGGTGTCATTTCCGTCACTATGATTCACGCCGGTGAAGCCACCAACGTGGTGCCTGACAGCTGCGAGTTGCAAGGTACGGTGCGTACTTTCACCGTCGAATTGCTCGACATGATTGAGCGCCGCATGCGCACCATCGCCGAGCATGTCAGCGCTGCGCACGAAGCCACCTGCACGTTTGAGTTTGTGCGCAATTACCCGCCAACCATCAACCATGCCAAAGAAGCCGATTTCACGCGCAGCGTGCTGGCCGACATCATTGGTGCCGAGAACGTGCTGGCGCAAGAGCCGACCATGGGCTCGGAAGACTTCTCTTACATGCTGCTGAAAAAACCCGGCACCTACTTTTTCCTGGCGAATGGCGAAGGCCAGCACCGCGAAATGGGCCACGGCGGCGGCCCGTGCACCTTGCATAACCCCAGCTACGACTTCAACGACGACCTGATTCCGTTGGGCGGCACCATCTGGGTGAACATGGTCGAGAAGTTTTTAGCCAAGGCCTGAAGTCACCGGTCTTTACTGTGCGGTTAACCGGCTGACTCACTCAGCGCGGTAAACCTGTATCAATGCCTGCAACTGCAACTTGGGCAATTCGCCCAGGTAGGGCAGCAGCAAGCCCAGCACTTGTTGTGCGCCGCGCAAAGCGCTGTGATCCGCGTTGGTGTTTTCCAGCGCGTGACGCGGGTTTTGCACATATTCATAGCTCAGCCACCAGGTCAGCAACACCACCATGTGGGTGGCGCAGCTCTGGCGTTCAAAGGCGCCTTGAGACAGCAAGCCTTGTTCTTGCAAGCCTGACAGCATGGCTTCAAACGCTTGTTGCTTGCGTTGCAACACACCTTTGACCTGGCCTTCCAGGTGCCGGTTTTTGCTGAGCAAATCGTTCAGGTCGCGGTAAATAAAGCGGTGACGCCAAATCAGCTCGAACAAGCTGTGCATGAAAAACCAGGCGTGCTCCATGTCGCGCACATCGGCGGCGGCCGGCAGCAGCTGGTTCATGTCATGCACATACTCGTCAAACAAAGCGTTGACCAGCAACTCTTTGGCCGGAAAGTGATAAAACAAATTGCCCGGACTGATGCCCATGTCCGAGGCGATCAAGGTGGTGGCCACATTCGGTTCGCCATAGCGGTTGAACAAATCCAGCGCGGTCGCGAGTATGCGTTCAGCGGTGCGGCGCGGCGGTTTTTTCACCGCCTCAGCCTTTGCCGCCGGATTTCAAGGCTTTCAATTCCGCTTCCAGCACCTCAACCCGCGTTTGCAAATCTGCCAGATCTTGAGCGTCCGGCAAGCCCATGCTGTGCAAAGCTTTGGCCACCCGCTCTTCAAAAATACCTTCCAAGCGGTCGAATTGGCCGCCGGCGCGTTGCCCCATGTCGCTGGCCATGGCACCGGCTTTGGCGGCAGCTTCGGCCATTTTGGCCTGAGCCTGTAGGGTGGTCTCCTGTAATTTGCTGCCGTCCTTCACCAGCGCTTCAAATACTTTGCTGCCTTCTTCCTGCGCCTTGGCAAACGCCCCCAGGCCGGCCTGCCAGATTTGCTGGGCAGAGTTTTTCATTTGTTCGCTCATTTGCTGCGGGTCGAATTCCGGGGGTTTGCTTGACATGGGTGGCTCCAGTTATCTGAATGACAGTGCAATTTAACCGCTTTACAATCTTTACTCATTATTGAATAGATCTGTACAACGTTTATGCATTGGTACGCCATCCATTCCAAACCGCGCCAGGAAGAGCGGGCGCTGGAAAACCTGGAACGCCAGGGCTTTCAAGCCTGGTTGCCCATGCTCACCGTCGAAAAAGTCCGGCGCGGCAAACTCGCCAAAGTGGTCGAACCCATGTTCAGCCGCTATTTGTTTATTCGTCTGGACACCGAGCAGACCAACTGGTCGCCGATACGCTCGACCCTGGGGGTGAGTAAGCTGGTGAGCTTTGGCAACCGGCCGGCCGTCATTGACGATGAATTGATACTCGCTCTGCAAGCGTTGCCCGCGCGTGAACCCGAGCGCTTGTTCCAGCCCGGCCAGACGGTGAAATTTGTCTCCGGCCCCTTGCGCGGCCTTGAGGGCATTTACGAGCAATCCGATGGCGAATTGCGCGCCATGGTGCTGGTCGACCTGTTGAGCAAACACCACCGCATCACCACCGACATGCAGGATTTGATGCCTGTCTCAATTTGAGCATGAACCAAACGCCCCAACACATCGCAGTCATCATGGACGGTAACGGCCGCTGGGCCAAAAAACGCCTGATGCCGCGCACGGTCGGCCATGTCAGAGGCGCTGCCAATGTGCGTCACATGGTCAAAGCTTGTAACGATTTAGACATTCGTTATTTGACCTTGTTTGCCTTCAGTTCGGAAAACTGGCGGCGTCCGCCGGACGAGGTGTCCGCCTTGATGGGTTTGTTTTTACAGTACCTGGAAAATGAAGTCGCCGAAATGAAAGCCGCAGGCATACGCTTGCGCGTCATCGGCGACCGCAGCGCGTTTGCCCCTCTGTTGCAATCGCGCATAGACCAAGCCGAGCAGGACACGGCGCACAACACCCGCTTGAATTTGACCATTGCTGCGAATTACGGCGGGCAGTGGGATGTGCTGAACGCCATGCGCGCCTGGCAAATCGCCTATCCGCACAAAACCTTGCAGGACATGGACGCCGCAGCCTTAGCGGCGCATTTAAGCACGGCCGATCTGCCTGACCCTGAGTTGCTGATTCGCACCGGCGGCGAGTCGCGCATCAGCAATTTCCTGCTTTGGCAAACCGCCTATACCGAGTTGTATTTCACGGATGCGTATTGGCCGGACTTTGATGCAACCGCTTTGAAAGCGGCCATCAACTGGTACGCCCAAAGGGTGCGTCGTTTCGGACGTACCGATGATCAGGTCAGCGCCGCGCCGCCATTGCCGGTGCAAAAAACAGCCCCGGCTTTGCCGGATCTGGCAGCTCATTTCAAGATCAGCTAATATCAGGGTCTGCAGGCTTAGTCATTAGTTCCGGGTGCCTGCATTCTCTCCAACGACATTCCGCCCGCTGTCACCTCTCACATAGCTATCCCAAGCAACAGGTAAACCTACAGATGAAGAACGAGCCACGCACCATACACCCACGCAAAGAACAAACCCCTGCACGCAGCGGCCACTGCATCGCCCTGATTGACAGCAATTACATGGCCTGGCTGCTGCGCCAGTCTACCGATGCTCCTGCCGAGCCGGAAACTTATAACCGTATCGCCCTGATTCCCTCGCTCGCTCAGGCCCTCAAAGGTGCCGGTCTGGCGCTGGATGTGCAGCGCGTTTACTGGTACACAGACACGCCTGACATGCAGTTCCCGCAGGATCAAATTGTTCGCCATCTCGAAGGCTCAGGCGCCGAACCGGGCGACGTGGTGTTTCAAGCCATGTCAGCCGACATCGCCCGCCTGGCTGAAAACCATGCCTGTGAACATTTGCTGATTGCCAGTGACGACGACCGCCTGACGCCCGTCATCGACGAAGCCCAGTTGCACGGCCTGAATGTGTATTTGCTGGCCGATGAATCCGCGCGCCACATGGACCAGCTGGTCAATGAAGACCCGGCCTGGTGCCGTTTGCTCGGTCAAGCCGATCGCCGCGTGCTGCTGCTGCCGCACGCTGCCCACGAACTCACCGCCGCCCCACGTGCCCCGGCCGCCCCCGCTGTTCCGCAAGACCCCGAGGTGGTGCGTGTCAAGTTGCAGGAAGTGGTCAGTCTGTGGTGGGACGACGAACCCGAAGATCTGCGCGAGGATTTGCGCGACGAGTTGCGCGGCAGCCACGGTATTCCTCAGGAAGTCGACCGCCACATGTTGCTGCGTGTGCGCCGCGCCTTGGACCGCCCGTTGAGCTTTCCCGAGAAAAAAATACTGCGTGAAATGGTGCGCGCCAAAGTGCTGGGCATCTCCGAGGAAAGCCTGCCCGTATGAGCATACTGGTGACCGGCGGCGCCGGTTTCATCGGCAGCAATTTCGTCCACACCTGGCTGGCCGGGAGCGACGAATTGCTGGTCAATCTGGACAAACTCACCTACGCCGGTAATCTGGGCAATTTGCAGTCGCTGGCGCAGGATACGCGCCATGTGTTTGTGCACGGCGACATAGGCGACCGTGAGCTGGTCCAAACTTTATTGAAACAACACCAGCCGCGCGCCGTCTTGCATTTTGCCGCCGAGTCTCACGTCGACCGGTCCATACACGGACCGCTGGATTTCATACAAACCAATGTGGTCGGCACTTGTCAGTTGCTCGAATCAGTGCGTGCTTACTGGAGCGGCTTGAGCCCGGATTTGCAGCAGAGTTTTCGCTTTCTGCACGTCAGTACCGACGAGGTCTACGGCAGCCTGGAGCCGCAGGCCCCGGCATTCAAAGAAACCAATCTCTACGAACCCAACAGCCCGTATGCCGCCAGCAAGGCCGCGTCCGACCACCTGGTGCGGGCCTGGCACCACACCTATGGCTTGCCGGTGCTGACCACCAATTGCAGCAACAATTATGGCCCGTTTCATTTCCCGGAAAAACTCATTCCGCTGGTACTGCACAACGCACTGGCGGGCAAGCCTTTGCCGATTTACGGCGACGGCATGCAAATCCGCGACTGGTTGTACGTGCAAGACCATTGCCGCGCCATTGCCCGCGTGCTGGCTGCCGGTCAACCCGGCGAGACTTACAACATCGGCGGCTGGAATGAAAAACCCAATATCGAGGTGGTGCGTACTTTGTGCGCCCTGCTCGATGAGTTGCAGCCGCGCGTTGATGGCAAAAGCTACGCCGAACAAATCACTTATGTGAAAGACCGCGCCGGTCATGACCGGCGTTATGCCATAGACGCTTCCAAAATCAGTACTGAGTTGGGCTGGCGTCCGCAGGAAACCTTTGAAACCGGTTTGCGCAAAACCGTGCAGTGGTATTTGGATAACCAGGATTGGGTGTCTGCTGTCACCAGCGGTCATTACCGCCAGTGGGTCGATCTGCAATATGGCGGCTAAACAGGTACTGCTGTTTGGTGCCGCCGGGCAACTCGGCCACGAGTTAAGTCTCCGTTTACAAACTGCCGGTTATGCCGTCACCGCTTTAAGCCGCCAACAGTTGGACTTCAGCGATTTGCCTGCCGTGCGCGAGCAGGTCAGGCAATGTCAGCCGCGCTGGATCATCAATGCAGCCGCTTACACGGCAGTCGATAAAGCTGAACAGGAAGTGCAACCGGCGCAGACCTTGAATGCCGACTTGCCCGCGCTGCTGGCCGAAGAAGCCAAGCGACTTGGCTCGGCGCTTTTGCACTATTCCACCGACTATGTCTTCAACGGCCGTGCCAGCCGCCCTTATTTGGAAACCGATGCCACCGACCCTGTGTCTGTGTACGGGCGCAGCAAGCGCGATGGTGAGTTGGGCATCAAAGCCAGCGGCGCTCGCCATCTGGTGCTGCGCACCTCGTGGGTGGTCGGTGCCCACGGACAAAACTTTCTGAAGACCATGCTGCGACTGGCCGCCGAGCGCGACAGCTTGCGGGTGGTGGCAGACCAGACCGGCGTGCCCACGTCGGCCGACTGGCTGGCCGGTATCAGCTTGCTCGCCATGCAGCAGAGTGACCAGCATGGTTTGCAAGGTTTATTTCACGCCACGCCAGTCGGGCAGACCAACTGGCACGCTTACGCACAATACCTGCTGGCGCAAGCCACCGAACTGGGTTGGCGCTTGAAGGTGGCGTCGCAAGACGTGCAGCCCATCAGCACCGCCGAATACCCTTTGCCTGCCGCCCGTCCGGCTTATGGACTGCTGGACAGCCATGCGCTGGCCAGTCATCTGGGACAGGCCTGGCCGCCATGGCAAGAAGGTGTGGATAAAGTGCTCCATCAGCTGCGGCCGACTGCGTAAGCTGATTGACTTGATAATAGACGTTGAAAATCACAACAGGCAGGACACACCATGGCGATTACCTCAAGAAAAGGCATTTTGCTGGCCGGCGGCTCCGGCACCCGTTTGTATCCATTGACCTTGGCTGTCAGCAAGCAGTTGATGCCGGTGTACGACAAACCGCTGGTGTATTACCCCTTAAGCACTTTGATGCTCAGCGGCATCCGCGATGTGATGATTATTTCCACGCCGCACGACACACCGCGTTACGCAGATTTACTCGGTGACGGTTCGCAATGGGGCATGAATATCCAATACGCAGTGCAGCCCAAGCCTGAAGGGCTGGCCCAGGCTTTTTTGATCGGGCGCGATTTTGTGGATAAGCACCACAGCGCTTTGGTACTGGGCGACAATATTTTTTACGGCCACGATCTGGTCAAGCAATTACTAAGTGCCAACGAACGGGAAGACGGTGCCACTGTGTTTGCCTACCATGTGTCCGATCCTGAGCGTTACGGTGTCGTCAGTTTTGACGAACACAAGCGCGCGGTGCATATTGAAGAAAAACCCAAGCAGCCTAAATCTAATTTTGCGGTCACCGGTTTGTATTTTTATGACCGGCAGGTCTGTGATATTGCCGCAGATATCAAGCCATCAGCGCGCGGCGAACTTGAAATCACCGATGTGAATCGCCGTTATTTGGAGCAACAGCAATTGAATGTCGAGACCATGGGACGCGGCTATGCCTGGCTGGACGCCGGTACACACGACGGCTTGATGGAATCGGCGACTTTTATTGCAACCATTCAAAAACGCCAGGGTTTGATGGTGTCATGCCCGGAGGAAATCGCTTTTTCTCAGGGTTGGATCAGCCCGGCAGAGTTGGAAAAACTGGCCCAGCCTTATAAAAGCACGGCTTACGGTCAATATCTTTTGCATTTACTGGATTAATTCCCATGCCTTATTCTGTTGAAAAAACCGCGCTCGACAGCGTTTTATTATTGCAACCCAAGGTGTTTTCAGACCCGCGCGGTTTCTTTTTTGAAAGCTTTAACCAGCGCGAATTCAACCAGGTCACGGGTTTGGATCTGGTATTTGTGCAGGATAACCACAGCAGATCCGTGCATGGCGTGTTGCGCGGCCTGCATTTTCAAAAACAACACCCCCAGGGCAAACTGGTGCGTGTGCCGCAGGGCCGGATATATGACGTGGCTGTGGATATCCGCCCGGGTTCAGCGCAATACGGCCAATGGACCGGGCATATCCTGGACAGCGAACAAAACCAGCAACTGTGGATACCCGGCGGCTATGCCCACGGATTTATTGTTTTAAGCCAAACGGCTGAAGTGATTTATAAAACCACTGATTATTGGGCGGCCAGTGATGAGGATTCGATTATTTGGAATGACCGGGATCTGGGTATTGACTGGCCGTTAAAAGATATTCAAGGCGAGCCGCTGCTGTCCGGCAAGGACGCAGCGGCCAGGGTTTTTATTCAGCCTTGATTTCAGCCGTTGCCAATTGGCCGGCGGCTTGTAATGCCTGAACCCAGACGGGAGTGCGGCCGCGGCCGGTCCAAGTTTGGGCAGGATTGGCCGGATCGCGGTATTTGGGCGCGACTTTGCGGCCGGCGCTGGCGCGTTTGGCCTTGGGCGCTTTGACTTCAGTGGATTTAGCGGCACCACCTTTGCTTTTGCTACCCAAAGCTGCTGCAATTTGTTCTGCGGTTAATCCGCAAGAGCGGGCCAATTGCACAATCTGGGTCAGTGCTTTATCGTGGTTGCGCGACATCAGACGCTGTTCTTCTTTTTCCAGTTTGATTCTGGCGGCACGGACTTTTTCCAATTGGGTAGACGGACTGACACGGGGCATATTAATCTCCTGATTAAAAAATATTTACAGGCGGTATTATCAACGATATTTAAATATTTGTAATATTTTAATTCAAATCATTTAAACCACTAAGGATTGTCTGAAAAACTCAGTTTAAAAATGATCTCTGGCAACAAATTATCACCATGTGAAAATCG
>CAISPG010000128.1 GCA_903887325.1 uncultured Burkholderiales bacterium | reverse complement strand
GCGTGTACATGCATGGCTCAGGAACAACAATTTCAACTTGGTCGAGTCTGTGATTACTGGCTCTAACTTAACTGGAAGTGTGAGCCAATGCAAATTGACCAGCCTCGTGACCATGGTTGATACGCTGGCAGTAGAGGACGAGATCTTGCGTTCAGGCAAAAGCGATAGAGAAATTGATCAGTACCTATGCGGCGATGACTTTGGCAATTACCAAGTCTTAAATCTGCTGTTTCCCGAGTTCAAGCAAAGGATCAAATCACCAGAGATTGAGGAGTTATTTGACCTCGTACCGGTTGACAAGGAAAGCGTCAAAAGCTACATCATCTGGCTCACTACAGAATCCGAACACATTACAAAAGAGAAGATGGACCAAGCGCTGCGTCAAGCTAGGATCATTTTGGCGATCTCCAGCGTCATGGATGGCTATTACGTTCAGCGCAAGAAGCCCAGCCTATTTGGACGCATGTACTACGAGGGCAACCGAATTGAACTGTTTTGATGTCTTCACCCATGATTCTTCGCTCTGTAGCAGACAAAGCTTTAAGCCATTCGCGCACAGGCTCATTGCCACTGTCTGATCTGAAGAAACTTGCGTTCAATATCGGTTCCATACTCTAAATGTACCATCTTTGATACGTTTTGTCAAGTATTGAATGACCTGAAATTTTGCTTCTGACATTCGACGACATGTGCGGACACCTATCTTGATAAATTGAGCAGCCTAGGAATTGGAAATCGTGAGGTGTTCCTAGCCTTGTAGAACTTAGCGCTTTGTATTGATTCGACTAGATGTACTGTTTAAATTTTATCCAAAGGATAAACGGGACGCCGGACTCGAGTAAAAGGAAACAGCGAATAGTCTGAACTGGTCGGTCCTGGGCTATCGCATTCGACCAATGCGTGCGCCAGAGGCTCAAAAACAGGTCTGCAATACATGCGTGACTTCAGCAATAAAAACCGATACGTACTCGGGTCTAAGCCGACAACGCGGAACACTCCGATATCGAATGGTTCATGTGGTCGTTCAGTCACTACGATACTTGCTACATCAGTTTCGACAAGCACTGTGCGCCCCATGCTGCAAAGCTGTCCGGTATAAATTGGACCGCTGGCAGTGTAAGTACCGTCACTCAGGGCTCGCACCGTACCTTTTATTTGCATCGGCTGTTTGACAAGACCCTGCGGGTCAAGCGCAACTTTGTTACCCAGCTCAATGTCAACCTTGCTGCCAATACCTGCTTTGAACATGGTGTTCACAGCCTGTGGATCACACAAAGGGCCGACTGCCAGATTCTTTAACCCGTGACTCACGGCTGCCTGTAACACATCCATGGTGTCGCAGGTACCTCCTGACATGCAGTTGTCGCTGTGATCAAGCAACAGAACAGGGCGGTCTGATTCTGCGGCAAGTACGAGAGCTCGCTCTAGCGAATCAGAAAGTGGTTCACTGACGTAGACAAACTCAGCCCGCTCTGCCCATATTTGTTTAGCGAGACGGTCACACATTTCCTCGGCCAGAGTCTTTCCATTTGGGGTGTTCACACAGGTTATGACAACACTTACACAGGGAGCTTCGATATCTGCCAATGAAAAACCAGCAAACACTGATATTGCCGGAAGTTCAGATCCTTCGCCAGCACAGGCAGCTTGTACAGCTCTCTGCATGGAACCGTATAAAGTGGTGCTGCGTAGCGTGTGACTCATCAGCGGTAGCGGGTGCCAGCGAACTGTATATGTGGCTTTACCGTGAAGCATCGCCAGCACCAGTTGTGCGGCGTGCTCACCAGTTTCGTACATGTCCACGTGAGGGTAGGTCTTGAAACCCACGATAACGCTTGTGTTGTCAATGATTTTTTGTGTGATATTGCCATGTAGGTCCAAGGCCACGCCAATAGGTACACCGGGCAGGGCATGGCGCAGACGTTCAAGGAGATCGCCTTCGCCGTCGGGGGTGTTTTCCGCAACCATGGCACCGTGCAAATCAAGTAAAACAGCGTCGCAGCCTGGTGCAGCTGCGAGAATGCAGGCGGTAAGTTCATCGTACGCTGAAGCGTGAACCGGTCCGCTGGGATTGGCCATAGCTGATAAAGGGGTGATAACTGTGGCACCTGCTTTTTCCGCCAAATCGATAAAAGCCGCCATCGCCGTTTTCATACCTAGATTCGCTTGGTAAGCATCTTCACCGTAGACCGGATCAAAAGCGGCCAAAGTTGTTGGCACTGGAGAAAAAGTATTTGTTTCGTGGTTGAGTCGGGCAATCAGAATTTTCACAAATCTTCTCCAAATTTCAATTATTCCAACACAGTGAATTCAAGTATCTCAGACTGATCGTGTAATCGATGGTACTCAACTGCCACTCAACATTTGAAAATGGACGCTTCAGTCTTAAAAAAAAAGCGTAGATTCCTTGTAACCAAATTGACCAGCAAGTTTTCGCGTTCTTAGATTCAACTTAACTCCCAAGACCGTCAAACTCAACGGCAAATTCTTTGGACAATGCCTCCAAATCAGTAATTACTTTTGAAGTCCTTGGCAGGCTTTTAGGAGCAGCATGGACAATGCCGAACCAGTGCTAGGGGTAAGCCAATCTTTTACCTGAGTGTCGTTCAATAATTCGCCACCGTTGGCCATGTTTTCGGGGTAGATGCTCAAGACCAATTGACGCACTTGCTTGTTCGAGCAGTCGTATTCATTCACGAACTTGGAGGACAAGTAGACCAGATCGCCCATGCTCTGCTGCCGGTGGAAGTCTTGGGAGCCTTCTGCTTTTACAACCCAGCCATTGATTTCAGCCGTGTCAATGTTGATGTAGGTGATCGATTCTTTGGTCTCGCCAACAAAGTCCATGCCCGCATGGACGGCGTTGACGATGCAACATATCAATATCCGGACGAGGTGACGCTTATACATATGGATTTTTATAACAAATAAGGTGAAAACAAACGGTATGCATATCATACGTTGACGAGACGTCTTAGCCCTGTAAAAGTCGGTCTTTCATGATTTTCACTTAGGCCAGACCCTGGCTCAAAGATGTTTTAATTACATAGGTAGATGTGAGTGGAAATCTAGGTCTGTAGGAAGTCCTGAGACTACAAAAACCAGTATCAGAAAAACTGGGGTCGAACCTGATTTTGACAATTCAAGCTGGTGAACCTGCGCATTTGGCACATATGCATGCCTTGCCTTTGGCTGCGTCTGGTACTTGACCCATCACCTCAGGTGTAAAAACTGCATCCATGCACCAGCAACGCTCTGGCTTGTTCAATTGCTCCTCAAAATAACCCCTAGTCCCAGTAAAGGGGGCAGTATTAACCGACTGCCAAGCAGTTTGGTTGACAAAAAGAAATGTATTTTTCAGTCAACTCAGCTCAAATTCAGGCCGTTGTAGTTGTACTCCAGTTCAATGGAGACTTTGTTCAACAACTGAAAGGTCTTAAAATGAAAAGAATCGTAGCTTCCCTTATTACTGGTATTTTGGCTGTGAGCGCATTTGCTACTACCCCTACAACTGCCGCTATAGTCAAATCTGCCGAGACTCAGAAAACCAGCCCCACCACTGTCAAGCATGTTAAGAAGGTCAGCCACAAAGTTGACCATGGCTCGAAGCACCACAAATTAACACCAACCGCAAAAAGCTTTACTGTAATAAAGTAAGGCCTGATTCTTTGTGTGCGGCAACCCCACTTACACTGGGGTTGCTCATTTGATTTGTTTTAAATATTTTTTGGAGTATGTGTATGACTAAATCAATCCGTATCTTTTCATTATTGGCAATCTGCTTTGGCTTGAGCAGTGCTTACGCTGCTGACCCCAAGCCTGCTGATGCAAAAGCTGCTACAGCTGCAGCTCCCGTTAAAGCTGAACCTGCTAAAACTGCGCCAACTGCTAAAGCCGCAACTGCTGAGCCTGATGTGAAGAAGTCAAAGTCCAACATCTGTCACGACAAGACCAGTCCTGGCTACAAGCAAACCAAGAATTTCACAGAATTCAAAACAATGGATGAATGTATCAAAAGCGGTGGTCGCCCACCCAAAGGCAGCAAGTAAGCGATAGATGAATAAAACAGACCATGATGAACCGCACTTTGGAATTCTGCTGCTGGTATGTTTAGCCGTAGCGATTTTCTGCGGGATCATGGTCTGGTTTACCAGCACTTATTTGACAGACTGCTGTGGGCCTTGAATTTTTCAAGTTTGCAGCACATATGAGTTGTTCAAATTCACAGTAATATTCTTCTGCTAAACACGTCTAATTAACAGGCAAGTATCTGCTTTCAGATTAAAAGATTGGTTGTGATGATGACGATTTCTAAATTCATGAAAAAAGTTTTAGCTCCTGGCTTTTTGTTCCTAGCTTTAAATCTGATGGCGCAGGAACAAGCCAAAGTCATTTCTGCAACGCCTGTCTATCAAATGGTCAATATGACCCAACAAGTTTGTACAAATACACCCATCGCCGTGAATCAACCTAAATCTGGAGCCGGTGCATTGATGGGAGCTATTGCTGGCGGCGCTATCGGTAATAGCATGGGTCATGGATCTGGCAATGCTGCTGCAACTGCAATTGGGGTAATGGGAGGTGCCATCTTGGGTGATCACATTGAAGGTCAGCCATCAGTTATTCAAAATGTTCAAACTTGTAATCCCATCACTTCACAACAAAACAAGCTTGCTTATTATGATATCAAATATGAATTTGGCGGCAAGCAGTATTCAGTTCAGATGCCTAACGATCCTGGTCCTTTCATCAATGTGAGCATCAAACCTCAAATAGACAACCAAATCGTCAATCCAACAGTAGCGTCTTCGCCTGTACCTGGTGTGGTTTATGTAGTACCTGCGTATCCAGCTCCAGGCGTGGGTTGGGTATGGGATTTTCACCCCAGATTTGGTTGGGGTTGGCGTCATCCTGGCTATGGCTGGCACCGCGGTTGGCGGTGACTGCATGCTGATCGCTCTGTATGCATGCTGATCGCTCTGTATGCAGGCTGGTTGGCATAAGAACCGCATTTGGCAAAGAACTACATGAATCACAATTCGCTGAAGAAGACGTCGAACCTGTTGAGATTTCCAAGGCGAATCAGCTAAGAGCTTGGCTCTCCTACTATTTACGTAAATGGGGCCTTAAGGGGGCAAGGTGGTGTCATTGTGGGTGCGGTTTTCGTATTGATGTGGATCAACTCCGGCATTTACATAGTTCAGCCCGATGAACAGGGGGTGTACTGAGGTTCGGCAAATGTCAAGAAACAGTCGATCCCAGTTTGCACTATTACTGGCCATATCTCATGGAGTCCGTGCTGCTACCTAAAGTTACCCGGTACGTGAAGCTGCCTGTGCTTTGCTGTGCATTCAGTGGAGCCCCGAGCAAATTGCCTCTCAGTTGCCCATCAGCCATGAAACCGTTTATCAGCATGT
>CAISPG010000127.1 GCA_903887325.1 uncultured Burkholderiales bacterium | reverse complement strand
TGATGTAGGCAACGCCAAACGTGGCAAGCGCTGCAATCGAAGCGATTTTCGGGTCTTGGTTAGGGTAAAACAATTTACCGAAGACCAGCGCTGCAGCAGTTCCGTAAATGAAGAAATCGTAATACTCCAGCGCGCTGCCTATCCAACTGGCCAAGGCTGCTTTGCGTGAAGCGTCAAGCCCTGGGGCTGAAGCTTGGTTGTTCTGGTGTTCAGAATCGGCGGGGTGGTTCATTGTTGTGGATCAACTGATTTCACTGGCTAAGCATTGCTTGTTTTAGATGCAGATTCCGCACGATGACCGGTAGTGAAATCGTTCTTCCCGCAGACATCGCGCCCTTTGAGCAGCCACAAGGGGCGGGTGGCGAAATTCAGGCTCAAACCGGTTTCACCTTTGGCTGGATGCAGCTCACGGTCAAAGTGTGAACTGGTCGGCATATAGCGTATCGCCACGCCCGTGCGCCGCAGGTCTGAAGTGTTGGCGTTGGCGCCGTGGATCATGTAGACATCGTGCAGCGACATTTGTCCGGGTTGCAACTCCAGATCATGGACCGTCGACGAGTCAAAGCAGTCAGCGTTAACCGATTGATTCAGCGTTAACTCTGTTCTGTCTTCATGCAAATGTGGATGCAAGACCTTGTCTGTGTGCGAGCCGGGAATGACGCGCAGGCATCCGTTCTTTTTCAAGCTGGGTTCAAGCGCAATCCACACCGTGCAAGTGGCCAGAGGTCGTATCGGCCAGTACTGGCCGTCCTGGTGCCAAGGCGTGGCATAACCATCTTCGGGTGGTTTGCAAAAGACCTGGCAGCCCCACAGCGCAATATCGCCGCCTATCACCTGCGACACCATGTCTATCAGCGGCGGGTACATGGCTAGCTCAAGAAAACGACTGTTGCCAATCACACCATCGTCGTTTTTTCCTTCGATATGAGCGCTGACCAGTTTTTCAGGGCGAACGCCAGGGTTAGCGTCTATCAATTGCTGAAGCGTAGTTTGCAGCGCATTGATCATGTCGGCAGGCAAAGTGAAGGAGGGCACGACATAGCCGTTTTGACGGTAATCTGAGATTTCTTTTTCGCTTAATACGGATGAAGTCATGTCAGTCTCGCGGCGTTTTTATTACTGGTGAGTTTATACATAGGCGATTCAGGGGTTTTCCCTTTATCAAACCTTAAACATAAAAAAACCCCGCAACGCTTTCACGGTGCGGGGCTTGTTCAGCCATGAAGGCTTGAAGCAGATCAGCTCAGTGCGTGACCTTGTGCATTCACGTACAAAGCGTAAATGGAGGTTGAGCCAGTCATGAACAAACGGTTGCGCTTGGTGCCGCCGAAAGTCAGGTTGGCAATAACTTCAGGTGTGTGCAGGAAAGCCAGCATGGTGCCATCAGGGTGATGCACGCGCACGCCATTGGTTTGCATGCCGCCCCAGCCCCAGCCGCACCACACGTTGCCGTCGGTGTCGCAACGGATACCGTCGGTGAAACCAGGTGCGAAATCAGCAAATATTTTCGGGTTGCTGAGTTTCTGGTCTTTCACATCAAACACAATGATGTTGGCAGGATTGCCGGGGCCGTCGGTGGCACCGGTGTCAACCACATAGCATTTCTTGAAGTCAGGTGAGAAGCAAATGCCGTTAGGACGGCGCATCGGGCCTTCAGCAGCCACAGTCACTTTACCGTCCGGAGCAATGCGGTACACGCGTGTGGGCAGCTCGAACTCGGCCTTGTGGCCTTCGTAAGGGCCCATGATGCCGTAGCCAGGGTCGGTGAAGTAAATGGAACCGTCAGGTGTGGTGGCTGCATCGTTAGGCGCATTCAGTTTTTTGCCTTCGAAGCTATCGCACAAAATGGTCCAAGTGCCGTCGTAGTTGCGACGACGGACACGGCGTGTGTCGTGTTCCATGGCAATCAAACGGCCATGGGTATCACGGATGTGGCCGTTTGAATAACCTGAGTCAGACTGGAAAGTGCTGACAGCACCGTTTTCTTCGTTCCAACGCAAAACGCGGTTGTTAGGAATGTCGCTCCACAGCAAACAGCCCCAGTCACCCATCCACACCGGACCTTCGCACCACAGCGCTGCGTCATGGCCTTGGCCGTGCCAAATGCGTTGCAGAGTAGCGTTGCCTTGGCGACCGCTGAAACGACTGTCCATCACTTCAAAAGCAGGCTCAGGGTAAGTGACGGGGTGGTTACCGGTCCAGTCACGGCCTTGCTGGAATTTATCTTCTGCGCCTGCAACAGTGGCGGTAGCGGCAGCAACACCTGCTGCGGCACTGGCCAAAAAGCCGCGACGGGCCAGGGATTGGGGTTTCTCAGCAACAGTGTCTGTCACTTGAGTTTGGGTGGTGGTGGTTTTCATGATCGATCTTTCGTTGAATGTTGTTACGCAATCCATAACAGGGCTATGTTCAGCTTTTTTCGGGTGCTCACAATCAGCGTATACCCTTTGTGTCATCCGGTTTTTGATAAGGCAGTGCAGTAAATTTTTTTATGGAAAGTAGTATTTGTTTTGAAACTTAATTTATCTTGTTATGCACTTGCGCGGAACATAAATATTGTTCAGGGATCAGTAGTGTCCGGTTTATTTAATAGTTAAAGGCTTGCGAGCCAATAACGACGGGGGTTTCAAGGGTTTCATG
>CAISPG010000126.1 GCA_903887325.1 uncultured Burkholderiales bacterium | reverse complement strand
CGCGTCATCACCTGACGCGCCCTATTTTATGCCTTTCTCCTTTGTAAATTCAAACACTTAAACGCTTGCATTGATGAACCACATCAGAAATTTTTCTATCATCGCGCACATCGATCACGGCAAATCCACGCTGGCAGATCGCATCATTCAGCGCTGCGGCGGCTTGAGCGACCGGGAGATGGAAGCCCAAGTGCTGGACTCGATGGACATTGAAAAAGAGCGTGGGATAACCATCAAGGCGCAGACCGCTGCACTGCGCTACAAAGCCAAAGACGGACAGATTTACAACCTTAATTTGATTGATACCCCCGGGCATGTCGATTTTTCCTATGAGGTAAGCCGTTCTTTGTCCGCCTGCGAAGGCGCTTTGCTGGTGGTTGATGCGAGTCAAGGCGTGGAAGCTCAGACGGTTGCCAATTGCTATACCGCGCTCGACCTCGGTGTTGAGGTAGTGCCGGTGCTCAACAAAATGGATCTGGCTTCGGCTGATCCGGAAAACGCCAAAACAGAGATAGAAGATGTCATCGGCATAGATGCCAGTGAAGCCATTCCTTGTTCAGCCAAGACCGGCATGGGCGTGGAAGAAATTCTGGAAGCCATCATCGTCAAAATCCCACCGCCGCGCGGCAACCCGGATGCGGCTTTGCGCGCCATGATTGTTGACAGCTGGTTTGATACTTATGTCGGTGTGGTCATGCTGGTGCGTGTGGTCGACGGCCGGCTGGCCAAAGGCGAGCGCATCAAAATGATGGCCTCAGGTGCCACTTACAACGCCGACAACCTCGGCGTGTTCACCCCGGCCAACGAACCGCGTGCATCCTTGGAAGCCGGAGAAGTGGGTTACATCATCGCCGGTATCAAAGAATTGCAGGCGGCGAAAGTAGGCGACACGGTTACCTTGATCAAACCCGGAACCGGCGGCGCTGCGGCCACTGCCACCGAAGCCTTGCCTGGCTTCAAAGAAATCCAGCCCCAGGTGTTCGCCGGCTTGTACCCGACCGAGGCCAACCAGTACGACGCTTTGCGCGACGCACTGGAAAAACTCAAGCTCAATGATTCGTCGCTGCGCTATGAACCCGAGGTGTCGCAAGCGCTGGGTTTTGGTTTTCGCTGCGGCTTTCTGGGCTTGCTGCACATGGAAATCGTGCAAGAGCGTTTGGAGCGCGAGTTCGATCAAGACCTGATCACCACCGCACCCAGCGTGGTTTACCAAGTGTTGCGCGCTGACGGGGAAATCATCATGGTGGAAAACCCGTCCAAGATGCCAGAAGCCAGCAAGATGGAAGAAATCCGCGAACCCATAGTGACCGTGCATTTGTACATGCCGCAGGATTATGTGGGTGCAGTCATGACCTTGGCCAACCAAAAGCGCGGTGTGCAATTGAACATGGCTTACCACGGCCGCCAGGTCATGCTGACCTATGAAATGCCGCTGGGCGAGATCGTGCTCGACTTCTTCGACAAACTCAAAAGCGTCAGCCGCGGTTATGCCTCCATGGACTATGAGTTCAAGGAATACCGCTCTGCTGATGTCGTCAAAGTGGATATTCTTCTCAACGGCGAGAGGGTCGATGCGCTGTCCATCATCGTGCACCGCAGCCAGTCGCAATACCGCGGCCGCGCTGTGGTGTCGAAAATGCGCGAAATCATCAGCCGCCAAATGTTCGATGTGGCGATTCAAGCGGCCATCGGTGCCAATATCATTGCGCGTGAATCCATCAAAGCCTTGCGTAAAAACGTGCTGGCAAAATGCTATGGCGGCGACATCAGCCGCAAACGCAAACTTCTAGAGAAACAAAAAGCAGGTAAAAAACGCATGAAACAAATCGGATCGGTGGAAGTACCCCAGGAAGCCTTTTTGGCGATATTGCAGGTGGAAGATTGATTGCCGTTATCACCGCCATCATCCTGACAGGCTTTGTCGGTTACGCCGCCGCCTGGTACAGCGGCAATATAGAAGGCTCTTTTGCCTTGCTGCTGTTTCTGGCCACCGCCGTCAGCGGTGTCTACTGGCTGGCCGAACAACTGTTTTTCCTGCCGCGCCGACGTGCTGCGGTGTTGCAACTCGATACGCAACATGCCAACCGCCTGGTCGAATTGAAAAACCAGGGCATCACCGCCAAAGAAGACGACAGTTCTTTTTTGAAAGCACGAGATGAACTGCTGCGCCAGCCCTGGTGGATGGACTGGACCGCCGGTTTATTTCCGGTGATTGCCGCAGTGTTTGTGCTGCGCTCGTTTTTGTTTGAGCCGTTCAAAATCCCTTCCGGCTCCATGATTCCCACGCTGCATGTCGGCGACCTGATTCTGGTGAATAAATTTCATTACGGTTTTCGCCTGCCGGTGATTAATTACAAACTCACCCAAGGATCGCCGGTCAACCGTGGCGACGTCATGGTGTTTCGCTACCCGCCCAAGCCCAGTCTGGACTACATCAAGCGCGTGGTTGGCATACCCGGCGACAAAATCGCTTATCTGAACAAGGTATTGACGATCAACGGTCAGCCGGTCAGCAAAGTCGCCACCCCCGAATTTTTCGATGCCGACAATATGCGCTACAGCAAACAGTTTGAGGAAGACCTGCCTATAGGCAGTACACCTTCTGAAATGAGCACATTGCGCAAACACCGTTTGCTTAATGACGAGAGAACCCCGAATTTCGTCAGCGGCATAGATGATTTTGCATTCAAGGAAAACTGCACCTACAGCGTCGAAGGCCTGGAATGCACTGTGCCGGCCGGCCACTACTTCATGATGGGCGACAACCGGGACAACTCGCTGGACTCACGTTACTGGGGTTTTGTGCCTGATAAAAACCTTGTCGGCAAGGCCTTTTTTGTCTGGATGAATTTCTCTAATCCCTCGCGCATAGGCAGTTTCGACTGAACATGAGCCAGGTGCCGGAAGACTCGACCCAGCAAGCTTTGCAGGCCCGCCTACAACATGTGTTCAGCGATCCCCGTTTGCTGACACTGTCTTTGACGCACCGCAGTTTCGGCACACCGCATAACGAACGGCTTGAATTTCTCGGCGATTCGGTGCTGAATCTGGCTGTCTCCGGCATGCTTTACCGCGCATTGCATGATCAGCCCGAAGGAGATTTGTCACGGGTGCGCGCCAACCTGGTCAAGCAGGACACATTGCACAAACTGGCCATGGAACTCGGCTTGGCCGGTATGGTCAGGCTGGGTGAAGGTGAAATGCGTTCCGGCGGTCAACACCGGCCATCCATACTGGCGGATGCGCTGGAAGCCGTTATAGGCGCTGTGTATTTAGACGCCGGTTTTGAAAAGGCGCAAGCTTTGGTGCAGCGCTTGTTTGACAAAGTGGATTTGTCGCCCAGCATGACCGCCGCCGCCAAAGACCCGAAAACCGAATTGCAGGAATGGTTGCAGGCACGCCGCTGGCAACTACCGGTCTACCGCGTGGTCGGCACCACCGGCGCAGCCCACCAACAAACCTTTGATGTCGAATGTGAAGTCACTGAATTGAAACAGGCACAACGCGGCATCGGCAGCTCCAGACGCAGTGGTGAACAAGCCGCCGCGCTGGCCATGCTTCAATGGCTCAAGGAGCACCCGCAATGACAGACAGCACAGCATCCACGCAAGGCCCGCAACGTTGCGGCACCGTGGCCATCGTCGGCAAACCCAATGTGGGCAAATCCACCTTGCTCAACGCCTTGGTCGGGCAAAAAATCAGCATCACCTCGCGCAAAGCGCAAACCACGCGTCACCGAATCACCGGCATACACAACGCCGACAACACACAGTTCATCTTTGTAGATACACCCGGTTTTCAAACCGCGCATGCCAATGCCTTGAACCGCTCGCTGAACAAAACCGTGCTCGGTGCAGTGGGTGATGTGGACCTGGTGCTATTCGTGGTGAACGCGGGCAGCTTTGCCGAAGCGGATGCCAAAGTGCTGGCGCTGCTGAGCAAACACATCCCCTGCATTTTGGTGGCCAACAAACTCGACAAAGTGAATCAACGGCATGAAATCGCGCAGTGGCTGCAAGAGATGAAAGAGAAACACGGGTTTGCCGAGCTCATGCCCATGTCGGCCAAAAACACCAAAGACATTCAGCGCCTGCTGGTGCAATGTGAAAAATATTTGCCCGAACAAGCCTGGTGGTACACCGCTGACGAGTTGACCGACCGCAGTGAAAAATTTCTGGTAAGCGAAATGATTCGCGAAAAACTCTTTCGCTTGACCGGCGACGAATTGCCTTACACATCTACTGTGGTCATAGACAAATTTACCGAAGAGCCGGGCAAAACTGTCTCGCGCATGGTGCGGGTGGCCGCCACCATCATTGTCGAGCGCGACGGTCACAAAGCCATGGTGATAGGCGAGGGCGGCGAGCGTTTGAAACAAATCGGCACGCTGGCGCGACAGGAGCTGGAAAAGCTGATGGACGCCAAAGTGTTTATGGAGCTGTGGGTGAAAGTGCGCTCCGGCTGGGCCGACGATGAAGCGCGGGTGCGCAGCTTTGGCTACGAATAGAAGTACCGCGCAGCGTGTGTTGGACGAACCGGGTTTCGTTCTTCACCATTACGACTGGAGCGAGTCCAGTTTGATTCTGGAAGTCTTTACCCGGCATCTGGGCCGGGTGGCCTTGGTGGCCAAAGGGGCGAAGCGACCGACCTCTCAATTGCGTGCCGTGCTCTTGCCCTTGCAACCTATCTTGGTTTGCTTTGGTGGCGAAGGCGAAATCCGCACTTTGAAATCGGCTGAATGGGCAGGCGGCCATGTCATGCCCACAGGTGACGCTCTGCTCTCAGGTTATTACTTGAATGAACTGATGCTCAGGCTGTTGGCGCGTGACGATGCGCATGCCGGCTTGTTTGATATTTACCGCCAAACGGTCAAGGTACTTTCCAGCGGCCTGGACAACACCACCGCACCTTTGCTGCGGGCGTTTGAATTGCTGCTGTTGCAGGACATCGGTTTTTTGCCGGATCTGACACAGCAAACCCTGACTCTTCAGCCTTTGCAGCCTGAGAAAAACTACGTCTTATTAGCCGAAGCAGGTTTGCGTGCCAGTCAGCAGTCTCCGTGTCTGAGCGGCGCTCAGTGGCTGCAATTGCATACCGCTTTGCAAACTAACGACGCTTTGACAGCGTTGTTGCGGGTCTGCGCCGAATGGCCTGGCGAAGACCGCGCCGCACTGCAAACCCAGTTGCGCAATCTGTTGCATTACCATTGCGGCGTCAACAGCTTGCGCACCCGCCAAGTGATGATGGAATTGCAATCCCTATGAGCACACATCTTTCTGTCAATCTGAACAAAGTCGCGCTCTTGCGCAACACCCGCTTGCTGGGCATTCCCAGTGTCACCCGCGCGGCCACGCTGTGTCTGCAAGCCGGTGCCCACGGTATCACCGTGCATCCGCGCCCGGACCAGCGGCATATACGGCCCGGCGATGTGCACGACTTGGCCGACTTGCTCAAAGACTGGCCGGATCGTGAATACAACATCGAAGGCAACCCGTTTCACAACCTGATGGAGTTGGTGCGCCTGGTGCGTCCTCAGCAAGTGACGTTTGTGCCTGACGGTGAAAACCAGTTCACCTCAGACCACGGCTGGCGCTTTCCGCAAGACGCCGACAAACTCAAAGACCTGATCGCCGAGGCCAAAGACCTGGGCGCGCGTGTCAGCCTGTTCATGGATGCCGATGCGCGCGCAATGGGTGCAGCCGCCGAAGTCGGGGCTGACAGGGTGGAGTTGTACACCGAGCCATATGCGCAGGCGCACGCCACACCCATGCACGCCAGTGTGTTGCAAATGTTCAGCTCTGCAGCTTTGGCCGCGCAACACGCAGGGCTTGAAGTCAACGCAGGTCACGATTTGAATTTGCTGAACTTACGTGATTTCATACAGGGCGTACCCGATGTGAAAGAAGTGTCTATCGGACACGCACTCATGGGCGACGCTTTGGAGACGGGTTACAGCGCTACCGTGCAAGCGTATTTGGATTGTTTGAAACCATGAGCCGTATTTATGGCATAGGCACAGATATTTGCGACATACGACGCATTCGTGCCACCTGGGAGCGCCATGGCGAACGCTTTGCCTTAAAGATACTCAGCGAAGCCGAAATGCAAACCTTTCGCGCCCGAAGCGCGCGCTGGCCGGATCGGGGTGTTCGTTATCTGGCGACACGTTTTTCGGTGAAGGAAGCATTCAGCAAGGCCATAGGTTTTGGCATGCGCATGCCCATGACCTGGCGGCATTGCGAAGTCGGGCGCAAACCCGGCGGTCAGCCGATCATCGTGTTGCACGCCGCACTGAAAGACTGGTGCGACAAAAAGCAGTTGAGTGCCCATGTGTCGCTCAGCGATGAAAGCGATTACGCCACCAGTTATGTGATTGTTGAACAAGCCGAACCATGAGCGCTACATACCAACACGCCCCGCTGATTCTGGATATTGCGGGAACCGCATTGACCGATACCGACCGCCGTCGTCTGGCGCATCCGTTGACCGGCGGCATGATTTTGTTCAGGCGCAACTGGGTCGATCGCGAGCAACTGACCGCGCTGTGCGCTGACATCAAATCGGTACGCAATGATTTATTGATACTGGTCGACCACGAAGGCGGGCGGGTGCAGCGTTTTCGCAGCGACGGTTTCACGCATTTGCCGTCCATGCGCGCCTTGGGCGAACTGTGGATGCAAGATGACCCGGGTCTGCCGGGCAGCGGCGCTATGCATGCGACCAATGCGGCCACGGCTTGCGGCTATGCGCTGGCAGCCGAGTTGCGTGCCTGCGGGGTGGACATGAGTTTCACCCCGGTGCTGGACTTGGATTTCGGCAGCAGCGGCGTGATTGGAGACCGCGCATTCGCGCGCGACCCGCGCATGGTCAGTTTGTTGGCCAAAAGTCTGATGCACGGTTTATTGCAAGCCGGTATGGCCAATTGCGGCAAGCATTTTCCCGGGCATGGTTTTGTCAAAGCCGACTCGCACACCGACATTCCAGTTGATAAACGCAGCCTGAAAAACATACTCAGCGACGATGCCCTGCCTTACGGTTGGCTCAACAGCAGTTTGACCGCTGTCATGCCGGCGCACGTGATTTACCCCAAGGTAGACAGTCGTCCCGCCGGGTTCTCTAAGCGCTGGTTACAAGACATATTGCGCCAACAACTCGGTTTTCAGGGCGCGGTGTTCAGCGATGACTTGTCCATGGCCGGCGCTCGCTTGATCGACGGCGAACAAGTCAGTTACACCCGGGCGGCAGTAACGGCATTGAACGCAGGCTGTGATTTGGTACTGTTGTGCAACCAAAGTACACCTGAGAGCGAGGCCGGCGGCCAGGCGGTGGATCAGTTGTTGCAGGGCTTGCAGCAGGCTGAAAAAGCAAATGAATGGCATTTATCAGCCGCCAGCGAAGCGCGCCGCCGGGCTTTGCTGCCCGCCGCACCCGCAGTGGATTGGGACAGTTTGATGCGCCAGGCCGCTTATTTACAGGCTTTGGCCTTGTTGCCTTGAGTCCGGCTGCCGTTGGCCAAAGCCGGGGTTCATAAACGGTTAAAATAGCCGATTGCCCTGTTTAACAGGGCCGTCGACTAGCAAAAGGAATCCCATGGCAACCAAATCTGGCAAAACCTCTGTTGACGAGAGTGGTCTTCGTTTTACCAGCCGTGAAAACGGTTCGCCGTTTGCCGGCATGGGCAAAATGGGTGAAACCATGTCTTGCATCAAGTGTGGCATGCACAAACCCCGCCGCCAAGGCAGTCAACAGCGTTTCGCAGGCAGTCTGGCTTTTTTCTGCCATGACTGCAAACCGCCGAAACCGGCTGCACCTGCTGCTCCTGCAGCTGACACCAAAGCGGCTTAAACCCTCAGCTTCAACCCGCAACACCTGCTGCACCGTTTTGGCGGTTCAGCAGGTGTTTGTATTTGTAAGTGATCAAAGTGAGTGTTTTTAAGGATGAGAAGATTCACGGCGCAACGCCGGAAACAAAATCACATCGCGGATACTGGGGCTGTCGGTCAGCAACATCATCAGCCGGTCTATGCCAATGCCGCAGCCGCCGGCAGGTGGCATGCCGTATTCCAGCGCGCGCACAAAGTCATGGTCGTAGTACATGGCCTCGATATCGCCGCCTTCTTTGGCATCGACTTGAGATTGAAAACGCGCGGCCTGGTCTTCAGCGTCATTCAGTTCTGAAAAACCGTTGCCGAATTCGCGCCCGGTGATGTAGAGCTCAAAGCGCTCGGTCACGTCCGGGCGGGCATCGTTGGCACGCGCCAGCGGGGAAATCTCCACCGGGTGTTCGCATATGAAGGTGGGTTGCCACAGCTTGTCTTCCACGGTTTCTTCGAAGTACATGACTTGTAAACCGGCCAGACTGCGCTTGGAGAGATGGTGTTTGTCTTCAGACAAACCGGCTTTTTTCAAGGCATTGACCAGCCAGGCGGTGTTGTCCACGTTATCGCCAGCCTCTGTGTATTTCAAGATGGCTTCGCGTATGGTCAAGCGCGCAAACGGCTGCGACAAATCCACCGGCTTGCCGTCATAGGTCAGCAACTGGCTGCCGACCGCTTTTTGCGCCGCGTCGCGGATCAGCGATTCGGTGAAACCCATCAAGTCCTGGTAATTCCAGTAGGCCGCGTAAAACTCCATCATGGTGAATTCGGGGTTGTGCCGCACCGAGATGCCTTCGTTGCGGAAATTGCGGTTGATCTCGAACACGCGCTCAAAACCGCCGACCAACAAGCGTTTCAAATACAACTCGGGCGCGATGCGCAAAAACATTTGCTGGTCCAAGGCGTTGTGGTGCGTCTCGAAAGGCCGGGCGTTCGCGCCGCCGGGAATCGGGTGCAGCATGGGCGTTTCGACTTCGAGGAAATCGTGTTGCACCATGAAGTCGCGGATGCTGCTGATGGCTTTGCTGCGCGCCATGAAACGCTGGCGCGCGGTTTCATCGGTGATCAGGTCAATGTAGCGTTGGCGGTATTTGATTTCCTGGTCATGCACGCCGTGGAATTTGTCGGGCAAGGGGCGCAGGCTTTTGGTCAGCAAACGCAGTTCGGTGACATGCACCGACAACTCGCCGGTTTTGGTTTTGAACACATGGCCGACCGCGCCGACAAAATCGCCCAAGTCCCAGTGTTTGAATTCCTCATACAGCTCTGTGCCGATTTCTTCGCCTTTCACATACACCTGCATGCGGCCTGTGCCGTCTTGCAAGGTGGCAAAACTGGCTTTGCCCATGACCCGCTTTAACACCATGCGACCGGCGATGCGCACCGCGTGTTTTTCTTCGGTCAAAGCCTCTGCCGTTTTCGCGCCGTGCGCGGTGTGCAAGGCGTCAGCGTGATGCGCTGGTTTGAAATCGTTAGGAAAGGCCACTGCGCCGCCTGCGGCTTGGCGCTGGCGCAAGGCGTGCAATTTCGCGCGACGCTCGGCGATCAACTGGTTTTCATCGACTGGTGCGGGGGCGGGTATGTTGTCGGTCATGGGTGCAGGTGTGCAGCAATACTGCCGGTTAGACTGAAAAAGTAAGACGGGCAGAACAAGGAACTTGCCGTCAAGAGTTCATTCATTCTAAGAGTTCGCCGACAATGTCGTTTTCAAACGATTTCACTGAGTTAAACATGAGCGATACGCCTACCCGCCCCGAACTGCCCGATCACTTGTCCATAGACCCGCGCAGCCCGCATTACTTTGAAGCCGTTTTTCACCACGACATAGGTATTCGCTTTAATGACAATGAGCGCAACGATGTCGAGGAATACTGCATCAGCGAGGGTTGGATCAAAATACCCGCCGGTAAAACGCTGGACCGCAAAGGCAAGCCCTTGTTGTTGAAACTCAAAGGGCGGGTTGAAGTGTTTTACCGGTGACACCCATTTCCTGCAAATTGAAGAAATTTATTTCAATTTGCAGGAAATTTGACGCCCCGCTAAGGCGGCGTAAGTGCAGTTCAGCTGACCGAATCAGCCGATTGGCGGGTCAGCATAGCCAAAGCGTTGGCAATGGTTTTGCGTAAATCGCGACGGTCACAAATCAAATCGATCGCGCCTTTGTCCATCAAAAACTCAGACCTTTGAAAGCCCTCTGGCAGCGTCACACGCACGGTGCTCTCGATCACGCGCGGACCTGCAAAACCTATCAGCGCTTTGGGTTCGGCGATGACCACATCGCCTATGAATGCAAAACCGGCTGACACGCCGCCCATGGTCGGGTCGGTCAGCACACTGATGTAAGGCAAGCCTTTTTGCGCCAAGCGGGTCAGCGAGGCATTGGTTTTCGCCATTTGCATCAAGGACAACAAGCCTTCTTGCATGCGTGCGCCGCCGGTGGCGGTAAAGCAAATAAATGGCACTTTTTGTTCGATGGCGGTGTGCACGCCGCGCACAAAGCGCTCGCCGACCACCGAGCCCATAGAGCCGCCCATGAAGTCAAACTCAAAACAGGCGACCACCAGGTTGATGCTGTGCACCGAGCCGCCCATGACGACCAGCGCATCGGTTTCACCCGTGTTTTCCAGCGATTCTTTCAGGCGTTCCGGGTATTTGCGGCTGTCCTTGAATTTCAGCGGATCCATAGGCAACACTTCTTGGCCTATTTCATAGCGGCCTTCAGCGTCAAGAAATGCGTCCAGCCTGGCGCGCGCACCTATGCGATGGTGGTGGCTGCATTTAGGGCAAACATTCTGGTTTTCTTCCAAGTCGTTCTTGTACAAAACAGTTTCGCAACTCGGGCATTTCACCCACAGGCCTTCAGGCACGCTGCGCCTGTCCGCCGGGTCGGTGTGCTGGATTTTGGAAGGAAGCAGTTTTTCAAGCCAACTCATGTTGCAACTCCAGAAAAAGTCATTATGCGTCCATTGCCTGGCGGATGCCGTGCATAAACAGTCGCGCCTCTTCAGCGGCTTTGCCTGCGGGCGCGGCTTCAATCAGTTGCAGCAGTTTGCTGCCGATCACCACCGCATCAGCCACTTTGCTTATGGTTTGCGCGGTGGCCGCGTCGCGTATGCCAAAACCCACGCCCACAGGAATATGCACGTGTTGGCGAATGCGCGGCAACATGGCTTCGACTTCATCCGTGTCCAAAGCGCCGGAACCAGTCACGCCTTTGAGCGACACGTAATACACATAACCGCTGGCGACTTCAGCCACTTGTTGCATGCGTTTGTCGGTGCTGGTCGGGGCCAATAGAAAAATCAAGTCCATATGGTGCGCCCGCAATGCAGCAGCGAAATCCACGCATTCTTCCGGCGGGTAGTCCACGATCAGCACACCGTCAACACCGGCGGCAGCTGCGTCTTTGACAAAGCTATCAGCGCCGTGAAGGTGGTTGTAGTTTTCCACCGGGTTGGCGTAACCCATCAACACGACTGGCGTGGCTTTGTCAGTGGCGCGGAACCCGCGCACCATAGTCAGCACTTCGCCCATGCCCACACCATGGCGCAGCGCTGCTTCACCGGCTTTTTGAATCACCGGACCGTCGGCCATGGGGTCGCTGAACGGCACACCGAGTTCGATGATGTCTGCGCCGCCTTTGACCAGCGCCTGCATCAACGACAAAGTGTGTGCGGGCTCGGGAAAACCGGCCATCAAATAAGGAATCAAGGCTTTGCGGCCTTGGCTTTTCAGCGCATTCATGGTGGCGGTGATGCGGCTGCTCATGCTTTGACTCCGTTCAATGCAGCCAGCGAAATGGCTTGTTCACCTTTGACCGATTGGCCTTGGCAACTCGGGCGGCAGAAGAAATCGGCGTTGGACAAATCGGCAACGGTGCCAATGTCTTTGTCGCCACGCCCGGACAAATTCACCAAAATGGATTGTTGCGGCGTCATGGTCTTGGCGAGTTTCATCGCGTGAGCAACAGCGTGGCTGGATTCCAGCGCCGGAATAATGCCTTCGGTGCGACACAAATAGTGAAACGCAGTTAACGCCTCTTGATCCGTGATGCCTACGTATTCAGCGCGGCCAATGTCTTTCAAAAACGCATGCTCCGGGCCAACGCCGGGGTAGTCCAGACCGGCGCTGACGCTGTGTGTTTCGGTGATTTGGCCGTTGGCATCTTGCAGCACATAAGTACGGTTGCCGTGCAACACGCCAGGCACGCCACGTTGCAGCGAGGCCGAATGCTTGCCGCTTTCCATGCCTTCGCCAGCGGCCTCGATGCCGATGAGTCGGGTTTTTTCAAACGGGATATAGGGGTAGAAAATGCCCATGGCGTTGGAGCCGCCACCCACACACGCCAACACCGCATCGGGTTGGTTGCCCATGTGCATGCCGGGCATTTGTTGAATGCATTCTTCGCCGATGACGCTTTGGAAATCGCGCACCATCATCGGGTAGGGATGCGGTCCGGCGACGGTGCCGATGATGTAGAACGTGTCTTCCACGTTGGTCACCCAGTCGCGCAAAGCTTCGTTCAATGCATCTTTCAAGGTGCGGCTGCCCGACTCGACCGGCACCACGGTCGCGCCCAGCAATTTCATGCGGTAGACGTTGGGGCTTTGGCGTTTCACATCTTCGCTGCCCATGTAGACCACGCATTCCAGACCGTAACGCGCGCAAATGGTGGCGGTGGCGACACCGTGTTGTCCCGCGCCGGTTTCGGCGATGACGCGCGGTTTGCCCATGCGCTTGGCCAACATGGCCTGGCCTATGGTGTTGTTGATCTTGTGCGCGCCAGTGTGGTTCAGGTCCTCGCGTTTCAAGTAAATTTGAGCGCCGCCCATTTCACGGCTCATGCGGGCTGCGTGGTAAATGGGTGAAGGACGGCCGACGAAATGGGCTAACTCAGACTTGAACTCGGCCACGAACGCCGGATCGTGCTGGTACTTGGCGTAGGCCTCTTTCAATTCTTCAATCGCATGGGTCAGGGTTTCGCTGACAAAACTGCCGCCGTATTGGCCGAAGTGTCCGCTGGCATCGGGTTGCTGGTAAATAGACATGGTGTTTTTCGTGAAAGATGCAGCCATCAGCTGCTAAAAAAATCAATCGGCAAGCGACGTGCTGCGCACGGCTGCCACGAAGGCGCGGATTTTGTCAGGGTCTTTGATGCCCTTGGCGCTTTCTACGCCAGAGCTGACGTCAACCGCCAACGACAAACCGCACCGGTGCACGGCGCGAATGCCATCGGCCACGTTTGCAGGTGTGAGTCCACCAGACAAAACGAGGTGAGCATTGACGTTTGTTGGAAGCTGTGACCAATTGAAGCGGTGTCCGCTGCCGCCGTAGGCATCGACATAAGTGTCGAGCAACAGCGCATCAGCGTGTGAGTAAAGAGACGCGTAGTTTACGAGGTCAAAGGGCGGTGTGCCCACAGGGGTTTCCTGCGGGATGCGGGCCACGCGCAACCAGCGTCTGCCAAGTTGTTTGGCAGTGTTTTCGCAAAAAGCCGGGGTTTCATCGCCATGAAATTGCAGCCACGCACCCGGAACCAGTGCAGCAGCATGCGCAATATCTTCAGAACTGGCATTCACAAACAACAGCACCGGCGAAACAAAGGCTGGCAACAAAGCTGCCAACTGCGCCGCGCGCTCGGGGGATACATTGCGCGGCGACGGCGGGTACAGCACAAAGCCGACGGCGTTGGCCCCTGCATTGACAGCAGCGAGTACGTCCTGCTCGCGGGTGAGACCGCAAATCTTGATGGGTATCTGGTTCATGGGGAATGGCCTGGCAGCCAATCATATGACGGCGGTGCGGTGGGCAAGCCCCACTTCGGGTCGTACACCGGGCCGGCAAAGTACAAGCCGTCCGGCGAAAACGTGGGTGCCGCTGCTTTGCGGTCGCGTGCGGCCAGCACTTGCGCCATCCAATCCGGCGTTTGCGAGCCTTGGCCGATGGCGACAAAGCAGCCCATGAGGTTGCGGATCATGTGGTGCAAAAACGCATTGCCCGCAAAATCAAACCGCCAATAGGCGCTGTGGTTGCTTGTGCCAATGCGTTGTATGTGAATGCGATGCAAGGTTTTCACCGGGCTCAAGGCCTGGCAACTTGAGGCCCGAAACGACGTGAAATCGTGTTCGCCAATCAGGTATTGCGCCGCGTCTTGCATGGGCTGCAACTGCATGGGTCTGAACACCCAGCCTACTCGCCCGGCCTCTAGACTGGGCCGTACCGCAGACTCCAAACATATATATATATAGTGGCGCGCCACGGCACTGGCGCGGCAATGGAAATCGGGGGGCACCTCGCGGGCCCATTGCACCGCGATGTCATGCGGTAAATAAGTGTTGGTGCCGCGCACCCAGGAAGACATGTCGCGGTCCAGCCGGGTATCGAAATGCACGACTTGTTGCAAACCGTGCACGCCGCTGTCGGTGCGGCCGGCGCACAAGGTAGATACCTTGTGACCCGTGAAGGTCGCCAAAGCTTTTTCCAAATGGTCTTGAACGGTTTTGCCGGAAGCCTGACTTTGCCAGCCTTCGTAAGCCTGGCCTGAATAACTCAGGCCCAGCGCCGCACGCATGGCGCTCAAGAACGGTCTTTTAACCAGCGCTGCGCCATGTCACGGGTTTCGCCGTGGGTTTGGTCGGCGACTTCCTGGGCCAAGGCCAGAGCTGTTTGTTTTTGACCGAGTTTCCATAACTCGTCGGCCAGTTCCAGGCGCATGAGGAACGGGTCTTCGCCGGGGTCGATGACGTTTTGGCGCGCCGTGGCAGGCAGGTCAAATTTCGTCAGGTTAGGCGAAGCAGGAGCGGTACTTGTTTGCGGGACAGAGTCCAAATCCAGATTCAGATTCAACTCGGGCGGCAAGTCCAATTCACGGGCATAGGCTTGTTTGTTGCCTTCGTCCGCCACTTGTTCTTCATGGGCGTGGTGATCAACTTCTTCGTTGTCATCTTTTTTGCGTTCACGCAATACGGAATAGCTGACAAGCAGCGCGATCAAAAGCGCAAACCCGCCAATCAACTCGAACACATGGCGTTTGACCCAGACCATGGATTGATCGTAAGTGGCACTCAACATGGGGAACTTGGCGACAAAGCCTTCTTTGAATCGACCCATGGCCTGGGATAACTGACCCAATTGGCTCAGGTTGTCCTGTACTTCCTTGGCTTGCTTGGCTGCGTCTTCATCTTGCAGTTGTTTACTCAGCTTGTCGGCTTCAGTGTCGCCTGGCTTGCTCAAGGTCAGCTGATCCTCCGGCGTCTTGGCGGCGGCGGCCACGTCGGCTTTGAGGTTGCCGCTGCTTTCTCGTTTGCTGGCATTGGCCTGTTTGGCGTTCGGCACTTTGGCGGCCAGTGAGGCGCGGTAGGTTTTGAAGTCAGTGGCTTGCAGGCGTATGCTTTCGCGGGCTTGTTTGGGGTCGTAAGTACCGGCTTCATCGGCCGTAGGCATAGTGAGCAGCGCACCGGCAGCCAAGCGGTTGACGTTGTCATTGACGAAGGCATTCGGATTCATGTGCAGCATGGCCAATAACAACTGATCCAGCGACACGCCTTGTACGGGATGCGCCAGAAGAAGTTTGCTGGCGGTATCGCCTTTTTTGACTTCTATGCTGTTGGCAGAAGCTTCAGGCGAAGCAGGGCTTGCTGTTTCAGCGGGTGTTGCGGCAGGCGTTTGTGCTGTAGGACTTGCTTCAGGCACCTGGGCGGATTTGTCTTGAGATGATTCTGTTTTAGCCGGCTCAGCATCGGTTTTTTCCGGTGTAGCTGTTGGTGTTGCAGGCTCCGGAACTGATTGCCCCGCTTGAGGCTTTTCATCAGGGGCTGGTGCAGACTTTGTGGCGGACTCCTCAAAGTCCACGCCTAAATTGATGTATCTGCGTCCGCTGGCCCATTCAAGATCAATGATCAGGTCGGCATGAGCCTGCGGGATGGGCTGGTTGCCGGTCATCAAGACCTTGAACGTGCCGTCTGTTTGTTTGTTGATTTCAAACTTGATGTCGTCCAGCCCGTCAACTTTGGCTATTTGCGTGCTTTGGTAAACCTTGGTAGCTGCCAGAGCGACCTTCAACCCATCTTCTTCGACCGCACTGACTTCCGTGATCAGAAAACTCAACTTCAGGGCTTCGCCCTGACGGGAATACAAAACAGGCGAACTGATCTGAATAGCCAGCGCTTGGGTTGCCAATGCACCCACCAGAAAAAACAGGGGAATGCGGAAAAATTGTTTGGGCGACAGAGACATAGAAGTAGATTCTCGTGCGTCTTATGAAGTCTTGATCATAAACGAAACGTCTCTGTCAGCCGCTGAACGACTCATCCGCGCAACAAAATGCGCAACATGCGCCGCAGCGGTTCAGCGGCACCCCAGAGAAGCTGGTCGCCAATGGTGAATGCGCCCAAGTATTCAGGCCCGAAAGCCATTTTACGGATACGCCCTACCGGTATTCGCATGGTGCCTGTGACGGCAACCGGTGTCAAATGTTGTATCGTGGCCTCTCTGGTGTTAGCGACCACTTGCACCCATTCGTTGTCGGCTGCAATCATGGCTTCGATATCGGCCAGAGGTACATTTTTCTTCAACTTAAAGGTCAAGGCCTGGCTGTGGCAGCGCATGGCACCCACCCGTACACAAAACCCATCTACAGGCACGGCGGGTGCAGAAAAGCCTGCGCCCTGACCCAGGATTTTGTTGGTCTCGGCCATGCCTTTCCATTCTTCCCGGCTGGTGCCCCAGCCGTCATCGCCCTGTGTTTTGCCCAGGCCCAGATCTTTGTCGATCCAGGGAATCAGAGAGCCACCCAGTGGAACGCCGAAATTCTCTGTTTCTGAGGCTGTCAGTGCGCGTTGCTTGGCGATGACTTTGCGGTCAATCTCCAGAATGGCGGATTTCGGGTCGTCCAGCATGGCCTTGACTTCGTGGTTGAGCGTGCCGTATTGCGTCAGTAATTCGCGCATGTGCGCAGCGCCACCGCCGGAGGCCGCCTGGTAGGTTTGTGTACTCATCCATTCCACCAGACCGGCTTTGTACAAGGCACCGACACCCATCAACATGCAACTGACCGTGCAATTGCCGCCTATCCAGTTATTGCCGCCTTTGGCCAGCGCGTTTTCAATGACGGGCAGGTTCACCGGATCCAGAATGATGACCGCATCGTCTTTCATGCGTAATGTGGAAGCGGCATCAATCCAATGGCCTTTCCAGCCTGTCGCGCGCAGTTTGGGGAATACCTCGCTGGTGTAGTCGCCGCCCTGGCAGGTAATGATGATGTCGCAGGCTTTGAGTGCATTGACATCGTGGCCGTCCAAAAGTTTGGTTTCGTTTTTGGCTATGGCCGGGGCTGCACCGCCGGCATTCGAGGTTGAAAAGAATAGGGGTTCGATCAGGTCGAAGTCTTTTTCCGCCAGCATGCGGTCCGTCAGGACCGAGCCGACCATGCCTCGCCAGCCGACCAGGCCGACGCGATTTCCGCTTTTGTTCATGGTGTTTCCCTTTCAGTCAGAGTTTTGACCCCGGCTCGTCTGGCCGGGAAGGGCAGGACGAACCGCAGCTGTTCAGCCGGTGGTCTTGGTTTTAATGGAAATGACACGCTGCTGCCCTGACAGGT
>CAISPG010000125.1 GCA_903887325.1 uncultured Burkholderiales bacterium | reverse complement strand
TTTCCTTGGAACCTGACCCCAATTTCCCACGCCCGCTAATCCAACCGCATCAACTCAGGTGTGATGCTTTGCCAGACGGGGTCATTTACCAATTGAAAATCCCCGGCCAATGCCGCTTGGCACATGCGCTGCAAAGTCTCTGCGTGCGGCAGCACGGTGCCCGCAAACCTGGCTTGGCCTTGGGCATCGGCGATCAACAGCGTTGGAAAATTCTCAATATCCAGATCGCCAAGCAAGTCATCATGGGCCTCGATATCTACCCACACAAACCGCACGTCGGGCAACTGCGCTGCCAATTGCTCAAAAATAGGTTGGTATTCGCGACAGGTTCCGCACCATTGCGCGCACAGGCAAAACACATGCATGGCGTGCCCGTCGGCGGGCGGGGAAAACGGCGGCTTATTCATGTGTCGCATGATAACGGCGCACTCTTCACGCACTGACGACATCGGCTCGCATTACCATCGCCGCATGGCCCGACTGCCCCGTCTCACATTACCCGGTTACCCGCACCACGTGATATTGCGTGGCAACAACCGTCAATTGATTTTCAAAGACAACAGCGATCGGCAAACACTGCTTGAGCTGTTGGTCGGGTTTTGCCAAAAGCACGGTGTGGATTTGCATGCCTTTGTGTTGATGGATAACCATTTGCATGTGCTGGTGACCCCGCAAGCCGACATGGCGCTGTCAAAAATGATGCAGGACCTGGGCCGCGACTATGTGCGTTATTTCAACCAGCGTTACGCCCGCACCGGCACCTTGTGGGAAGGCCGGTTTCGCAGCTCGCTGATACAAACCGAGCGCTATTTTTTGGCCTGCATGGTTTACATCGATCTGAATCCGGTACGCGCAGGCATGGTGGCGCAGCCGCTGGATCACCCGTGGTCCAGCCACGCGCATTACGTCGGGGCGCGTTTGGACAACTGGTTGGTGGCGCACGATGTTTATTGGGCGCTGGGCAACACGCCGTTCGCCAGAGAAAAAGCTTATGCCGAGTTGGTTCAAGCTGGCATTGAAGAAAGCAAGAAGCACGCGCTCACATCGTCTGTTTTGGGTGGTTGGGCGCTGGGCGAGGATGACTTCACGCAAAGCCTGCAGCCCTTGTCCAAAAGACGAGTCAGCAAGAGCAAAGCAGGCCGACCTTTCAAGGCCAGCGAAGATAGTTGATCTGTCCCCAATTAATTACCTGAATAAATTAATCAACAATTAATTGGAACCTGACCCCAATTAATTTGCTTGGTAAACCCTAATCTGTGGACTATGCTTACGCCCCTTGCACGATTTACACAGAGGATGGCGAAATGCAACACGCGTTTACCGAGGGTTTGTACCAGTCTAACCAAGAGCATGACGCTTGCGGTGTGGGTTTTGTAGCGCATATCAAAGGCCAGAAAAGCCACGACATCGTGTCGCAAGCTTTGAAGATTCTGGAAAACCTGGACCACCGTGGCGCGGTCGGGGCGGACAAATTAATGGGTGACGGTGCTGGCATATTGCTACAGCTGCCCGACGCGCTGTACCGCGAAGACATGGCCAAGCAAGGCGTGAAATTGCCGGCCTTCGGTGAATACGGTGTGGGCATGGTGTTTCTGCCTAAAGAAAGCGCGTCACGCTTGGCGTGTGAACAAGAGTTAGAGCGTGCCATTCGCGCTGAAGGCCAAGTGCTACTGGGCTGGCGCGATGTGCCGGTGAACAAAGACATGCCCATGTCGCCCACGGTACGCGCCAAAGAGCCTTTGATCCGTCAGGTGTTCATCGGTCGCGGCAACGATGTCATCGTGCAAGACGCACTCGAGCGCAAGCTATACGTCATTCGCAAAACCGCCAGCGCCGCCATTTCTCATTTGAACCTGAAGCACGGCAAAGAGTATTACGTGCCCAGCATGTCCAGCCGCACCGTCATTTACAAAGGCTTGTTGCTGGCCGACCAAGTCGGTACCTATTTCAAAGATTTGCAAGACACGCGTTGCGTGTCCGCGCTGGGTTTGGTGCACCAGCGTTTCTCCACCAACACTTTCCCCGAATGGCCGCTGGCCCATCCTTACCGCTATGTGGCGCACAACGGCGAGATCAACACGGTCAAAGGCAATTACAACTGGATGAAAGCACGCGAAGGCGTGATGGCTTCCGCTGTGCTCGGTGCCGATTTGAAAAAGCTGTACCCCATCAGTTTTGCGGATCAATCAGACACCGCGACCTTTGACAACTGCTTAGAGTTGCTGACCATGGCCGGTTACCCGATCAGCCAAGCCATGATGATGATGATTCCCGAGCCATGGGAAAACCACAGCCACATGGACCCGCGTCGCCGCGCGTTTTACGAATACCACGCCGCCATGATGGAGCCGTGGGACGGCCCGGCCTCTATCGTGTTCACCGATGGTCGCCAAATCGGCGCGACCTTAGACCGCAACGGCTTGCGTCCTTCACGCTATTGCATCACCGACGACGATTTGGTGATCATGGGTTCCGAGTCCGGCGTGCTGCCTGTGCCCGAGAGCAAGATCATTCGCAAATGGCGTTTGCAGCCCGGCAAGATGTTCTTGATCGACTTGGAACAAGGCCGCATGATCAACGACGAAGAGTTGAAATCTGGTTTGGCCAACAGCAAGCCCTACAAGCAATGGATTGAAAACCTGCGTATCCGTTTAGATGATGTGGAAGAACATCCGGTCGGTACACCCGAAGCCGCCAGCTTGTCCTTGCTGGACCGTCAACAAGCCTTCGGTTACACACAAGAAGATTTCAAATTCTTAATGGCCCCCATGGCGGCCAACGGCGAAGAAGCGCTGGGCTCTATGGGCAACGACAGCCCGCTGGCTGTGTTGTCCAACAAAAACAAATCGCTCTACAACTATTTCAAACAGTTGTTCGCGCAAGTGACCAACCCGCCGATCGACCCGATCCGCGAAGCCATCGTCATGTCGCTGGTCTCGTTTGTCGGACCGAAACCGAACTTGCTCGACATCAACCAGGTCAATCCGCCGATGCGGCTTGAGGTCGGCCAACCGGTGCTGGACTTCCAAGACATGGCCAAGCTGCGCCATATCGAGAGCATGACCAACGGCAAATTCAAAAGCGCCACCTTGGACATCACTTACCCCTTGAGTTGGGGCCACGAAGGTGTGGAAGCCAAGTTGGCATCTTTGTGCGCACAAGCGGTGGATCAGATCAAAGGCGGTCACAACATCCTCATCATCAGCGACCGCGGTTTGAACGCCACGCAAGTGGCGATTCCCGCGTTGCTGGCCTTGTCGGCGATTCACCAGCATTTGGTGAAAGAGGGCATGCGCACCAGCGCTGGTTTGGTGGTGGAAACCGGCAGCGCCCGCGAAGTGCATCACTTTGCGGTGCTCGCCGGTTACGGTGCCGAAGCGGTGCATCCTTATTTGGCGATGGAATCCTTGGCCAGCATGCACGCGCAGTTGCCGGGTGACTTGTCTGCTGACAAAGCCATTTACAACTACGTCAAAGCCATCGGCAAAGGACTGTCCAAAATCATGTCCAAGATGGGCGTGTCCACTTACATGTCGTACTGCGGCGCGCAATTGTTTGAAGCCATTGGTGTCAACAGCGAAACGATTGACAAATATTTCACCGGCACGCCCAGCCGCGTGCAAGGCATAGGTATTTTTGAGATCGCCGAAGAAGCAATTCGCATGCACGCCAGTGCCTTTAGCGAAGACCCGGTATTGGCCACCATGCTGGACGCAGGCGGTGAATACGCCTGGCGCACACGCGGCGAAGACCACATGTGGACCCCGGACGCGATTGCCAAATTGCAGCACAGCGCACGCGCCAACAACTGGTCCACTTACAAAGAGTACGCGCAAATCATCAACGACCAAAGCCGCCGCCACATGACATTGCGCGGTTTGTTCGAATTCAAAATCGATACGGCCAAAGCCATTCCCATTGAGCAAGTCGAACCGGCAGCGGAAATCGTCAAACGCTTTGCCACCGGTGCCATGTCTTTGGGCTCAATCAGCACCGAGGCGCACGCCACTTTGGCTGTCGCCATGAACCGCATCGGCGGCAAAAGCAACACCGGCGAAGGCGGCGAAGACCCGGCGCGTTACCGCAACGAACTCAAAGGCATACCTATTAAACAAGGCGAGTCCTTGAAGAGCGTGATCGGCGACAAACAAGTCGAAGTCGATATGCCTTTGCTGGCCGGAGATTCACTGCGTTCGAAAATCAAGCAGGTCGCTTCCGGCCGCTTTGGTGTGACAGCGGAATACCTGAGCAGCGCTGACCAGATTCAAATCAAGATGGCGCAAGGCGCCAAGCCGGGCGAGGGCGGTCAACTGCCCGGCGGCAAGGTGTCCGAGTACATCGGTTTTCTGCGTTACTCGGTGCCCGGCGTCGGTTTGATTTCTCCGCCGCCGCACCATGATATTTATTCCATCGAAGATTTGGCCCAGCTGATTCACGATTTGAAAAACGTCGCGCCGCATGCGGACATCAGCGTCAAGCTGGTGTCTGAGGTTGGCGTGGGCACGATTGCCGCAGGCGTGGCCAAGTGCAAGGCCGACCACGTGGTGATCGCCGGACACGATGGCGGCACCGGTGCCTCTTCTTGGTCGTCCATCAAACACGCAGGCAGCCCTTGGGAAATCGGTTTGGCCGAAACCCAGCAAACCTTGGTGATGAACGGATTGCGTGGACGCATTCGTGTGCAAACCGACGGCCAAATGAAGACCGGTCGCGATGTGGCCATAGGCGCATTGTTGGGCGCGGATGAATTCGGTTTTGCGACAGCGCCATTGGTGGTGGAAGGCTGCATCATGATGCGCAAATGCCACCTCAACACCTGCCCCGTGGGTGTCGCCACACAAGACCCTGAGCTGCGTAAAAAATTCGCCGGTAAACCCGAGCACGTGGTGAATTACTTCTTCTTCATCGCCGAGGAAGTGCGCCACATCATGGCGCAACTGGGCATTGCCAAGTTCGACGATTTGATTGGCCGCAGCGATTTGCTGGACATGAAAAAAGGTGTTGAACACTGGAAAGCCAAAGGTTTGGACTTTGTCCGTTTGCTGGCCCGTCCCGTGGTGCCCGAGGGCACGCCTTTGTTCCACGTGGCGACACAAGAACATGGCTTGGACAAGGCGCTGGACAAAGTGCTGATCGAGAAAAGCCGCGCCGCCATCGACAAGGGTGAAAAAGTGCAGTTCATGGAAGTCGCTCGCAACGTCAACCGCTCGGTCGGTGCCATGTTGTCCGGCGCACTCACCAAGGTGCGACCCGAAGGTTTGCCTGACGACACATTGCGCATCCAATTGGAAGGCACAGGCGGTCAATCCTTCGGCGCGTTTTTGGCCAAAGGCATCACGCTGTATTTGATCGGTGACGCTAACGACTACACCGGCAAAGGTTTGTCCGGTGGCCGTGTGGTGGTGCGCCCCAGCATCGATTTCCGGGGTGAGGCCACCAGCAACACCATCGTCGGTAACACCGTGTTGTATGGCGCGACCAGCGGCGAAGCGTTTTTCTGCGGCGTGGCCGGTGAGCGTTTTGCGGTGCGTTTGTCCGGTGCCACGGCGGTGGTTGAAGGCACGGGCGACCACGGTTGCGAATATATGACCGGCGGCACGGTGGCCGTGCTGGGAAATACCGGCCGCAATTTCGCTGCAGGCATGAGCGGCGGTATCGCTTATGTTTACGACGAAGACGGCCTGTTCGCGCAACGCTGCAACACCGCCATGGTCAGCATGGACAAAGTGCTCGGTGACAAAGAACAAACCGACACCCTGCCGCTAGCTTTGTGGCACCGCGGACTGACCGATGAAGCGCAGTTAAAGAAACTGCTGGAAGACCACCACCGCTGGACCGGTTCCAAACGCGCCCGGGCATTGTTGGACAACTGGAACGAGGCCCGCGCTAAGTTCGTCAAGGTGTTCCCTAACGAATACAAGCGCGCACTCGGCGACATGGCGGCGGCAGCACAGGCCAAACCGGCCGGCGCTGCCAAAGCCAAAAAAGCAGCTGTCAAGTCTTGATGCATGAAACTGGTTTTTTCATCGCATGCGTTAAAGCGCATGTTTCAGCGAGGCGTCAGCACGGATTCCGTACGTGCTGTGCTGGAAAATGCGCAGATTGTTGCTAAGTATGCGGATGACAAGCCTTATGCAAGCACCTTGTATTTCGCGTGGGTGGGACAACAGGCTTTGCACGTATTGGCGGCGGAATCAGACACTGGTGAGACGATCGTCATCACGGTTTACCAGCCTGACCCTGCATTGTGGTCACCGGATTTTTTGAGGAAAAAACCATGAAGTGTGTGATTTGCAAGCATGGAGATACCGAGTCTTCCACCACAACACTGACGCTGGAGCGTGCCGGGACTGTGGTGGCTTTCAAAGAAGTCCCAGCACAAGTCTGTACCAACTGTGGCGAGGCGTATGTGGCTGAAGAGATCAGTACGAAATTGCTGGCTATGGCAGAGCAATCTGTACGTGATGGCGTTGAGATTGGTGTGCGTAAATACGCACCCGTTTAAATTGAGTTTAAGAACAGGATCAGGTCATGGGAAAAATCACCGGCTTCATGGAGTTTGAACGCGTCGAAGAGGGCTACAAGCCTGTGCCGGAGCGGCTCAAACATTACAAAGAATTTGTCATCGGCTTGAGTCCTGAGCAAGCCAAAACGCAAAGCGCGCGTTGCATGGATTGCGGCACGCCGTTTTGCAACAGTGGTTGCCCGGTCAACAACATCATTCCGGATTTCAACGACCTGGTGTTCAACAACGACTGGCAAAACGCTTTGACGGTTTTGCACAGTACCAACAACTTCCCCGAGTTCACCGGCCGCATTTGTCCGGCACCCTGTGAAGCCGCGTGTACTTTGAATGTGAATGACGACGCAGTCGGTATCAAATCGATTGAACACGCCATCATCGACCGTGGCTGGGCCGAGGGCTGGGTCAAGCCCCTATCGGCTTCGAAGAAGACAGGTAAAAAAGTGGCCGTCGTTGGCTCCGGCCCGGCGGGCATGGCAGCAGCACAGCAACTGGCTCGCGCCGGTCATGCGGTCACTGTGTATGAAAAGAACGACCGGGTGGGTGGTTTGCTGCGTTATGGCATCCCCGATTTCAAAATGGAAAAAACGCACATCGATCGCCGTGTCGAACAAATGCAAGCCGAGGGCGTGGTGTTCAAAACCGGTGTGATGGTCGGTGCCTGGCCCAAAGACAGCAAGGTCATCAACTGGGCCAAAGAAACAGTGACCGCCGAACAGCTCAAAAAAGAATTTGACGCGGTGTTGTTGACCGGCGGCTCCGAACAATCGCGCGACTTGCCGGTGCCCGGACGTGACCTCGACGGCGTGCATTTCGCCATGGAGTTTTTGCCTCAGCAAAACAAAGTGAATGCGGGCGACAGCTACAAAGGCCAGTTACGAGCTGATGGCAAACACGTCATCGTCATCGGCGGCGGCGACACAGGTTCGGACTGCGTGGGCACATCCAACCGCCATGGCGCGACGCACGTCACCCAGTTCGAAGTCATGCCGCAACCCCCCGAGCACGAAGACAAACCGCTGGTCTGGCCGTACTGGCCGCTCAAAATGCGCACCAGTTCCAGCCACGAAGAAGGCTGCGAGCGCGAGTTCGCTATTTCCACCAAGGAATTCATCGGAGACAAAGGCAAGCTCACCGGTTTGAAAACGGTTCACGTGGAAATGAAGGACGGCAATCTCACTGAAGTGCCGGGCACCGAGCAGATTCACAAAGCCGATCTGGTGTTATTGGCCATGGGCTTTGTGAACCCGGTCGCCACTGTGCTGGATGCGTTTGGTATCGACAAAGACGCACGCGGCAACGCCAAAGCACACACCGAAGAAGGCAGCGGTTACATCACCAACGTACCCAAGGTGTTTGCCGCAGGTGACATGCGCCGTGGTCAATCGCTGGTGGTGTGGGCGATCCGCGAAGGCAGACAAGCGGCACGCACCATCGACCAGTTCTTAATGGGTGAGAGCGAACTGCCGCGTTAATTCTTGAGCTTTTTTACCAACAGTGAAGTGAGGCGGTGCGACTGAAGATTCCGTGGCTCATAGAATAAGATTCAGTGTGTGAGTTCACTTCAAGGTGATTTTTTAATGACTTCAGTTGAAGTACCTCTTGTCGTTTTGAAAGATATCCATTTCGGCTACGGCGAGCGGCCTGTGCTCGAAGGCGTCAGCCTGCAAGTGCCGCGCGGCAAGGTTACTGCTTTGATGGGCGCTTCCGGCGGCGGCAAAACCACGGTGCTGCGTTTGATAGGTGGTCAGTACACAGCGCAATCCGGGCAATTATTGTTTGACGGCCAAAATGTATCCGCCCTGGATCGCAAGGGTTTGTATCAGGCGCGTCGTCGCATGGGTATGTTGTTTCAGTTCGGCGCCTTGTTCACCGACATGAGCGTGTTTGACAACGTGGCTTTCCCCTTGCGCGAACACACCACAATGCCGTCAGCCATGGTGCGCGACATTGTGTTGATGAAATTGCAAGCCGTCGGTTTGCGCGGCGCACGCGATTTGTTTCCTTCTGAGATTTCCGGCGGCATGGCCAGGCGGGTGGCGCTGGCGCGCGCCATGGCGCTGGACCCCGAATTGATGATGTACGACGAGCCGTTTGCCGGTTTGGACCCGATTTCGCTGGGCACGGCCGCGCGTTTGATCCGTCAGTTGAACGACACGCTGGCGCTGACCACGATCGTGGTGTCGCACGATTTGGAGGAAACCTTTCGCATCGCCGATCAGGTCATTGTTCTGGCCAACGGTCGCATCGTGGCCCAGGGCACGCCGGACGAAGTGCGACACAGCACCGACCCGCTGGTGCACCAGTTTGTCAGCGCCGCGCCCGACGGCCCGGTCAGGTTCCATTACCCGGCGAGCGACGCAGCCACCGATTTCGGCATCCGGGGGGCGCGGCCATGAGGCATTTTGTAGGCAGCATAGGCGCTTGGACACGCGAGCGCATCGCCGATATCGGCCAGGCCACGGTCTTGTTTGTGCGTCTGGTGCTGTTGGCTCCCGCCTGTCTGCGCCGCTTCGGGCTGGTGCGCGACCACATGCATTTCCTGGGAAATTATTCGCTGGCCATTATTTCTATCTCCGGCTTGTTTGTCGGTTTTGTGCTGGCATTGCAGGGATACAACACTTTGCAGCGTTTCGGTTCGGCCTCTGCGCTGGGCTTGTTGGTCGCGCTCAGCCTGGTGCGGGAACTCGGCCCAGTAGTGTCTGCCTTGTTGTTCACCGGGCGCGCCGGTACCTCGTTGACCGCAGAAATCGGCCTGATGAAAGCCGGTGAGCAACTCAGTGCCATGGAAATGATGGCCATAGACCCGGTTCGCCGTATATTGGCGCCACGCTTTTGGGCCGGGGTGCTGGTCATGCCGATACTGGGCGCGATTTTCAGCGCAGTCGGTATTTTGGGCGGCTGGCTGGTTGGTGTGGTGTTGATCGGTGTGGATGCCGGCTCGTTTTGGGGTCAAATGCAGGACGGCGTGAATGTCTGGTCGGATGTCGGCAATGGTTTCATCAAAACCGTGGTGTTCGGCTTTACCGTCAGTTTTATCGCATTGCGCCAAGGTTTTGAGGCACAGGCCACGCCTGAAGGGGTGGCGCGCGCCACCACCCGCACCGTGGTGATGGCATCGCTGTCGGTGTTGGCGCTCGATTTTGTGCTGACTGCTTTGATGTTCAGGCTTTGAATAAGGATTCATGAAAATGCAACGCTCGAATACCGATGTCTGGGTGGGAATGCTGGTTTTGCTGGGTGCTGCCGCACTGCTGTTTCTGGCCATGCAATCCGCCAATCTGCTGTCTGTCAGCTGGCAGAAAACCTATTCTGTGTACGCTTACTTTGACAATATCGGCGGCTTGAAAAAGCAGGCTGCCATCAAAAGCGCCGGTGTGGTGGTCGGGCGGGTGCAAGACATTCGCTTTGACGACAAAAACTACCAGGCCAAGGTCGAACTCGCTCTTGATGTGCAGTACCAGTTTCCCAAGGACAGCTCCTTGAAAATTCTCACCAGCGGTTTGCTGGGCGAACAATACATTGGCATAGAAGCCGGCTCGGACGTCGCCAATCTGGCTCAGGGCGACAAGGTGCAGTCGACACAGTCAGCGGTGGTATTGGAAAACCTGATCAGCCGCTTTCTCTATAACAAAGCGGCCGACGGCCCGGCCCCCTCAGGCAGCCAGTGATCTCTGCATGCAAATCAAAACGCGTCAGTGGCTGCTGTGTGGCGCTGCTGGCTGCCGCCATGCTGGCAGCTTGCGCTACTGACCCTGCCACCAATCCGCAAGACCCTTTCGAATCCAGTAACCGCCGCATCAGCGAGTTCAATGAAAAGGTGGATACCAAACTGCTCAGGCCGGTGGCAGTGGGTTACCAAAAAAATGTCCCTGAGCCTGTACAAAACGGCGTGGGTAATTTTTTTGGTAATTTAAAGGACGTCTGGTCGACCGTGAACAATGCTTTGCAGGCCAGACCCATAGACACGGCCGAAACCGGTCTGCGGGTCGCGGTCAACACGGTTTTCGGCGTTTTCGGTTTATTTGATGTCGCCACTTGGGCCGGTTTGCAGCGACGCAGCGCCGATTTCGGCCAGACCCTGGGCGTGTGGGGCGTACCTTCCGGCCCTTACCTGGTATTGCCTTTGCTGGGTCCGTCGACTGCGCGTGACACGGTAGGCTGGACATTTGATAACTACTACAACTTGTGGAACGGGGTAGAGCCTACAGGCTTACGTAATAGCGGCACAGCCGTGCGGGTAGTGCATACACGCGCCGGTTACCTGGGCTTAGACACCAGTTTGAATGAAGTCGCGCTGGACAAATACAGCTTTGTGCGCGACGCCTATTTACAGCGGCGCAACCCCAAGGGCTGGAAGCGCAATCTGCCGACCGATATGCAGGAGAACGATGGTTCTGACGGTTCGGATCGGTTTGACGATGAGACCTCTTCAGGCAGTAGCCCGCCGGTCGAACCGTTAGCAGCCGCTGCTGAGGCTGAAGTGCCGGTGGTCATTGAAGGTCCGCCCGTGACTTATGAGCGTTCAGACCCGCAGGAAAACAGTCCTGCAGACAAACCGGGAAATGACCAATAATAGGCCCAATGTATTTATTTCATCCTGGTGGCCACCCCATGACTTCACGCCTGATTCCTTCCCGAGTATTAATAAGCTCTTTGCTGACCGGCTTGCTTCTATCGGCTGGCATGCTGCCCGCTGTCCGTGCCGAACAGGCACCGGATCAGTTCATACAAAGCATGTCCAATGAAATCCTGGATACGGTGCGCAAAGACCCGGCGCTCAAAGCAGGGGATTTGCAAAAAATCGGCGTATTGGTAGATACCAAGTTGTTGACGCATGTGAATTTTCAGCGCATGACCGCCGCTGCTGTCGGTCCGGCTTGGCGTCAGGCCAGCCCTGAGCAGCAAAAGCGTTTACAAGACGAATTCAAAATGCTGTTGATGCGCAGCTATTCAGGCGCTTTATCGCAAGTCAAAGACAACTACAGCATTGCCGTCAAGCCTTTGCGCGGCACGGTGACAGAAAACGAAGTGGTGGTGCGTACCGAAATCCGTGGCGGCTCCGAGCCGGTGCCGCTGGATTACCGTCTCGAAAAAAGCAATGACTCCGATGCCGGTTGGCGCATTTACAACTTCAATATCCTGGGCATTTGGATGGTGGACAACTACCGCACCCAGTTTTCTGAGGAAATCAAAGCCAAAGGCATTGACGGTTTGATCGCCACCCTGAGCGAACGCAACAAATCCAATAACCGCAAATGACCAGGTCTGTAGACATGGCACTGCCCGCAGTGCTGACCCAGGCGCAGGCCACGGCGGTAGCAGCACAACTGCAGCGCGCCATAGCCGGACAAACCCGCAGCTTTGTGCTTGACGCCAGCGCTTTGCAGCAATTTGATTCATCAGCGTTGTCCGTTTTGCTCACCGGTTTGCGTGCGGCTGCTGCCAAAGGCATACAGCTACATATACACGGCTTGCCCGACCGCGCCCGGCAATTGGCGCAGGTCTACGGTCTGGCAGAGTTGTTTGAATCACCTGCGGACCCCGCCGCCGCCACTTGATGGCCCTGCCGGGGCGGGTGCAAAACGCAAGGCTTAGAATAGCCAGCTTGCCATGGCTGCCATCTCCTTCCAATCTGTCTCCAAAAAATTTACCAATGCCCGTGGCACGTTCACCGCATTGGATCAGGTGTCTTTCGATATCCAGGCCGGTGAATTTTTCGGTCTGCTCGGCCCCAATGGCGCCGGTAAAACCACCCTCATCAGCATATTGGCTGGGCTCTTAAAGTCCAGCAGCGGCAGCATCAAAGTGCACGACCTGGATGTGCAAACACAGTCACAGCAAGTGCGCAAGTTATTGGGCGTGGTGCCGCAAGAATTGGTCTTTGATCCTTTTTTCACCGTGCGCGAAGCTTTGACGTTTCAGTCTGGCTACTTTGGTGTGACTGGCAACGATGCTTGGATAGATGAGTTGTTGGAGAACCTGGGCCTCGCCGACAAGGCCAACCACAATATGCGCCAACTCTCCGGCGGCATGAAGCGGCGTGTGCTGGTGGCACAAGCCTTGGTGCACAAACCGCCAGTCATCGTGCTCGACGAACCCACGGCGGGCGTGGATGTGGAATTGCGCCAAACCCTGTGGCAATTCATCGCGCGATTGAACCGAGAAGGACACACCGTCTTGCTGACCACGCATTATTTGGAAGAGGCCGAAGCCCTGTGCTCGCGCATTGCCATGTTGAAGCTGGGCAAAGTGGTGGCTTTGGACGACACCAGCACCTTGCTCAAAAATGCTTCCAGCAACGTGTTGCGTTTCAAACTCGACGCGCAACTGCCGCCCGAGCTCGCGGCGCAAGCGCGTGTCACCGGGCGCATCGTGCAGTTCCCCGCCAACGACGCGGCGCAAATCGAACATTACTTGGCAGCGGTGCGCAGCGCCGGTTTGGTGGCTGAGGATGTTGAAATCCGCAAAGCCGATTTGGAAGACGTGTTTTTAGATGTCATGGGAGCCCACGCATGACCGGCTGGCGCGCCCTGTTTTACAAAGAAGTGCTGCGCTTTTGGAAAGTCAGCGCACAAACCATTGCAGCACCTGTGTTGACCGCGCTGCTTTACATGTTGATCTTCGGCCATTTGCTAGAAGGCAAAGTCACGGTGTACGACAGCGTGGGCTACACCTCGTTTCTGGTGCCGGGTCTGGTCATGATGAGCGTGTTGCAAAACGCTTTTGCCAACAGTTCATCGTCTATGGTGCAAAGCAAGATGATGGGCAACCTGGTTTTTATTTTGCTCACCCCCCTGGGCCATTGGAGCTGGTTTGCGGCTTATGTGCTGGCCGCAGTAGTGCGTGGTTTTGCCGTGGGCTTGGGCGTGTTGCTGGTCACCATGTGGTTCGCGCCTTTGACGGCGGTAGCCCCGTTGTGGATTCTGGTGTTTGCGTTGCTGGGCGCTTCCATGCTGGGCACCCTGGGTTTGATCGCCGGTTTATGGGCTGACAAATTCGACCAGATGTCTTCATTCCAAAACTTTTTGATCACGCCCATGACGTTTTTAAGCGGCGTGTTTTATTCCATCCATTCGCTGCCGCCGTTCTGGCAGCAGGTCAGCCATTTCAATCCGTTCTTCTACATGATCGACGGTTTCCGCTATGGCTTTTTCGGTGTCAGCGATGTGTCGCCGTGGACCAGCTTGGGTCTGGTCGGTGGTGCCAATCTGATCGTGGCCGGCATCGCGCTACATTTGCTGCGCACAGGTTACAAAATCCGGGGGTAATGCATGAACGCCGAACAAATTGAACACATGATTGCTGCCGGTCTGCCGTGTGAACATCTGCATATCGAAGGCGATGGCCGCCACTGGTTTGGCACCATTGTGTCGGCGAAATTTGAAGGCTTGCGTTTGATTCAACGCCACCAACTGGTGTATGGCACCCTGGGCGACAAGATGGCGAATGACGAAGTGCATGCGCTCTCTATGAAAACCTTCACCCCCGCTGAGTGGAAGGCGCAGGCCTGAGGGCCGCTGTCGCTTACGCATGGACAAATTACTGATTCGCGGTGGTCGCCAATTGCATGGCGAAGTATCGATTGCCGGTGCAAAGAACGCTGCATTGCCTGAGTTGTGCGCTGCGCTGCTCAGCGCTGACACGGTCACTTTAAGCAACGTACCGCAGTTGCAAGACGTCAGCACCATGCTCAAACTGATCCGCCACATGGGCGTGAGCGCCGAGCGCAACGACGCGGGCGATATGGTGTTGAACGCAGGTGGTTTGCATACGCCTGAAGCGCCTTATGAGTTGGTGAAAACCATGCGCGCCTCGGTGCTGGCACTCGGGCCTTTGCTGGCTCGCTTTGGTCGCGCCAAAGTCTCTTTGCCCGGTGGTTGCGCCATCGGTACACGCCCTGTGGACCAGCACATCAAAGGCTTGCAAGCCATGGGCGCGGTGATTGATGTGGAGCACGGTTACATGGTGGCGCGTCTCAAGCCTGGGCTTTCCCGTCTCAAAGGCGCGCGCATCGCCACCGACATGGTGACCGTCACCGGCACTGAAAATTTGCTGATGGCAGCTTGTCTGGCCGACGGCGAAACCGTGCTGGAAAACGCCGCGCAAGAACCTGAAATTCCCGACTTGGCCGAATTGCTGATCGCCATGGGCGCACGCATCAGCGGGCACGGCAGCAGCCGCATACACATTCAAGGCGTGGAGGCTTTGCATGGTGCGCGGCATCAAGTGGTGGCGGACCGGATTGAAGCCGGTACGTTTTTGTGCGCGGTCGCAGCCACCGGTGGCGACGCGGTGTTGCGCCATGCGCGCGGTGACCATTTGGAAGCCGTCATCGACAAACTGCGCGACGCAGGTGTGCACATCGATGCGGTGCAGGGTGGCTTGCGTGTGCGCTCAAGTGCACCGGCGCACCAGCATTTGAAAGCGCAAAGTTTTCGCACCACCGAATACCCCGGTTTCCCCACCGACATGCAAGCGCAGTTCATGGTGCTGAACGCCGTGGCGCAGGGCAATGCCAAAGTCACAGAAACCATTTTTGAAAACCGCTTCATGCATGTGAACGAGTTGCTGCGTCTGGGTGCACATATCAGCATAGACGGCAAAGTGGCGATGGTCGAAGGCGTGCCGAAGTTGTCGGGCGCCACGGTCATGGCCACCGATTTACGCGCTTCAGCCAGTTTGGTGATTGCCGGTTTGGTCGCCTCGGGTGAGACTCTGGTCGACAGGATTTACCATTTGGACCGCGGCTATGACCGCATGGAAGACAAACTCCGCGCCCTCGGCGCTGACATCGAAAGAACCCGATGAGCATCACGCTGGCGCTGTCCAAAGGACGCATATTCGACGAAACCCTGCCCTTGTTGCAGGCCGCAGGCATCACCGTGTTGGAAGACCCGGAAAAATCGCGCAAGCTGATATTGCCGACCAACAACGAACAATTGCGCGTGGTGCTGGTGCGTGCATCTGACGTGCCCACTTACGTGGAATACGGCGGCGCTGACATGGGTGTCGCCGGTTTAGACACCTTGATAGAACACGGCAGCGCCGGTTTGTACCAACCTTTGGATTTGCAAATTGCGCGTTGCCGCATGAGCGTGGCCGTGCCGCAAGGCTTCGATTACGCCGCTGCTGTCAAACAAGGCGCACGTTTGCGCGTGGCCACCAAGTACGTGGCGATTGCCCGCGACTTTTTCGCCACCAAAGGCGTGCATGTGGATTTGGTAAAGCTGTACGGCAGTATGGAATTGGCACCACTCACCGGCATGGCAGATGCCATCGTCGATCTGGTGTCTACCGGCAGCACGCTCAAGGCCAACCACTTGATTGAAGTTGAGCGCATCATGGACATCAGCTCGCGTTTGGTGGTGAACCAAGCCTCGCTGAAACTCAAAACCACCGCCATCCGCCAATTGATAGACACCTTTGACCGCGCCACCGCGGCACGCGCCAAGGCCTAAAGCTGATGAACGCACGTCCTTTACGCCTGAGCACCGCACAAGCCGATTTCGAGAGCTTGTTTCAACAGCGTCTGCATTGGTCGGCTGACACAGATGCGGCCATTGAACAACGTGTCGCTGACATATTGGCTGATGTGAAACAACGCGGCGATGCAGCGGTGTTGGACTACACCGCACGCTTTGACGGTTTGCAAGCCGCGAGCATGGCGGATTTGGAATTGCAGCAAGCCGATTTCAAAGCCGCCTTCGATGGCTTGCCCGAAGCGCAAAAACGCGCCTTGCAAGACGCGGCGGCTCGCATTCGCAGCTACCACGAAGCGCAGAAAAAAGCCTGCGGCGAAAGCTGGCAATACCGCGATGCAGACGGCACATTGCTCGGCCAAAAAGTCACGCCTTTAGACCGCGCCGGTATTTACGTGCCCGGCGGCAAAGCGGCGTATCCGTCCAGCTTGCTCATGAACGCGATTCCCGCGCATGTGGCCGGCGTGGGCGAGATCATCATGGTGGTGCCGACTCCGGTGCGCGGCAGCGTCGCCACCGGCGGCGCTGCGGGCAGCGGCACGACCGCCACGCGTGGCGAGCGCAACGAATTGGTCTTGGCCGCAGCTTATGTGGCTGGTGTCAGCCGCGCCTTCACCATCGGCGGCGCACAAGCAGTGGCCGCCATGGCCTACGGCACCGCCACCGTGCCGCGCGTCGACAAAATCACCGGCCCGGGCAATGCCTATGTGGCAGCGGCCAAGCGGCGCGTGTTCGGCACGGTCGGCATTGACATGATCGCCGGGCCCTCAGAAATTTTGGTGCTGGCCGACGGCAGCACGCCGCCCGATTGGGTGGCCATGGACTTGTTCAGCCAGGCCGAGCATGACGAGCTGGCACAAAGCATTTTGTTGTGCCCGGACGCGGCTTACATAGACGCGGTGCAAGCGTCCATCGACAAACTGCTGCCCGAGATGCCACGGCGCGACATCATTGCAGCATCTTTGAACGGACGCGGCGCTCTGATACACACGCGCAGCATGCAAGAGGCTTGCGACATCAGCAACCGCATCGCGCCTGAACATTTAGAGGTGAGCAGCAGCGAGCCGCATACCTGGGAACCTTTGCTCATCCACGCAGGCGCGATTTTTCTGGGCGCGTTCACCAGCGAAAGCCTGGGCGACTATTGCGCCGGGCCCAACCATGTGTTGCCCACCTCGGGTACGGCGCGTTTTTCTTCACCACTGGGTGTGTACGATTTTCAAAAACGCAGCAGCTTGATTGAAGTGTCCGAGGCCGGGGCGCAGACGCTGGGTCAGACGGCTTCGGTCTTGGCGCACGGCGAAGGATTGCAAGCCCATGCCAGAGCCGCAGAAATGCGCTTGCGTCGCGCCTGAAAGCAAGTTGGCTGCTTGGTCTGCGTTTGCCTGAATGTTGCTTGAGCCCAGGCGCTGTCACTGTTTATCCGACTTCACCTTTGATCGACATGGTGTCACCGCCAATCGCTAAGATGCCCAAACCATGAATGTCACTGTTTCAGAAGTAACACCACAGACCGGTACACACACCGGTGGCCAGTTGTATCAAGCCGTCAATCAGCATGCCTATGGCCAGCAGTGGCAAACCCAAATACACCAGCGCCCACAGCACCGCCATCCATGTCAGTCGCGGTTCGGGAATCCGGTGGCCCATCACGGTTTGCACCGGGTGGCGCGTCAATATTTTTTTCCACATGGCTGCATGGTAACCAAAACAAGGCTGGCCGCATGAAGGTCAACTGGGGCACGCAAGACATGGTCGCCTGGGACCAGGCGCATGCCGCTGCCGCCGCGCCCTTGCAGCAGGACTGGGCTTATGGTTCGACCTTGGTGTCACTGGGTGCGCGGGTGTTGCGTGCCAGGGTAGAGGCCGATGGCGTGCAAGTCGCGCAAGCCCAATTCATCGTGCGTCAATTTGCCAAATACCTGTCATTGGCCATTTGCACACGCGGCCCTTTGTGGCTGCAAGACCTGAGTGCAACCGACAAAGCCGCTGCATACGCACTCATGCGTCAGACATTGCCCTTGCGTGGTTTGCGCTTCATGATGGTGACACCGAATGAACCGCTGGATGCCCATATCGGTCTGCCTTATGTCAGGCGCGTGATGTCCGGTTACAGCACGGTGATGCTGGACATTGACAAACCCATGGATGCATTGCGCGCACAACTCGACAAGCGCTGGCGGCACCGCTTGGGCGGCGCGGAAAAGTCTGAGTTGAATGTGCAACGCATGGGCACCAACCCCGGCCAATACCGCTGGTTGTTGGATGCGGAAATGCAGCAACGTGTGGATCGCGGCTTGGAAGGTTTGCCCTTGGTCTGGTTCGAGCGTTATGCCGAATCGCGCAAACAGCCGTCGCGCAATCTCTTGTCTTTGCGTGCCGATGTTGGCCGTGACCGCGTGGCCGGCATGATGTTTTTGATTCATGGTGAAGCTGCCACCTACCAAGTGGGTTGGACCTCAGATGCTGGACGAGATTTGCATGCGCACAACCTGATGTTGTGGCGTGCCATCGAAGAATTGCGCGAACGCGGCGTGCGCAGCTTGGACCTGGGTGGCGTCAACACCCAGCGCAGCGCTGGCATTGCGCGTTTCAAAATGGCCACCGGCGGCGTGGTCAAACAGTTGGCGGGCAGTTACCTGTTATGAATACCAGCGGCTTGCAAGTGGTGAACGCCAGCTGCGAGCGCGGTGGCCGTCAGTTGTTTGCGCCTGTGAGTTTTGCTGTACAGCCGGGCCAGGCCATGCATTTGCAAGGTGACAACGGGGCTGGCAAAACCAGTTTGTTGCGGGCACTGTGCGGCTTGTCGCCGTTGTCGCAAGGTCAACTCAGTTGGGGCGGTCAGCCGCTGCCACAAGCCCGGCATGCTTTTATGCAGCAGGTGTTTTATTTGGGCCATGCGCTGGGTTTGAAAGATGAACTCAGCGCCTTGGAAAATTTACAAACCGCTGCGGCGATTGCGGGTCAGCCCTTGGACACCACCACAGCGGTCAAGGCATTGACAGCACAAGGTTTATCTTCACGCATGCATTTGCCATTGCGCGTCTTGTCGCAAGGGCAAAAACGCCGCGTCGCGCTGGCGCGTTTGCAGGTGTCCACCGCGCGTTTATGGCTGTTGGATGAGCCTTTGGTGGCATTGGACACCGGCGCACAACAGGCCTTGACCGAATTGCTGCAAACTCACCTGACCCTAGGCGGCATGCTGTTGTTCACCAGTCACCAGCCGCTGGACTTGGATGGCCGGGTGCAGATATTGAGTTTGCAGCCATGAATATTTTTTTCACCGTGGTGAAGCGCGACCTGCGCCTGGCCATGCGCCGCAAAGCCGAGGTATTGAACAGCGTGTTTTTCTTTGCGGTGGTGGCCACTTTGTTTCCGCTGGCCATCGGGCCTGAGCCTGCCATGTTGCGCCAAATCGGTCCCGGCGTGTTGTGGGTGGGTGCTTTGTTGGCCACCATGCTGGGCTTGCCGCGCCTGTTTGAAGCCGATTACCGTGATGGCAGTTTGGAACACATGCTGTTGTCCCCGAATTCCTTAGGCCTTATGGTGCTCGGGAAAATCACCGCGCATTGGCTGTTGTGCGGGGTGCCCTTGGTAATATTGGCACCTGTTTTGGGTTTGCAGTTCGATTTAAGCGCTGACGCGCTGTTCATGCTTTCACTCTCCTTGTTACTAGGTACGCCCGTGTTGTCTTGTGTCGGTGCCATTGGCGCGGCACTCACGCTGGGTGTGCGCGGTGGCGGGATGTTGATCTCCCTGCTGGTGTTGCCCTTGTTTGTGCCGGTGCTGGTGTTTGGTGCTGGAGCGGTGCAAGCGCTTGAATCTGGTGTGGGTGCGCAAGCCCATGTGTCGATTTTGCTGGCCATGTTGCTGCCTGCACTGTTTTTCAGCCCTTGGGCTTGCAGTGCAGGTTTGCGCATCGCCTTGGAATGAATCAATGGCTATTCGCTGGTTTTATTACGCTGCACCGCAAACCTTTTATGCCTTGGCGGCGCGGCTGTGGCCATGGCTGGCGGCGCTGGCTGCGGTTTTGGGTGTGGCCGGTTTATGGATAGGTTTTGCGCTGGCACCTACCGATGCACAACAAGGCGAGGGCTACCGCATTATTTTTGTCCACGTACCTGCCTCCTGGATGTCGATGGTGATTTATCTGGCCATGGCGTTTTGGAGCGTGCTGGGTTTGACTTTTAACACCCGCTTGTCCGGCATGATGACCCGCGCACTCGCGCCCACCGGTGCCATGTTTGCTTTTCTGTCTTTGTGGACTGGTGCCTTATGGGGCAAGCCCATGTGGGGTGCCTGGTGGGTCTGGGACGCACGGCTCACCTCTGAATTGATTTTGTTTTTTCTCTACCTCGGTTACATGGCCTTGACCTCAGCGATTGACGATGTGCGCCGCGCCGACCGCGCCGGAGCATTGATCGCCATCGTCGGCGCCATCAACGTGCCTATTATTTATTTCTCGGTCAAATGGTGGAACACCTTGCACCAGGGCGCGTCTGTGTCGCTCACACGTTCACCGAGCATGGCGCAGTTGATGCTGTGGGGCATGTTGCTCATGGCCTTGTCGTTTTGGGCCTACACCCTGGCCATCGTGTGTTATCGGGTACGCAGCCTCATCGTTGAGCGCGAACGCCATACCGAATGGGTACAGGCCTTGCCTGAAGTGTCGGGAGCCAAAGCATGAGATGGGACAGCTGGTCACAGTTTTGGGAGATGGGCGGCTATGGCCTCTATGTCTGGGGCAGCATGGGCATGACAGCCTTGTTCATCCTGCTTGAAATCTGGCAGGCCAGACAAGCGCACCGCAACGCCTTGGCGCTGGCACGCAGCGAATCACAGGAGTCGGCATGAGTTGGAGTCCGCGTCAAAAACGCTTTGCATTGATCGCTGGTGGCGTGCTGGTGTTGTGTGTGGCAGCAGCGTTTGTGTTGAACGCATTCAACAGCAACCTGGTGTTTTTCTTCACACCAACCCAAGTGCTCAACGGTGAAGCACCGCGTAACAAAACCTTTCGCATCGGCGGCATGGTCAAGACCGGCAGCTTGCAACGCGATGGCACCAATGTGTCCTTTGTGGTCACCGACACCATGAACGACATGACCGTGCATTACAGTGGCTTGCTTCCCGATTTGTTCAAAGAAGGCAAGGGCGTGGTCGCCCAAGGCAAACTCGATGAACAAGGCGTGTTGACCGCCAGCGAGGTGCTGGCCAAACACGACGAAAATTACATGCCGCCCGAAGCCCAGCACGCGCTGGACAAGGCGGCCCAGGCGCGCGCCGCCCAATCCGTCAAACCTTGAAAGCAAACCTCTGAATGATTCCTGAACTCGGACAATTTGCGTTGGTGCTGGCCACTGTGATGGCATTGTTGCTCGGTGTCTTGCCCTTGTGGGGCGCGGCCACGCGCAACACCGTGTGGCAGTCGCTGGCGCGCCCGGTGGCTTTGTTGCAGTTTGCGTTGGTGGTGTCGTCGTTTGCTTGTCTGGCGGCTTCTTTTCTAAGCAATGATTTCTCAGTCAAATACGTGGCCGAGCATTCCAACCGTTTGTTGCCCCGGGCGTACCAGTTTGCCGCCGTGTGGGGCGGGCATGAAGGTTCGTTGCTGCTGTGGGTGCTGATGCTCACCGGTTGGACGGCGGCGGTGGCCTTGTTTTCGCAAAGCCTGCCGCTCAATATGGTGGCGCGTGTGCTGGGTGTGCTGGGTTTGGTGGCTGTGGGTTTCATGGCTTTCATCTTGATCACTTCCAACCCGTTTGACCGCCTGTTTCCTATACCCGCCGATGGCCGCGACCTCAACCCCTTGTTGCAAGACCCGGGTCTGGTGATTCACCCGCCCATGTTGTACATGGGCTATGTCGGCATGTCCGTGGCTTTTGCGTTTGCCATTGCCGCGCTGATCTCTGGTCGCTTGGATGCGGCATGGGCGCGTTGGTCGCGCCCCTGGACGGTGATCGCCTGGTCCTTCCTCACCTTTGGTATCGGCTTGGGTTCCTGGTGGGCTTATTACGAACTGGGTTGGGGCGGTTGGTGGTTCTGGGACCCGGTGGAAAACGCGTCGCTCATGCCTTGGCTGGTCGGCACGGCGCTGATTCATTCACTCATGGTCACAGAAAAACGCGGCAGCTTCAAAGCCTGGACCGTGTTGCTGGCTATCGCTGCTTTTTCACTGTCGTTGCTGGGAACATTTCTGGTGCGCTCGGGTGTACTCACCTCGGTGCATGCCTTCGCCACTGACCCGGCGCGCGGTATTTTTGTGCTGTGTTTTCTGGCCGTGGTCATCGGTGCCTCGCTCACCTTGTTTGCCTGGCGTGCACCGGCGGTCACTTTGGGCGGCAGCATGGGCTTGGTGTCACGCGAATCGTTTTTGCTGCTCAACAGCGTGTTGCTGGTGGTGGCTACCGGCGCGGTTCTTTTGGGTACGCTTTACCCTCTCATCATTGACGCGCTGAACCTGGGCAAGCTGTCGGTAGGCCCGCCTTACTTCAATCTGGTGTTCGCACCACTCATGGTGCCCTTGTTGTTTGTGCTGGTGCCGGGAACAGTGTCGCATTGGCGTAAAGCCCGCTTGAATGACATGGTGTTGCGTTTGCGCTGGATTGGTTTGGCTGCTCTGTTGCTGGCTATTGGCCTGCCTTTTCTTTTTGGTGAATGGTCTGCCGGTACGGCGCTGGGTGTGTTTCTGGGCATGTGGGTGGCGCTGGGCAGCTTGCAGCATGTGGTCGAGCGCATCCGCAAACCCGGGCGCATCGGCGGCTCGTTCTGGGGCATGCATCTCGCGCATTTCGGCATGGCGGTGGTGGTGCTGGGTATCACAGGGGTTAAATCTTTTGAGGTTGAGCGCGACGTGCGCATGGGCTTGGGCGACACCGTCAGCATTGCGCCCTACACCTTCCGTCTGGTCGACATGGTGGACGTGAACGGCCCGAATTACAAAGCCATGCAAGCCCATGTCGAGGTATTGAAAAACGACAAAGTGATTGAAGTGCTGTACCCGGAAAAACGCCGTTACTTCTCCAGCGCCATGCCTATGACCGAGGCCGCTATCGACTCGGGTTTTCTGCGCGACTTGTATGTCTCTCTGGGCGACCCGGTGCCGGGCGACACCCCCAGCTGGAGCATGCGTGTTTATTACAAACCTTTTGTGCCTTGGTTGTGGGCCGGTGTGTTGATGATGGTGTTCGGTGGTGTGCTTGCTGCATTGGACCGTCGTTATCGCCGTGCGGCCGTGTCGCCATTGCAAACCGCGGGTGAAGCCTTGTCTTCCACGACTTGAGCGCCATGAATAAAAAATTTCTTATTCCTCTGGCTTTGTTTGCCGCGCTGGTGGTGTTTCTGGCGGTCGGCCTCACGCGCGACCCGCGCGAAATCCCGTCGCCGCTGGTGGGCAAGCCTGCGCCGGATTTCAGTTTGCCGGTGCTGGTAGGTGACAAGCCCTTCAGCCCGTCCGACATGAAGGGCAAGGTCTGGATGTTCAATGTCTGGGCCACCTGGTGCGTGGCCTGCCGCGAAGAACATCCTTTGCTGGTCGACTTTGCCAAAAGCAGCCGCATTCCGGTGGTGGGTTTGAGCTACAAGGAAATACAGCCGCAGGACATGGCCAACGGCCCGCTCAAAGACGCCGAGAAATTGCAAATGGCGCGCGAACGCAGCCTGCGTTTTTTGCAGCGCCAGGGCGATCCTTACAGTTTGTCGGTGCTGGACCTGGACGGCCGCGTCGGCATTGACTACGGTGTCTACGGCGTGCCGGAAACCTATCTCATAGACAAGCAAGGCGTCATCCGTTACAAGCGCGTCGGCCCGTTGACGCCGCAAATACTGATCGACACCGTGCTGCCCTTGATTCAGACATTGGAAGCCTCATGAAGTGGAAGTTATTGTTGTGCTGGCTGCTGTGGGCACCGGCAATGTGGGCTGGCGAGGCCGTGCCTATGGCAGAAGACCCGAAAGTGGAAGCGCGTTTGGTCAGCATTGCCGAGGAGTTGCGTTGCCTGGTGTGTCAAAACGAATCGCTGGCATCGTCGCATGCCGAGTTGGCGGAAGACCTGCGACGCGAAGTACGCAAGTTGATCCGTGAAGACAAATCCGATGCGCAGATCAAAACCTATCTGGTCGAGCGTTATGGCGACTTTGTGTTGTACCGGCCCCAGGTCAAACCGCTGACCTGGCCCTTGTGGTTCGGTCCGTTTTTCATGCTGCTGGCAGCCGTCTGGGGCTTGTGGCGCTATATGCGCTTGCGCAAAAACGCCTTGGGTCAGGCACATGCTTCCCCTCGCCCTGCATCGAACGAAGCGGCAACGCACAAGGATTGAATGAATAACGCTCAACTTTTTTTGCTGCTGTCGCTGGCCTTGTCTTTGCTGGTGGTGCTGGTGCTTGCCTGGTCTGTGCTGCGTGCTGCGCGGGCAGCGACAAAAGGGGGTGAACGCGAACACGTGATGTCGCACGTCAGTGTTTACCGCGAGCAACTCGCCGAACTCGAGCGTGAACTGGCGCAAGGCAGCCTGGACCAGCAAGGCTTTGACCTGTCGCAACAAGAGTTGACGCAGCGCCTGATGGAAGACGCGCCGGGTGCAGCCACAGCACAGGCGCCGGCTGCACCTGTGCGTATCAAACTCTTGATCAGCTTGTTGACGCTGACCATACCGGTGCTGGCCTTTGTCATTTATTTTTACGTCGGCACACCGATTGCCCTGGACCCTGCCTTACTGGCTCAGGCCAACGGTGAAGAACAAATCACGCCGCAAAAACTGGAAACCATGGCCGAGCAACTCAGCCAGCGCTTGGAAAAAGAACCGAAAAACGCCGAGGCCTGGGTCATGCTCGGGCGCATACAGCGTGCGCTGGCGCGTTATGAACAAGCCGATGCGGCTTTGCAAAAAGCGCTGGCATTGGAACGCAATGACGATGTGATGATTGAACGCGCCGAGGTGCTGGCGCAAAAGAACAATGGCAGCTTCAAAGGCGAAGCCTGGGCCATCATCAACAGCGTGCTCAAGGCCGATCCGCAAAACGGCAACGCCTTGTTGCTGGCGGGCAGCGCGGCTTATTCTGAAGGACGCTTCAAGGAAGCGCTGGTGTACTGGGAGAAAGTGCGCGGCTTATTGCCTGCGACATCGCCCGACGGCCCGGCGCTGGCCGAAGCGATAGATAAAGCGCGTGAGCGCTTGGGTCTGCCGCCGTTGTCGCCCGCCGTGGCAGGCAATCCCCCGGCCAGTGCCGGTGCCATGGCCAAGCCCGAGTCTGACGGTACCGAGCGTCTGAGTGGGCGGGTCGTTTTGGGCCCCGAATTAGAGGCGCAAGTTTCACCCAAGGACACGGTGTTCATTTATGCCAACGCCGCCGAGGGGCCGCGCATGCCGCTGGCCATCATTCGCACCACGGTCGACAAACTGCCTTATGACTTTGTGCTGGATGACAGCCTGGCCATGAACCCGCAGATGAAACTCTCGCAAGTCAAGTCGGTGATGGTGCGCGCACGCATTTCCAAAACCGGTAACGCCATGCCGCAAGCGGGTGACTTTGGTGCCAGCGTCGGCCCGGTGACACCCGGCAGTTCCGAGAAATTGCAGTTGACGATTGCCAAGGCTTTGACGCCATGAAGCCAGCGCCTTGTGATTCAAGTTCTGCAACACATCAGCTACGCAATGCCTAGGCTTTAACTCTTCATGGCAATTTGAACCTGCCCTGTTATGTCTGACTCCATCAACTCCAGATAGGCTTGGGCCACTTCAGCGGCAGGTAAGCCGGGCGATGTGTCCATCTTCATTTTTTCCAAGGTCTCTGTGATCCAGCCCGGGGACACGGCATTCACTCTGACTTTGTCTTTCAGCTCCAAGGCGGCTGATTTCACAAAGCCTTCAACGGCTGCGTTCACCGTCGTCACAATTGAGCTGCCAGGCATGGGGTACATGGACAGCACGCCCGTGGTCAACGTGATGCTGCCCATAGGATGGATATGTTCAGCGCCGAGCCGAACTGTATTGACTTGTCCCATCAATTTGTTCGCCAATCCAAAATCCCAGTCTGCGTTTGTCGCATCACTGAAGCCGCGAAATTGCGCCACGCCTGCGGTGCATACGATGGCATCCACTTTCCCCACACGCTGCATCAAGCTTTGCAGCGAAGCCACATCAGCTATGTCTACCGGGTGAGACTGGCTGGATCGCGAAGCCTCGATGACTTCATAGTTTGTTTTTAAAAGTTGGGCGATGGCCGACCCCAGCAATCCGCTGGAACCAATGATCAATGCTCGTTTCATGTGATGCTCCTGTTGTTTCACAAGGGGTATTTTTCTGCCTTAGCTGGTTGGTGACAAGTAGCTCACCCGTAGAATTTGATTCAACCCAAAGTTGAAAATATGCACCTGAAATCACTTAACGCCTTTCTTATGACAGCAGAGCTGAAAAGCTTTTCAGCTGCATCACGTGTGTTGGGTTTGACACCTGCTGCTGTCAGCAAATCGATTGGCGAGTTGGAGCAAACGCTGGGCATCCGGCTGTTTCATCGCAACACCAGAAACCTGTCTTTGACCGAGGACGGTCACAATTTGCTGCTGGCCATTTCACCCGCTCTCAACACCTTGGAGCAGGCCTTGAGTCAATCCAAAAGTGTTGAGATGGAGCCAACCGGTAAATTGAAAATCAATATCCCGGAAAGCTTTGGTAAAAAATTCATTCTGCCGTTGTTGCCTGAGTTTTTACGCATGTACCCGTTGATTGAATTGGATATCCATTTGCAAGACAAAAAAATCGACCCTGTCAGCGAAGCCTATGACATCAGTATTGGCAACCTGGACGACACAGACAGCGGGTTGGTTTCAAGAGAGTTATGCCAGCTCGAATTGGTCACCATCGCCTCGCCTGCTTATTTAGACACACATTCAGCACCGAAAACGCCCGCCGATTTGTCCCATCACAGATTGGTGGGTTACAGACAATTGTCAACAGGGCGCATTGTCAACTGGAGGTACAAAAACGGTCAGGATACTGTCACTGTTTCGCCCGATGGCCATTTAACTGTGTCCAATATTGAAGCTGTGGTGATGTGTGTGCAAAACGGCTTGGGCATCGGCAGTGTGGGAAGGTGGCTGGTGAAAGATGCCCTCCAAAAAGGCGAGCTGGTGCAACTGTTGAAAAAATACAAGCGCGCACCCTTGCCCGTGAAAATTTACTTTGCCAGCAGAAACCAACAGGCTAAAAAAGTCCGTGTGTTCATAGATTTTTTGTTGGAAATGAAGAAGAGCCATTTTTTTGAATAAGAACGGCTGCGACGCAATGAGGTGGCATACCAACCGCTGTTCGTGACTTTTCACATCTTTGGCAGCGACAAATGCACATAAAAAAACCGGCATCTGCCGGTTTTTTATTGAGAGGTGAAAACCTCAACCCATCAACAAACCATGGGTGCGCGCAAAGTGCAAGGTCTGGGTGCGACTTTTCACGCCCAGGCGGCGGAACAAACGCCACAAGTGAACCTTGACCGTGTGTTCGCTGATGCTGAGTTCGGCGGCGATGTCGCGGTTGGACAAGCCACGATCCAGCATGAGAATCAGTTGCTTTTGGCGCTTAGACAGTTTGATGTCACCGACCACAACTGCATCCGCGTCGACTTCGTCGTCGTCGGATTTCAAAATATCCTGGATGGCTGCAGATATTTCTGCCGTGTCGGTGGATTTTTCGATGTACAAATCTGCACCTGCTTCCAGGCAAGCGTCGCGCGCTTCGCCGGAAGGCATGGCGGACAACACCACCAGCGGAATTTCAGGGTACATTTTTTTGACATCAGAGATGGCTGTGGCGCCTTTGACGCCTGGCAGAAGCAAATCCAAAACGAACAATTCGGGTTCACCGTTTTTGATCAGTGCTGCTTGCAACTCGCTGTATTTTTCCAGTTCCACAACCTTGGAAGCGGGACGCAGGCGACGCAGCAGCATGCCAATCATCTGGCGAACCATCGGATGGTCATCAATCACATACAAGCTCATAGTTATTCTCCGGGTGTCAATAGTTCAGGCCCATGGCCTCGCGCACATCGCGCATGGTGTCTTGCGCCGTGGCACGTGCACGCTGTGTTCCAGCATCAACGATATCACGAACAAGGCGTGGATTGGAAACAAAAGGCTCGGCACGTGCAAGCATCGGTTGTTGCTCAGCAATGATGGCGTCAATGATGGGTTGTTTGCACTCTAGGCAGCCAATACCGGCTCGGGTGCATTCGGTTTTCACCCATTGGCGGGTGTTTTCAGGTGAATACACCAGGTGAAATTGCCAGACCGGGCACAGATCGGGGTTACCCGCATCGGTTCTTTTGACGCGCGCCGGGTCGGTGGGCATGCGCTTGACCTTGGCCTCTATGCTGGCCTTGTCTTCGCGCATGGCAATCGTGTTGTTATAGCTTTTGCTCATTTTCGCGCCGTCCAAGCCAGGCAATTTGCTCGCTTCGGTCAACAAGGCATGGGGTTCGGTCAGCACGGCTTTGCCGGTGCCCTTGAAATAGCCTTCCAGCCGTTCGCGGTCTTTGTCTGTCAACTCAGGCGCGGTTTGCAAATAGCCCAGTGCACCTTCCATCGCTTTGATGTCGCCGGTTTCCTGAAACTGCTTGCGCGATTTCTCAAACCGCTTCACGCTGTCCTTGGGCAGTTTGGCCAGACAGACTTGCACCAGCGCGTCGAAATCGGGTTCACGGCCGTACAAATGGTTGAAGCGGCGCGCGGCCTCGCGGGTGAGTTCGACATGGCTGGCCTGGTCTTCGCCAACTGGCACATGCTTGGCCTTGTAAATCAGAATATCCGCTGCTTGCAGCAAGGGGTAGCCCAGGAAACCGTAAGTGGTCAGGTCCTTGTCCTTGAGCTTTTCCTGCTGGTCTTTGTAGGTGGGCACGCGTTCCAGCCAACTGATAGGCGTGCCCATGGCCAAGAGCGTGAACAACTCTGCGTGTTCGGGAATGCGGCTTTGCAGAAACAAGGTGCATTTGTTCGGGTCCAAACCGGCGGCCAGCCAGTCGATCACCATTTCATACACATTTTTTTCGATCACCTCACGGCTTTGGTAATGCGTGGTCAGCGCATGCCAGTCGGCGACGAAGTAAAAGCATTCCATCTCGGATTGCAGGCGCACCCAGTTTTTCAGTGCCCCGTGGTAATGGCCCAGGTGGAGTGCACCGGTGGGGCGCATGCCGGAGAGAACGCGATTGGTCATGGAGAGGGCAATTGCAAATAATTGGCCAGAGGCTGCAACAGCCATTGGATGGAAAACATGGTGGCGGTCATGATGGGCAGCATCCACAAGGCGTTGACGATGCCGAGCATGACCAGGCCCATGACGATGAAAAAACCGTAGCGCTCGACCCGCGAGTAGCCGATGGCTAAGCGCAAAGGCAGCAGACCGACCAGAATGCGCCCGCCGTCCATGGGGGGCACCGGAAACAAATTGAAGGCAAACATCACCAGGTTGGTCAGCAGACCGGCTTGCGCCATTTCAAAGAAAAACCGTTCTTCGGCGCTGTTTGCAGTCAATACATAAATGACCACGGCCCAAACCACCGCCTGCAACAGGTTGGCGACAGGCCCGGCCAACGCCACCCAAATCATGTCGCGCTTGGGGTTGCGCAGTCGCGAAAAATCGACAGGTACCGGCTTGGCGTAGCCGAATAAAAAATGTCTTGCGGTTGCGATGTACAAAATCAAGGGCATGGCAATCGTACCGACCGGATCAATATGCACAAACGGGTTGATGGTGACCCGGCCCATGGCCCAGGCCGTGTTGTCGCCCAAAAGCTTGGCAACAAGACCGTGCGCCGCCTCATGCAAAGTGATTGCCAGCAATACCGGCAAAGCATGGGTGGTGATTGTTTGAACTATTTCATTGATACTCACATTTCTATTGTCGCACTAAACTTGCTAATAATAAGATTAAAATAAGATTTATCAGTAATATTTTTCCCCTATACCCGGCATAAGTGTGGGTGCAAAAGGCAATCTGCCCCGTATTTTTAGAGCCCTAAAAGGCTTATATCGCCGCCGCCAGGCCGAATCATCAAGGGTTTATCGCCTGTAGCCATAGGTGTTAAGTCAACCACGGTGGTGGCTTGCATGGAGCAGGCTCCTGCATCGATGACGGCGGCGAGTTGATGTTCGAAGCGCTCGCGTATGTCCTGGGCATCATTCAAGGGTTCGGTTTCGCCGGGTGGTATCAAGGTGGTGGCCAGCAGCGGCGAGCCGTGCAGTTCAAGCAATTGCAGCAGACAGACGTGCTGCGGCACCCGCAAACCTATGGTTTTTCGCTGCGGATGCGCCACCCGGCGCGGCACTTCTTTGGTCGCCTCTAATATAAATGTGTATGCGCCGGGAGTAGCGGCTTTGAGCAGGCGGAACTGGCGGTTGTCCACCTTGGCATACAAAGCCAATTCGCTCAGGTCGCGGCACAACAGTGTCAGGTGGTGCTTGTCGTCCACACCGCGAATCCGCCTCAGTTGGTCGATGGCGGTTTTGTCGTCCAGGTGACAGACCAGGGCGTAACTGGAATCCGTGGGCACCGCCAGCACCCGGCCTTGGCTGAGCAAGGCGACGGCTTGTTTCAGCAAACGCGGTTGCGGGTTGTCAGGGTGAACTTGCAGCCATTGGGCCATAAAGCAAAGCGCGCAGTGGCGGGTTTATTGAATGCGGTCGGCCAGCAGTTCCCACACCGGTGTAAGGTCACCCGGCAGCCAGGGCAGGGTGCCCAGGTCGGTGTGGCTTTCATCCGGGCTGTGGAAATCGCTGCCACGTGAAGCGGCCAAGTCAAATTCGCGCGCCATGTCTGCGTATTCAATCGCTTCTTGCGCTGAATGGCTGCCGGTGACCACCTCGACCGCCTGGCCGCCGTGGTTTTTGAATTCGGTGAACAAGGCAAACTCTTCGGTCGGTGTGAAGCCGTAGCGTGCCGGGTGGGCGATGACGGCTATGCCTTGGCAGTCGCGTATCCAGCGGACCGCGTCGCCTAGCGAGGCCCAGCGGTGCGGCACAAAACCGGGTTTGCCTTCGGTGAGAAAACGCCTGAACACTTCGTGCGTGTCTTTGCAGACACCGGTCTCCACCAGAAAGCGGGCGAAGTGGGTGCGGGAAATCAAATCCGGGTTACCGGCATACGTGAGTGCGCCTTCAAAACTGCCGTGTATGCCGACTTTGGCCAGACCGGCAGCCATGTCTTTGGCACGTTCGTGCCGACCGCCGCGCGTGGTTTGCAAACCGGCCAACATGCGCGGATCGTTCACATCAAAACCTAAGCCGACGATATGCACCGTGTGGCCAGCGAAGGAGACTGAAATTTCGGTGCCGCTCAAGTAGCCCATGCCTAGGGCTTTGGCGGCGGCGGCGGCGCGGTGTTGGCCGCCGATTTCGTCATGGTCGGTCAATGACCAGAGTTCGACACCATTGGCATGCGCACGTGCCGCCAGCGCCTCGGGCGTGAGCGTGCCGTCTGAGATGACGGAGTGGCAATGCAAATCGGCGTTGAGTATGTTCACGGTTCGATTCTAGGCGGTGCGCATGTTTTCAATATGCAGTTTGAGTTTGCGCTGGCCTTGCCAACTGTCCAGCACCAAGCGGTATGCCACGTCTGCATAAGCGGGCAAAGCTTCTGTGTGACCGAACCAGATGCCGTCAATCGACTGTCCGTGCAATTTCAGTTTCAGCGACAAATGTTTTTCACCGACGATGCGTTGGCTGATCACTTCCACCCTGTCGTGAAACAACGGTGCGGCAAAGCCCTGGCCCCAGACCTGGTTTTGCAATTCAATCGCCACATCCGGGCGCAAGTCTGCGGCGGCCAGCGGCCCGTCTGTTTCCAGCGATTGCGCCAACGTGGCCGCGTCCAGCCATTGCGCGGCAATGTGTTGCAACGCGGCTTCAAACGTGGCCAGATCGTCTTCCAGCAAGGTGCAACCGGCGGCCATGGCGTGACCACCAAATCGCAACAACAAACCCGGGTGCAGTTTGACCACCGCATCCAGCGCGTCGCGCAAATGAAAACCAGGAATCGAGCGGCCCGAGCCCTTCAACACCGCTTGGCCTTCGGACTCGCTGGCGGCAAACACGAAGCAAGGGCGGTAATGCAAATCTTTCAAGCGCCCTGCGACGATGCCGACCACGCCTTCATGAAACTCTTCGTCATACACACACAAAGCGGGCGGCGGCTCGTCTTCGCTGTCCATCAGCGATTCGGCGATCAGCAATGCCTGCTCGCGCATGCCGGTTTCCAGCGTGCGGCGTTCGCGGTTGATGGCATCAAGTTGTTGCGCCAGTTGCAACGCCAGTGTGGTGTCGTCGGTGCGCAGGCATTCGATGCCCAGGCGCATGTCAGACAAACGCCCGGCGGCGTTGATGCGCGGGCCCAGCGCAAAACCCATGTCCTGGCTGATGGCTTGCGAGGCGTCGCGCCCAGCCACTTGAAACAGCGCCGACATGCCCGCAGGCAACTGGCCGCGCCGCATGCGCAACAAGCCTTGCGCCACCAGTCGGCGGTTGTTCGCGTCCAGTCTCACCACATCGGCCACCGTGCCCAGCGCCACCAGTGGCAGCAGGCCGTCTAAACGCGGCTCGGTGTCTTTGCTGAACACACCACGCTGTCGCAATTCAGCACGCAAGGCCAGCAACACGTAAAACATGACACCGACACCGGCCATGCATTTGCTTTCGAAAGAACAACCCGGTTGGTTCGGGTTGACCAGCGCGTCGGCGGCGGGAATCTCAGGTCCGGGCAAATGGTGGTCGGTCACCAGCACTTGTAAACCCAGGCGCTGCGCCTCGGCCACGCCTTCTACGCTGGCAATGCCGTTGTCCACCGTGATCAAGACTTGCGCGCCGGTCGCATGCACGCGCTTCGAAATAGACGGCGTGAGGCCGTAGCCGTCGACCACGCGGTCGGGCACGATGAAGTCCACATGCTGCGCACCTAAGAGCGCCAAGCCACGTAAGCCCACCGCGCACGCGGTAGCGCCGTCACAGTCGTAATCAGCGACGATACACATCTTGAGTTGCTGTGCTATCGCATCAGCCAGCAAACGTGCTGCGTCAGCCATGCCATTCATGCCAGCAGGCGGCAGCAATTGCGACAACGAGGAGTCCAACTCTTTGGCATCGCCAACACCGCGCCCTGCGTACAAACGCGCCAACAGCGGGTGCACCCCGGCTTGCGTCAGCGCCCAAGCGGCGCGCGGCGGCACATCGCGGGTGATGAATTTCATGGCAGCATCCCGCTCAGCGACGGTGTGAAGAACCGGTGTTTGAGGGCTTGCATCCAGTTGCTTTTCCCCGCTTGCAACTGCACCACACGCTGCGGCCCGCACAACAGCACGCTGCGGTTTTGTTGCAAGGCTGGCCAGATGATTTCTTCAGCCAATCTTGCCCACTGCGCTGCCCAAGCTTGCGTGTCTTGCGCCAGAAAACTGGTTTGCAAACCGGTGTGCAACTTCACATGCGAATTGCTGCCCGCAGGCAAGTCGCCGGTGCCGCTGAGCCAAAACGAGTTCACTGTCTGCTGTCGTTGTTCATTCAATGGGTGTGTGTAGAGCAGCATTTGCATTTCATTTTGCAATCGACGTAACAATCGTTGCGCCGGGCTTTGCGCGGCCAGCGGTTGCGACTCTGCCAGCGCATGTGTGCCGTCTTGCAGCACCTGCGCCAGCGACACGCTGGGCAGGTTTTTCAAACCCATGCCATGCGCCAGATAACGCCCCGCAGCGAGCGTCTGCAAGTGGATGCGATCTTCTTCAAAGTAAGTCTGCATGGCTTGCAAAAAACCATCTGATTCGCTGGCGGTGAGCGACGCTGGCAGCGAATAAAACATCTGCCCCTGGTTGAATTCGGCATGCACCAAATCGACAAACGCCCAGCCATGGTCTGGTGGGCAAGTCAGTTGGTGTTCATGCGCCGCCAAAGCCGCAAACGGCAGCAAGTCGTTGGGCAGTTGCCAGCCAAGCGCTTGGGCGCAGGCCCATTCGTGGCTGCTGCAACTGCTGTCGTCTGTCGGGTATGCAAGCTTCACGGCCTGTAAGCGGGCAAGCTGTTGCATGGCGGGCTGCTGTTCCACCGCGTGCAAAGCCGCTTGCCACGGATTCACATCCTTGGCTGGCAGCTGCGGCGCAGTCGGCCACAGCGCGTAAGCAATCACATCGACGGGTGCTGAACGGGGGAATGTCATCAAGCGATTGTGCCGTGGTGCCACAATCGCCCCCAATGACTGATTCCAAATGGCCTTATGAAATTCTGATCGGCTGGCGCTATACCCGTGCCGGCCGGGCCGCCCGTCGCAACCGCTTCATCTCTTTTATTTCCTCTGTCTCCATGCTGGGTATTGCGCTGGGTGTGGCGGCGCTCATCATTGTGCTGAGCGTGATGAACGGTTTTCAAAAGGAAGTGCGCGACCGCATGCTCGGCGTGTTGTCGCACATTGAAGTGTTGGCCTATACCAGCGCTTCGTTGGACAAAGCCGCCGGTTTGCAGCAGCAGTTGCAGCAGCACCCGCAAGTCATAGCCAGTGCACCGTTTGTGCTGTCGCAGGTATTGATGGCCCAGGGCGAGGACATGCGCGGCGCCTTGGTGCGCGGCATAGACCCGGCGCAGGAAGCCGCTGTCACTGACGTGGTGGCTGCGATGGACCCTGTAGTGCTGGCGCAACTCACGCCGGGCGGTTTCGGCGTGGTGCTGGGCTCGGAATTGGCGCGCAACCTCGGCGTCAAGGCCGGCGACCGCGTCACGCTGGTTGCGCCCGGCGGGCAGGTCACCCCGGCGGGCGTGGTGCCGCGTTTGAAACAATTGCATGTGGTCGGCCTGCTCGACACCGGCCATTTCGAATACGACGCCAGTCTGGCCATGCTGCACATCAGTGATGCCGAACGCATTTTCCGGCTCGAAGGTCCCAATGGCATACGTGTGAAATTGAAAGATGCGCAGCGCGCCCGCGAAGTCGCCGCCGAACTCACGCCATTGCTCAGTGGCGATGTGCTGGTGCGCGATTGGACCCGCGCCAACCGCACCTGGTTCACCGCCGTGCAAATTGAAAAACGCATGATGTTCATCATCCTCACCTTGATCGTCGCTGTGGCGGCGTTCAACCTGGTCAGCACGCTGGTGATGACCGTCACCGACAAGCGCGCTGACATTGCTATCTTGCGAACGCTAGGCGCCAGTCCGGCCAGCATCATGGGCATATTTGTGGTGCAAGGCGCGTTGGTCGGGGTCATAGGCACCTTGTCGGGATTGCTGCTCGGCTTGCTGGTGGCGTTCAACATAGGCAGCATCGTGCCTGCCATTGAACGCGCATTGGGTGCCAGCTTTTTGCCGCGCGATGTCTACCTGATCAGCCGCATGCCCAGCGATCCGCAATGGGCCGATATCGGTCCGGTGGTCATCATCGCGCTGGTGCTGGCGCTGGCCGCCACGCTTTACCCGAGTTGGCGCGCCAGCCGCATAGACCCGGCGGAGGCATTGCGCCATGAGTAAAGCTGTGTTGCAGGCGCAGGGACTGGGGCGGCGTTTCCATGAAGGCGACATAGATGTCACTGTGTTGAAGGATGTGGATTTACACATAGATGCCGGTGAAACCCTGGCCGTGGTCGGTGCCTCCGGTTCAGGCAAAAGCACTTTGCTGCATTTGCTAGGCGGCCTGGACACGCCGACCACCGGCAGCGTGCATTTGCTGGGCCGGGCATTGGCCGGGTTAGACCCGACCGCCCTTGGGCGCTTACGCAATCAACACCTGGGTTTTATTTACCAGTTTCACCATTTGCTGCCCGAGTTCAATGCGCTGGACAACGTCGCCATGCCTTTGTGGATACGCCGTATGCCGCATGCCGAGGCGACTGCGCAGGCGCAGGCCATGCTGCAAGCCGTGGGCCTGGGTGAGCGGATCAAGCACACGCCGTCCGAGTTATCCGGCGGCGAACGCCAGCGGGTGGCGATTGCGCGAGCGCTGGTCACACAACCCGAGTGCGTGTTAGCCGATGAACCCACTGGCAACCTGGACCGCAGCACCGCCGACAGTGTGTTTGCTTTGATGCTGCAACTCGCCCGCCAGCAGGGTACGGCCTTTGTGGTGGTCACGCATGATGAAACCCTGGCCTCGCAATGCGACCGGCAAATGCGCCTGGTCAACGGTCAGTTGCAGACCTGATTCAGTCTTTGCCGTAATTGGGTGAGCGCGGCCCGTACAAAATACCTCCGGTATGCGGTGACAACAAGCGTGCGCTGGCCACTTTGGCTACGTTGTGACCCGGGTTACCTATGTTGCTGGCCAACTGGTGAATGACCGAGTTGATCAACACACCGGCCAGTCCGTTGTTGTTGTCGCGGCCTTCGGCATCCGATGCGCTGGCCTGCCCTTTCCACAACAGGGTGCCGGTGCGGGCGTCTACCAGCCTAGCCTTGGCGCTGACCACGGTCTGGCTGTCTATCACCACATAACTGCTGCCGAATTTCTCCACCGTGATGTAGAGCACCGCATCTGTCCCAAAGATGCTTTGCAGTTTTGAGAGTGGCGCATCATGGATGTCATCGGCCATTTGCAGGCCGTTTTCTTTGAAGGTCGCATCCACCATGGCCACCGGAAACACGTAATAACCGGCTTCAGACAGCGGGCGCGTGACGGTGGATAAAAAAGTCAGGCTGCCGCGAATATCGGGCGACAGATTGACCGGCGGCAATACAAGAATGGACTTGGGCTTGCTGTTTCTGAAATCGCTTTGGTCGGGCTTGGCTGAAGGCGTGCTGCAAGCGCTTAGCCACAGCAGGCACACAGCGCTTAAAGCTAAGGTGATACGCAGAGTCATGTTTTATTTCTGCCTGAGTTTGCCCAGCACCAAGTCCATGTAGACAGTGGATTCAGGGAATTGTTTTTTTTCTGCTTCAAACGCCATGACCGCCTTGTCCGCCTGGCCGGTCTGGAAATACAAATAACCCATGTGGGCCTGGTAACCCGGTGGCAAGGGTTTGTTTTTGGAAGCGGCTTTTTGCTGCTCTTCTTGCAGTTTTTGCAACTGCTTCTCCGGCGATGTATTGCCCGACTCGATTTGAAAGCCTTCGTAAATCTGTTCCTGGTAGCCGCCCCAGTGGTAGAGCGAATGTTCTTGGCTGGCGCACGCTGTCAGTAGCAGATAGACCACAGCCAGGGCTGAAAATCGTGTCATGAACCGGGTTTCCATTGGCCTTGGTCAACCCCTTTGACTAGCTTTTGCACGCTTTCGCGTATGGCCAGGTCCAGCACTTTGCCGTTCAGTGTGGCGTCATAACTGGCGGTGCCGCCAAAGCCTATGACCTCGCGGTTAGACAAAGCATATTCACCCGCGCCTTGCACCGAGTACATGACTTCGGAGGTGGTGGTGTTAACCACATTCAAGGTGACCTTGGCGTAGGCAACCTGGGTTTTGCCGCGCCCCAGCAAGCCGAACAACTGCTCATCGCCGACCTCTTTGCGGCCGAACTCGGTGACGTCACCGATGATCAAAAACTCGGCGCTCTTGAGAGCCTGGTTTTTACCGTCTATATTTTTCTCGAATTGGGCTTCGCCGAGGTTGTCGCGCTCCATCACAGAAAAACGGTTGGCCTGTTGCAAGTGGCCGATGAGTATGGTTTTGGCCTGGTTGCCTAAGCGGTCTATGCCGTCAGAAAACAGGCCACGCAAAAAAGCTGAGCGGTTTTCAAACTTGCCGACCGCCAGCGCATAGCGCGGACCGTTGTAAACACTGTTGGCGGATTCCACTTTGGGCGTGGCCAGCGCTTGCGAGGTTTCGGTGGCGCAGCCGCTGAGCAAAGCGGTGACTGTGATGGCGAGACTTAAGCCTACAAAAGCAAATTTCATGAAAGAAGTCCTTGGGTATTGACGCTTCAACCATCTTAGTCTGCTCTCAGGTCAGTGTGAAGGTAAAAATCCGGAAGCTGATTGCCGTTGGCTTTGTATTCGCCACAATCCCCTTATGAACTGGATAGACAGCCATTGCCATTTGGACGCGCCGGAGTTTGCCGCCGACCGCGACGCGGTGCGCGCTGCGGCGCGCAAAGCCGGTGTGGCTACCTGTGTGATACCGGCGGTCGAGGCGAGTAACTTTGACACCGTGCGACTGCTCGCGCATCAACACGGCGATGTGTATGCGCTGGGCATACACCCTATGTACACGCCGCAAGCCGCAGCGGCCGACTTGCAAACGCTTGACGCGCAACTGCATCAGCACCGCAGCGACCCGCGTTTGGTGGCGGTCGGTGAAATCGGCCTCGATGGATTTGTGCCGGGCTTGGACATGGCGCGCCAGCAAATGTTTTACAAAGCGCAACTCAAACTGGCGCAACAACACGACTTGCCCGTCATCCTGCATGTGCGGCGCAGCGCCGATTTGTTGCTGCAAGGTTTGCGGCAAACGCCGGTCAAGGGCGGCATCGCGCATGCGTTCAACGGCAGCTTGCAGCAGGCACGTATGTTTATTGACCTTGGTTTCAAACTGGGTTTTGGCGGTGCGTTGACCTATGAGCGGGCTTTGCAGTTGCGCCGCTTGGCGACCGAGTTGCCGCTGGACGCGCTGGTGCTGGAAACCGATTCGCCCGACATACCGCCGCATTGGTTGTATGTGACCGCCGAGCAGCGCCAAGCCGGTGAGGCGCAAGGCCGCAATACGCCGGAGCAGGTACCGCGCATCGCGCAGGTGCTGGCTGAATTAAGAGGTGTGTCGGTGGGGGAAGTGCAAGAGACGACGACGCGGAATGTGAGGCAGGTGTTGGGTTTGTGATTGGAACCCGGCATGTTCAATGCCCCGGTCGATTTTCGTCCGGCATTTAAATTTTGATCGTTAAATCACTCATTGAATATATAAAGTAAGATTTAACGAGCAAAATAAGCGCCAGCCTTGTTATTTGGCTACAATGCGCGGCAATCCATAACAAAATAATCCGCTATTTATCAAACATAAAGATCCATCATGAGAGTAGATCAATCCGTCATGGTTTCCACTGAACAGCAACAGGAATGCATTCGTGTGGGAATGCTTTTGGCGCGACTGCGTTTGGCCCGACAAGTCAAGCAAGCTGAGGCTGCGTTGCGGGCGGGCCTGTCGCGCAACACGGCTTACCGGCTGGAAAAGGGTGACCCCGGCATAGCACTGGGGCAAGTGTTGCGCTACCTTGCAGCCATTTCGCCTGGCAGCTCACTATTGGACTTGTTAGCTGAAAAAGACCCGGCTCTGCTGGCGCTCAGTGCGCGTGAAAAGACCCGCCGCGTGCGCGATCTGACAGCGGCTGAGCTCGAAGAACTTGATTTTTGAGGCGCTAAACACATGCCAGACAAAGAATTGAAGTTAATGGTGTTTGCCCACATCGGGCAGGATTGGAAGCCATGCGGACAGTTGCTCATGACAGAAGAAGGCAACGAGGTAAAGACCGCCAGCTTCACCTATGGCTTGAACTACGCGCGCAGGCTGGATGCCTTGGAAGTCGATCAGGTGAGTCTGAGCCTGCGCCATCCGCAGGGCGTTTTGGGCAAGCGTCTGTTTCCGGCCAAGCAGTTGTCGTTTTTCGGTGGCATTCGCGACGCAGCGCCGGACGCATGGGGGCGGCGCGTCATTGAAGCCAAACTCAAGGTGCCGGCCAATAGCCTGCCTGAGTCTCAGTACTTGCTGCACGCCGGCAGTGAGCGTGTCGGGGCACTCGACATACGCACTGATATCAAGCAATGGCCTAGTCATGGCCTCCATGTCTCACACGACCTGGCGCACCTGATGGAGGCTGCGGATCGGATCGGGGAGGGGCTGCCTGTGCCCGCGCACTTGGAAGGCATATTTGTGGAGGGCACTGCATTAGGTGGGGCGCGGCCGAAAGCCTCGGTGCGAGATGCGCAAGGGGTTTTGTGGCTGGCCAAATTTTCAAGTCAACAAGACCGCTTCGACGTGACAGGCGTGGAAACCGCCACACTGCGATTGGCTGCTGAAGTTGGCTTGCAAGTACCCGAGATTGAAATGCAAACGATTGGCGAGCGCAAGCTCATGCGCATTCGTCGCTTTGACCGCTACTGGCTTGCAGCTGATGATGTCCTCGCCAATATTGACAATCTGTTTGCCACACAGCCAGGCAAAGGTCGCGTGGAGCATCGCTTGGGCTTTGTGAGCGGCCTGACCATGTTGGCTTGCGATGAAACCGAATCTCGCACCAAGGCTTACAGCGACCTTGCCCAGGCCGTGCGAGAGCACTGCCATCCCAGCGTCATTCGCCAGGACAACGCGGAACTTTTTAAACGCATGGTCTTCAATATCTTTGTGAGCAACGACGATGACCACCTGCGCAACCATGGTTTTTTGTGGGACCCCCGGTTGCCCGGTTGGCGCTTAAGCCCTTTGTACGACGTGTTGCCTCGCGCAAGCCATGCCACTGAGCGTTTTTTGCATTTGGGCGTGGGCCCGCAAGGCAGGCTAGCGACTTTGGACAACGCACTGGCCGCACATGCCCAGTTCACCGTATCTAAGGCCGATGCCGCCAACACGATGAGCGAAGTTTGGTTGAAGCTGCGCGAGTGGAAGGTTTACTTTGAAAAGTTTGGTGTCGCGCCAGAAGACATCGACAAGATTGCACCGGCGTTTCGGCATTTGGACGATGTTTCTACACCTGCCTTGCGTCGGTTGTTGGATTAGGCGTTGGCGTAGCTGCACTTATTGCAGCGGTCACTTTCGATTATGTGTCAGCTGTGGCTTGCAATGTAGCCGGGTTGATCGGCTTTAGTAAACATGTTTTCTTCGCTGTTTATCTATTCATTTCCAAATCATCCGCCGAACTAGCGACAATCCCCCATGGCCTCTACCCCACCCCAACTCCCGCAAGTCAATGTGTCCGAGCACGGCAAGGTGCGTTACTTGCACCTGGGCACCGTGTGGATTCAGGGTTCCATGCTGTTGAACAAACCCAATGACATTGAGTTGGACTATGTGCAGCGCATGCAGGCCTGGTTGTTGTTCCACGAGGCTGATGAGGTGGAAGGCATGCACGCCATGCAATTTGGTTTGGGCGCGGCAGCGCTCACCAAAAACTGCCACAAGGTGTTGAAGATGCGCACCACCGCCATTGAACTCAACCCGCAGGTGATCGCTGCCTGCCGCACCTGGTTCGAATTGGGCGCGGACGATGAACTGCTGAATGTGGTGCTCGGCGACGCCGCCGAGGTCGCGGCGCACGAGCACTGGCAGGGTCAGGTCGATGTTTTACATGTCGATTTGTACGACGATGAAGCGGCCGCGCCGGTCTTGGATGACCTCGATTTTTATGCCGGTTGCCGCCGTTTGCTGACGGCGCGCGGTTGCATGCTGGTCAATTTGTTTGGCCGCTCTTCCAGTTATGAGCGCAGCTTGGGTCATATCAGCCAGGCCTTTGGCGCTGACGCGGTCTGGGTTTTCAAGCCCACGCGCGAAGGCAATACCGTGGTGCTGGCACAGCGCACACCGCTGTATCAGGCAGAAGAGGTGTTGCAGGCGCGTGCGGCAGAAATACACAAACGCTGGCGTTTACCCGCGCCTCAGTGGTTGCGCATGTTCAGGCCGGTGGCCGCTTAGGTGACAATCGCGCTTCTGCTCTTTTCAGGAGTTCCGCCTTGTCCATCAAGAGTCAAAAAGATTTTGCTTCCGGACTGATGTTCACCGTCACCGGTGCGGCATTTGCCTGGAACTCTGCCACCGGCTATTCCGTGGGCTCTGCGGCGCAGATGGGCCCCGGCTATTTTCCGTTGGTTCTGGGGCTGGTACTGGTCATGCTTGGCGGTTTCATCATGTTTTTTTCTCTGGTGGTGGAGACGCCTGATGGCGGTGTCATCGGTGAATTGGCCTGGCGTCCCTTGTTTTGTATTCTGGGCGCGAACGTCTTGTTCGGCCTGCTGCTCGGCGGTTTGTCCTTCATCGGCTTGCCGCCCATGGGTTTGATGCTTGCCATTTATGCCTTGTGCGGTTTGTCGCTACTGGCCGACGCGGCGAGTTTCACGGTTCGCCGCTGGTTGGTTTTGGGCAGCGTGCTGGCAGCCGGCAGTTATCTGGTGTTTATTCAACTGCTGAAGTTGCAAGTGCCGGTATGGCCTGCATTCGTCAACCTCTACTGATCGGATACACATGGACTTGCTCGCCAACCTCGCCACAGGATTCGCTGTCGCCGGTACGCCCGTCAATTTGTTGTATGCCCTGATCGGTTGCTTATTAGGCACGCTCATAGGCGTGCTGCCGGGTATCGGCCCGGTGGCCACGATTGCCATGTTGTTACCGGCCACCTATGCCTTGCCGCCGGTGTCTGCGCTGATCATGCTGGCAGGTATTTATTACGGTGCCCAATACGGCGGTTCGACCACCGCTATTTTGGTTAACCTGCCGGGTGAATCCTCCTCTGTGGTCACCACGCTCGATGGCTACCAGATGGCGCGCCAAGGCCGTGCAGGCCCGGCGCTGGCCGCCGCCGGTCTGGGTTCGTTTTTTGCAGGCTGCGTTGGCACTTTGCTGTTGGCCGCGTTTGCCGCGCCCTTGACCGAAGTGGCTTTCGCTTTCGGCCCGGCGGAATACTGCGCCTTGATGGTGGTCGGTCTGGTCGGTGCCGTGGTGCTGGCTTCGGGCTCCTTGCTCAAAGCCATCGCCATGATCATTTTGGGTTTGCTACTCGGTCTGGTCGGCACCGATGTGAATTCGGGCATGGCGCGGTTCACTTTTGATATTCCCGAACTGACCGATGGCATAGGCTTTGTGGCCGTCGCCATGGGTGTGTTTGGTTATGGCGAAATCATCAGCAACCTGGCTAAAAGTGAGCTGGAGCGGGAAGTGTTCACTGCCAGGGTACAGGGTTTGTTTCCAACCCGAGAAGATTTCAAACAAATGATGCCCGCCGTGCTGCGCGGCACAGCGCTGGGCTCGTTGCTTGGTATCTTGCCCGGCGGCGGCGCGGTGCTGGCTTCGTTTGCCTCGTACACCTTGGAGAAAAAAATCAAGCTCAAGGCCGGTGAAGTGCCGTTGGGCCAAGGCAATATCCGTGGCGTGGCGGCACCCGAGTCAGCCAATAACGCCGGCGCGCAAACTTCGTTTATTCCTTTGCTCACTTTAGGCATCCCGCCGAATGCGGTGATGGCCTTGATGGTCGGCGCCATGACCATACACAACATACAACCCGGCCCGCAGGTGATGACGGTCAACCCCGAGTTGTTCTGGGGTTTGATTGTGTCCATGTGGATAGGCAATTTGATGCTTGTCATTTTGAACCTGCCCATGATTGGCATCTGGATCAAGCTGCTGACCGTGCCTTACCACTACATGTTTCCGGCTATCGTGCTGTTTTGCGCCATCGGCGTCTACACCACCAACAATTCCACCTTCGACATCTGGCTGGTGGCCTTGTTCGGTTTCGCGGGTTATTTGTTCACCAAGCTGGGCTGCGAACCGGCGCCGCTGTTGCTCGGGTTCATACTCGGGCCCATGATGGAAGAATATTTAAAACGTGCCTTGAAGCTGGCGCGCGCCGACTGGTCGGTGTTCATCACCCGGCCGTTGTCGGCCGCTTTGCTGGCACTGGCCGTTGTTTTGTTGTTGCTGGTGCTGTTGCCTGCCATCAAGTCCAAGCGGGAAGAAGCCTTTGTTGAAGATTGAAATTGCCTGAATGAAAGAACACGCCCTCAGACGCGCTTTACACAACGAGGTACACGCGCGACCGCCCGAACCCATGCGCGCACCGCTGGCCATCAGCCATGTGGTGATGCTGGCCGATGCCGAAGCCCGTGACGCCAGTCGCGCCCATTTGCTGGCTTTGCTGAATGACCATCATTTGCCGGTGCCTGACGCCCATGCCAACCATTTGCGCGTGGATCTGGGCAGCTGGCGGCTGCGCTGGGAACTGCATACCGAGTTTGTCACCTGGACATTCATGGCCGATGCGCCCGCCGGTTTGCCGCGCGCCGATGACTACGGACTGGCCTTGGCTTTATTGCCTCAGCAATGGCTGAAAGATCTGCCTGGGGAGTGCCTGGCCCGCATCAACTTGCGCGCCAAGCAGACCGATGACTTGGCCGACCGCGACGAACTGCACCAGCAGTTCCGCGAAGACTCACTGGTGGCCTGCCAATTGGCTGAAGGCTCGGCCACCTTACACACCGATTTTCAAATCGGCCCGGATGGTTGCTCGCGCATGCTGTTGCGCGTCGGGCAGTTGTCGCAGCGGCGTTTGGGTCGGTTGGTGCAAAGGCTGTTGGAGATTGAAACCTACCGCATGGTGGCCTTGCTGGGTTTGCCGATGGCGCGCAGCGCCGCCCCGTCGCTGGCCGTGGCTGAACAGGAACTCGCCGATTTGGCGCAGGCGATCCGCAGCGCACACCAGGACGAGGAAGCCGAATTGCTTGAGCGGTTGACGCGACTGGCCGGACAAATGGAAGGTTTGTACGCCGCGCAGCATTCACGGTTTTCGGCCAGCAAGGCGTATTTCGAATTGGTTGACCGGCGTATTCTGGATATCCGCGAAACCCGCTTGCCCGGTTTTCAATCCATAGGCGAATTCATGGAGCGGCGCTTGTCGCCTGCGCGCAGTACTTGCGACTGGGTGGCCAAACGGCAAACCGCTTTGTCTGAACGCGTTTCGCGCATGAGCAATTTGTTGCGCACCCGGGTCGATTTCCAGCAGCAGCAAAGCAGCCAGGCGCTGCTGGCCGCCATGAACAAACGCCAGGGCATGCAATTGAAACTGCAAACCACGGTCGAAGGTTTGTCGGTGGCGGCCATCACTTATTACATCGCCGGCTTGATTCATTACGTGGCCGAAGGCCTGGAGGCCAAGGGCTGGATTCAAAGTCCCACCATGTTCACGGCCATGGCCGTGCCTTTGATCGCCTTGCTGGTCTGGTGGATCACCCGGCGCATGCATTACAAGGTGTTCCGGCCGGACGCTTGATTTTCCCGCATATTTCGCTCCGCCTCAGCGGCCTTTTTCTTTACGTCTGTTCACAATGTCTTTCAATTTCAACAATCCCTACAGCAGTACGCGTCTTCCGGTTTTTGCCCGCAATATCGTGTCCACCTCGCACCCCTTGGCGGCGCAAGCTGGTTTGCGCATGTTGTGGCGCGGCGGCAATGCGGTGGATGCGGCCATCGCAGCGGCGGCGGTGCTGACCATCGTTGAGCCAGTCAGTTGCGGGCTCGGTTCGGATGCGTTTTGCATTTTGTGGGACGGCCAACAACTGCATGGTTTGAATGCGTCGGGTCGCGCACCGCAAGCCTGGACACCCGAATACTTCCAGCGCAAATACGGCGACAACCCTATGAACCCGCCTAAGCGCGGCATCGATTCGGTCACCGTGCCGGGAGCGGTTGCGAGTTGGGTGGCTTTGAGCGAGCGCTTCGGTAAGCTGCCGTTTGAAGATTTGATGCAACCGGCGATTGAGATTGCCGAGCGCGGTTTTTTGCTCAGTGTGGTGGTGCAGGAAAAATGGGCAGCTCCTGTCGAAGAACTCAAAAACCAACCGGGTTTTGCACAAGCGTTTTTACCGCATGGACGTGCACCCGAAGTCGGCGAGCTGTTTCAGTTTGCGGCAGCGGCCAAAGGCTTGCAGGCCATTGGCAAAACCAAAGGCCAGGCGTTTTACGGTGGCGAAATTGCTGAAGCCTTAGAGCGTTTTTCGAACGCGAATGGCGGATCTTTGAAGGCCTCAGACTTTGCGGCTTACCAGGCCGAGTGGGTCACACCTATCTCTATGGATTACAGAGGTTACACGCTGCATGAAATTCCGCCCAATGGCCAAGGCATAGCCGCGCTGATTGCCTTAGGCATCTTGGATAACTTTGATCTGGCCGCGCTGCAACGTGATGGCGTGGATTCGCAACATGTGCAAATTGAAGCCATGAAACTGGCCTTTGCCGATGTCTACCGCTATGTGGCAGAAGCCAGCAGCATGGAAGTGACAGCGGCGCAATTGTTGGACAAGTCGTATTTGAAAGAACGCGCCAAGTTGATAAACATGCAACGCGCGCAAGACTTCAAAGCGGGCAACCCGGCCAAGGGCGGCACGATTTACCTCACCGCCGCCGATGAAAACGGCATGATGGTCAGCTTCATACAAAGCAATTACATGGGCTTTGGCTCGGGCTGTGTGGAGCCGACCTACGGCATCAGTTTGCAAAACCGAGGTCATGCGTTTGCGGTGCGTCCGGGCGGCTTGAACCCGGCCAATTTGGTGGCACCGGGCAAGCGACCTTTTCACACCATCATCCCGGCGTTCCTCACCAAAGACGGCCAGCCGGTCATGAGTTATGGCGTGATGGGCGCGAACATGCAGCCGCAAGGCCATGTGCAAACCCTGGTGCGCATGCTCGATTACGCGCAAAACCCGCAAGCCGCATGTGACGCGCCGCGCTGGCGCTACAACGAAGGCCTGGTCATCAACGTGGAAGCCGGTATGGATGCGCACACCGTTCAAGGTTTGCAGGCGCGCGGCCACGCCATGGAAGTCATCAACGACAGTTACCAGGATTTCGGCTCAGGCCAGTTCATTTGGCGCATGGGCGACCCCAAGGTGCATGGTTATGTGGCGGCCAGCGATTCGCGCCGCGACGGCTTGGTCGCCGGGTTTTAAGCGGTGATTGGTTTGTTTGCTCGGCTGAGCCGTTTGTCGCCTCATGCTGTCGGTATCGCACTGGCGCTGACCGGTGCCATGGCTTTCAGCGGCAAGGCCATCATCGTCAAGCTGTCCTATCTTCATGGCGTCGACGCGGTCACCGTCATCATGTACCGCATGCTGTTCGCCTTGCCGTTTTTCATTGCCATGGCCTGGTGGGCGTCGCGCCAGCCGCATGCTTTAGCCAACCCGCTGAGTCGGCGCGATCTGCTGGCCATCGGCGGCTTGGGGCTACTCGGTTATTACCTGGCCAGCTTTCTGGATTTTCTGGGGCTGCAAACCATCACGGCCAGCTTGGAGCGTTTGATCATTTATTTGAACCCGACGCTGGTCATGCTGCTCAGCGCTCTGATGTACAAACACCGCATACAGCCTATGCGTGCGTTGGCCATGGCCATCAGCTATGCAGGCGTGTTGTTGGTGTTCGCGCACGAGGTCAGCTTCAGCGGTGCCGGTGTGGTGCTGGGCTCGGCATATGTGCTGGCCAGTGCGCTGGCTTATGCTTTTTACCTGATGTTCAGCGGCCAGATGGTTAAGCGAATCGGGGCCTTGCGGTTGGTCGGACTGGCTTCCATCGTGGCCTGTGTCTGCTGCTTGCTGCAATTTGTCATACTCAGGCCCTTGTCAGACGCGCTGGTGCAGCCGCAGGTGCTCTTGCTGGCCTTGCTGAATGCCACGGTGTGTACGGTCGCGCCGGTAGTGTTCATCATGCTGGGCATAGAGCGCATCGGCGCTTCATTGACCGCGCAAGTCGGCATGGTCGGGCCCATGTCGACCATCACGCTGGGCGTGCTGGTGTTGGGTGAACCGGTGAATATGTGGATCGTGCTGGGAACCGTGCTGGTGCTCAGCGGTGTGTATATGGCTTCGCAAACAGGAGAGAAACATGGACTTAGGCATTAAGGGCAAATGGGCGCTGGTCGGCGGCGCGAGCAAGGGTTTGGGCTGGGGTTGTGCCAGTGCATTGGCGCAGGCCGGTGTGAATTTGGTCATGGTCTCGCGCGGTGCTGAGGCGCTGGAGGCATCTGCCGCCGGATTGCGCCAACATGGCGTGACCGTGTTAACGGTGGCGCAAGACATCACCACCGAAGCCGGTCGCGCAGCGATCTGGTTGGTGGCCGGTGGGCCGGGCAAAAACTTTGACATCGTGGTGACCAACGCGGGCGGCCCGCCCAGCGGCGACTTTCGCGAATGGGACCGCGATGCCTGGATCAAAGCAGTCGACGCCAACATGCTGACACCGATTGAATTGATGAAAGCCACCATCGACGGCATGGCTGCGCGCGGTTTCGGTCGCATTGTCAACATCACGTCCAGCGCAGTCAAAGCGCCAATCGATATTCTGGGTTTGTCCAACGGCGCGCGCAGCGGCCTGAGCGGATTCGTTGCCGGTTTATCGCGCAACCCGGCCATCGCCAAACACAACGTCACCATCAACAACTTGCTGCCCGGCGCGTTTGACACCGACCGCTTGAAAAGCATTTTGAAAGGCACGGCTGAAAAAACCGGCAAGAGCGTGGACGAGCTGGCGCAAGCCCGCCGCGCCAGTGCACCTGCCAACCGCTTTGGCACGCCCGAGGAATTCGGCAACACCTGTGCGTTTTTGTGCAGCCAGCATGCAGGCTTCATCAACGGTCAAAACATATTGATCGACGGCGGGGCGTATCCGGGCGCATTTTGAGTAGCTGAGACATGGACAGAGCTCAAGCCATGGGGCCAAAGCGCTAGGCGGTGACGCATTTGCCCGGTTCGCTGCCCATGGGCTTTCGCGAGCAAGTGCTGCCCGTGACAGGGTGAAGTAAGCAGCCTGATCAGGGCTTGCGCGAAGACACCACGATGCCGCCGACGATCAGCACAAACGCCGCTGCGTGGTAGCCGTGCGGCGCGTCACCTAAAGTGACGGTAGACAACAGCGCGGCAAACAGCGGGGTGAGGTTGGCGAAGAAACCAGCGACGGTCGGGCCGACGCGTTGAATGCCTAATCCCCAACTGCGGTATGCCAGCAAGGCCGGGCCCAGCGCCACATACAACACAGTCGCGGCCAGCGGCCAACCCCAGGTGATGTGCGGGTTGTCGCTGAATTGCCATTCAGCCGCCGTGAATGCGCCGCTCCACAGCAAACCAAACACCATTTGCGCGGTTAAAAAATACATCCAGTTGCTGCGTATTTCGGGTGGGTCTACCGGTTGCGCCACCAGCCAGCTGTACCAGGCCCAGCAAACCACGGCGATCAATATGTAGATATCGCCTATCACCGGTTGCAAGCGCAGTAAGGCCTGCCAATCGCCGCGACCCAGCACACACAGCACACCGGCGATGGACAGGGTCGCACCCAGTATCTGTCGCAGCGAAACGCGTTGCTTGTAAAACACCGCGCCCATGACCAGCATGAACACCGGCACACTGGCACCTACCAGCGTCACATTGATAGGGGTAGAGGTGTGCAGCGCCAGGTATTGAAAACTGTTGTAACAACCCACGCCCAACAGGCCCATCAAACCGTAGCGCCGCCAGTGTTGCCACATAGCGCTGGAGGGTTTGAGCACCGGGTAGGCCCAAGGCAGTAACAGCGCGAAAGCCAGCAGCCAACGGAAAAAATTCAAGGTGATCGGCGGCACCATGTCCGCGACCACATGACCGAGCACGGTGTTACCCGCCCAGACCAGCGGTGGCAGCAACAGCAAACCGGCGGTGGCCAGGTCAAGCGAAGGTTTGGCAGGGGAAGTGGCAGTATCAGACATGACATGGACTCTAACCCAGTTGCGTAGACAATCAGGCTTGGCTGTCCGGCACAAGACCGGCTTATTTCACACCATCACATTAGGAGCAAGGCATGAGCAAAGCCATTCAATTCAAACAACCCGGCGGATCCGAGGTATTGCAACTCGTCGATGTCACGGTCGGCAACCCCGGCCCCGGCGAAGTGCGTATTGCGCACAAAGCCGTCGGTTTGAATTACATCGATGTCTACCACCGCACCGGCTTGTACCCGCTGCCGATGCCACACGGCCTGGGCATGGAAGGCGCAGGCATCATCGAAGCCGTGGGAGAGGGCGTCACCCATTTGAAAGCAGGCGACCGCGCCGCTTATGCCAGCGCGCCGCCCGGAAGCTATTGCGAAGCACGGGTCATGCCGGCCAAAAACGTGTGCAAATTGCCCGACAACATTTCGTTTGAAACAGCGGCTGGCATGATGCTCAAAGGCATGACGGTGCAGTACTTGCTCAAGCGCACCTTGCCGCAAGCCGGTTTGCAATCCGGGGATTTGATTTTGTTTCACGCCGCTGCCGGCGGTGTCGGTTTGATCGCTTGTCAGTGGGCCAAGGCTTTGGGTTTGCAACTCATTGGCACGGCTGGTAGCGATGAGAAATGCGAGCTCGCCAAAGCCAATGGCGCAGCACATGTGATCAACTACAACAAAGAAGATTTTGAAGCGCGTGTCAAAGACATCACCAACGGCAAAGGTGTCAAAGTGGTCTATGACTCGGTCGGCAAAGACACCTGGGACAAATCGCTGAACTGTTTGTCGCCGTTTGGTTTGATGGCCAGTTTCGGCAATGCCTCCGGCCCGGTCGAGCCGTTTGCCCCGGGTTCATTGGGCGCGAAAGGTTCGATTTACGTCACGCGCCAAACCTTGTTCACGCACATCGCCACGCGCGAAACCAACCAGCAAATGGCTGAAGATTTGTTTGAAGTGGTCGGCAGCGGCAAGGTGAAGATTCATATTGAACAGCGTTACCCTTTGGCCGAAGCCGCACAAGCGCACCGCGATTTGGAAGCACGCAAAACCACCGGCAGCACTTTGCTGACCGTGTAAGTTGTCAGCTCGCTAGTTCATTCAATAGCCGCCGGTGCAAGCTGGCGGCTTTTTCGTATCCGTTCAACAGGTTCACATGTGAAAAACAGTACCGCGAAATTCCTGGATGCATCATTGCGCCCGCATGTATTGGCTTGGGTGGTGCTGACGCTGTTGATCAATGCACTGCCTTTGTTCACGCCCATACTGAACGAAGGCGACTCGGTGTTGTACGCCGCTTTGTCGCAGCACATGGTCAACACCGGCAATTGGAATGACTTGATCTTGGATGGCCGCGATTGGCTGGACAAACCGCATTTCCCTTTCTGGCTGGGCGCGCTGTCGTTCAAGTTACTGGGTGTCAGCGTGTTCGCATACATGTTGCCGGGCTACCTGTGTCACCTGCTCGGCGGCTATTACACCTATCGAATCGCACGTCTGTTTCACGGTCGCGATACCGGCTTGATCGCCTTGCTGGTCTACGTGTCCGCCTACCATTTGATGTACACCACCACGGCCTTGAAAGCCGAAGCGTTTTTGACCGCCAGCATCATGGGCGCGTGTTATTACTGGCTGCGCTTGGATGCGCAATTCCGATGGAAATACGTGCTGCTCGGCGGCTTGTTCAGTGGCATCTCGGTGATGACCAAAGGTGTGTTCACCTTGATCACCATCAGCAGCGGCTTGCTGTGCATGTGGGCTTACCAAGGCCGCTGGCGCGAACTGTGGCGCTGGAAATGGCTGGCTGCTTTTATTGTGACGCTGTTGTGCCTGATGCCCGAGGTGTTGGCCTTGTACCGGCAGTTCGACATGCACCCGGAAAAAACCGTGTTCGATCAGACCGGTGTCTCAGGCATACGCTTCTTTTTATGGGACAGCCAGTTCGGGCGGTTTTTCAACGTCGGCCCGATCACCAACAAAGATGGCAACAAACTGTTTTTTGTATTGGTGTTTGTGTGGGCCTTCCTGCCTTGGGTGGCGGCGTTTGTGATGGCCTGCTGGCGCAAGCTGAGGCCTGTTACTGAACCAAGCAACCGCAACCAACAGGTGTATTTGCTGGCTAGCTTTTTTGTGAGCTTCATCATGTTCAGCCTGACCAGTTTTCAACTGGACTACTACACCGTCATCGTCTATCCGTTTGCAGCCGTGCTGATTGCGCCCTTGCTGTTGACTGCCCTTGCTGACAGCGGTGCAACAGGCATGCGCAGGGCGCAACTGGGCATGGGTTTGCTCACACTGATATTGGCTGTGTGGTTGAGCGTGAAGATTGGGCATTACGCATTGCTGTGGCTGTGCGGTGTTGGTTTGTTGGCTTGGTTCATTTACGCTTGGTTGCAAAAAAAGCAATGGCATGGTTTGAGCGTGATGGTGTATCCGGTGATGGCGGTCAACCTGTTGTATTTGGTGCTGGAAGGCATGACCTTGATTGCGCGCACGCGCTACAGCATTCCCTATAACGTGTTGTCTTCGATGGCCAACGAAGCCGCTGTGCCGGTGGTGGTGTACCAACTCGATCCGCCGGTGAGCTACGAGCTGGGCCTGTACCGCCAAACCGCTCCGGTGCTGCGCATAGACAAGCCTGAAGATTTGCCACCGCCCGGTGCCAGCTATTTCTTGCTGACCCGCACATCAGCCGCTGATGCATTGGCCGCACGAACCGGTGTCATGACAGCCGTTGTGTCAGGTGATTGGGTGGACCACAAGACCGGTACCTTGCCTCGTCAAATCGAGTTGGCTGCTGGTCGTGCGCCGTTAGAGAATTTCACTGTGTATAAAGTGGTGCCGAGATGACGTAAATCAGGCTTTGCTTTGACGAACCCGCAGCAACTCATCCAATATCAAACACACCGTGCCCACGCTGATGGCGCTGTCGGCCAGGTTAAACGCCGGGAAATGCCCTTGGTAAAACAGCGGGGCCAGCCAGGCCCAGTGGAAGTCTAAAAAGTCGATGACATAGCCCCACAGCACACGGTCAATCACATTACCAACAGCGCCGCCCAGCACCAGTGCCAGCGCAAAACAAAACAATTTTTCAGACGAGTGACTGCGCAACAGCCAGACGATGAAGCCTGCTGCGCCCACACCAATGGCCGTGAAAAACCAGCGTTGCCAACCCGAAGCAGACGACAAAAACGAAAACGCCGCGCCGCTGTTGTGCACCCGCACAAGGTTGAAAAAGGAAGTGATGGTTTGGCTGTCACCCAACTGAAAACTGCCGATGATCAATACCTTGGTGAATTGGTCAGCCAGCAGCAGCACCAAGGCCATGCCCAGCCATAACCACAGTGTGCGAGGTGAGTGTTTAGTCATGGTCAGTGTTTCAATGAGTGAACAGGTGTCAAAAGCAGATAAGCCATCAAGCAAACGCCCGCTGTTCACCGCTGCCGTGCAGGTTGCTGTCGCAACGCCCGCAAAGGGTAGGGTGCGCGGCGATGCTGCCGACATCCGCGCTGTAATGCCAGCAGCGTTCGCATTTGGTGTGGGACGAAGGTGACACAGACACGGACAACTCGTTACCGGCTTGGAGTTGCATGCCGGAGACGATGAACACAAATTTCAAGTCACCACCCAGGCTTTGCAGCAGCGCCATGTCAGCAGCATTCACAGTCAGCGTGACCTCGGCTTGCAACGGCGAGCCGACCAGCCCTTGCGCGCGCACCACTTCGATGTCCTTGTTCACTTGTTCGCGGATCTCGCGAATGTGTGACCATTTGTCCAACAGCGCAGTGTCCGGTTCGGGCAATTGCACATACCTGTCTTTGAAGATGGTGTTGCCCAGTCCCAGCACGCCCCACGCCTCTTCGGCAGTGAAACTTAAAAACGGCGCCATCCAACGCAGCATGGCCTGGGTGATTTGCCACAGCGCGGTTTGCGCACTGCGTCTGGCGTGTGAACCGGTGGCGGTGGTGTAGAGCCGGTCTTTCAATACATCCAAATAAAACGCACCCAAGTCTTCCGAACAATAAATTTGCAGTTTGGACACTACCGGGTGAAATTCGTAACGCCCGAAATGCCCGCCCTCAAACACTTGGGTTTGCGGGTTGTAGTGGCCGACGATGTCGGCTTGCAGTTGCGCCGCGCGGCTGATGGCGTAGCGGTCGACTTCCAACATATCAGACAGTGCAACTGCGTCTTTGTGAATATCAAAGTCGCTGGTGTTAGCCAATAAAAATTTCAGCGTGTTGCGCACGCGGCGGTAGGTGTCAACCACACGCGCCAGGATTTTGTCGTCAATGTTCAAGTCGCCCGAGTAGTCGGTAGAGGCCACCCACAGGCGCACGATTTCCGCGCCGAGTTTGTCTGTCACTTCCTGCGGCACGACGGTGTTGCCCAAGCTCTTGCTCATCTTGCGGCCTTGGCCGTCGGTGGCAAAGCCATGGGTCAACAGGCCTTTGTAGGGCGCACGGCCATACAAGGCACAGCCAAGCAACAGCGAGCTGTGGAACCAGCCCCGGTGTTGGTCATGGCCTTCTAAATACAGGTCGGCTTCGGGGCCGGTTTCGTGGAAGGGTGGTCGGTCGTAAGCGTCTTTGTGGCTGCCGCGCAGCACGTGCTCGAAGGTAGAGCCCGAGTCGAACCAAACTTCCAAAATATCGGTGCTCTTGCTGTAGTCGTCGGCTTGGGCCGTCTGGCCTTTGCCTAGCGCTGTCAACAAAGCTTGAATGTCGTTCACCCCGGCGCGGCTCCAGGCTTCTATGCCGCCGTGTTCCACCATGCTGGCGGCAATGTCCAAAATGTCCATGGTGTCCGGGTGCAATTCGCCGCTGTCTTTGTGCAGCAAAAACGGCACCGGCACGCCCCAACTGCGCTGGCGCGAAATGCACCAATCGGGCCGGTTGGCGATCATGTCGCGCAAACGGGTTTTGCCGTTCTCGGGATAAAACTTGGTTTGCTCAATCGCATCCAGCGCCAGTTGACGCAGCGTCTTGGGCGCTTTGTCTTTGGTGAACACGCCCGCGCCTTCGTCCATGCGCACAAACCATTGCGCCGCAGCGCGGTAGATGACCGGGGTTTTGTGTCGCCAGCAATGCGGGTAACTGTGCGTGATGCCGTGTGTTGCCATCAAACGGCCTGCGTTTTTCAGCGCTTCCAAAATGACAGGGACGGCTTTCCAAATGTGCTGGCCGCCGAACAAGGCAAAGTCGGCGGCATACGCGCCGTTGCCTTGCACCGGGTTCAAGATGTCGTCGTACTTCAATCCATGAGCGACGCAAGAGTTGAAGTCATCCACACCATAAGCAGGTGCGCTGTGAACAATGCCGGTGCCGTCGGCGTCGGTGGCGTAATCGGCCAAGTAGACCGGCGCGGTGCGCTGGTACGCGGCATCCACGTGCGACAGCGGGTGATGGAACTCAATCAAATCCAGTGCCTGGCCTTGGCAGGTCGCTACTGCTTTGCCGCTGAGTTGCCAGCGTTCTAAACATTTCTCGACCAGCGATTCGGCACATACAAAATAACCGCGCTCGGTATCAACCAAGGCATAGGTCAATTCAGGGTTCAGGTTCAGCGCTTGGTTGGCGGGGATGGTCCACGCGGTAGTAGTCCAGGTGACGGCGAAGGCTTCTTTGTTCAGTGATGACAAACCGAAAGCTTTGGCCAGTTTGTCTGGTTGTGCGCATAAAAATGCCACATCCAAGGTGTCACTTTTCTTGTCTGCGTATTCAATCTCAAACTCGGCCAATGACGAGCCGCAATCGAAGCACCAGTAAACAGGCTTCAAACCACGGTACACAAAACCGCGTTCGATCACGCGTTTGAAGGCGCGGATTTCTCCGGCTTCGTTGGCAAAGTCCATGGTGCGGTAAGGTCGTTCCCAGTCGCCTAAAACGCCTAAGCGTTTGAAGTCTTCGCGCTGTTGGTCGATTTGCTCGGTGGCAAACGCGCGGCTCTTGGCTTGCATATCGTCACGCGACAGTTTGCGGCCATGCAGTTTTTCGATGGCGTTTTCAATCGGCAAGCCGTGACAGTCCCAGCCGGGAATGTATTGCGCATCAAAGCCAGCCAGTTGGCGGCTTTTGACGATCATGTCTTTCAACACTTTGTTCAGCGCATGGCCGATATGCAATTTGCCGTTGGCGTAGGGCGGGCCGTCGTGCAACACAAACAGTGGCTGGCCGTGGCGCGCCACGCGCAATTGTTTGTAAAGGCCTTGGTCTGTCCAGCTTTTGGCCCATGCCGGTTCACGCTTGGGCAGGTCGCCGCGCATGGGAAATGGCGTGTCCGGCAGGTTCAAGGTGGCGCGGTAATCGGTGGTGTTTGCGTCGGTCATGTCAATTCAGTATCAAAGTATTCGAATGGATTCGGGATTGAGGCTGCGGCATCCGGTGCAGCTGTCAGTGGATATAGGAGACGCGGGGCAAGGTGCGTCATGCAGGCCCTGTCAAATTCGGCTGCTCAGCCAGGCGCGTGCATCGTCGCAGTCGCGTTGTATGCCCCGGTTCAAGGCATCCAGGCTGTCGTATCTCAATTCGTCGTGTAATTTATGCAGCAGTTCCACCTTGATGAGTTTACCGTAGCCCCCCTCAGCGCCCAATGACGCGGGCCAGTCCAAACAATGCGTTTCCAGCAGCACGCGACCCCGGTTCACATCGTTTGCATCCAGCGACGGACGCACGCCGAAATTCGCTACGCCCGGCAGCGGTTTATCACTCAGCCCGTACACCTGAGCCACAAAAATACCGCTGGCAGCCGGTTTGACATGGTTGAAACGCAGGTTCAGGGTGGGGCAGTCGAGCTCGCGCCCGAGTTTGCGCCCGTGCACCACATGGCCAGAGAGCGCATAGGGGCGGCCCAGCAGCAACGCCGCTTGTCGCATATCACCTTTAGCCAATGCTTCCCGCACTGCCGAGCTGGAGACACGCACACCGGTAACGCCGGGTTTGTCTGCCGTCGGCGGTTCGGAGATTTCATAACTGTTCATGCGGGCCACTTCAAAGCCCAGTGCCTGACCGCTGCGCGACAGCGAGGCGTAGTCACCGGCGCGTTTGGCACCGTAACAAAAATCATCGCCCACCAAGACATAGCGCACGCCCAGGCCTTGCACCAGCATCTGTTTCACAAAATCGTCCGGACTGAGCGTCGCCAGAGTTTGGTTGAACGGCAGCACCACGCATTGGGCGATGCCGCAGGCTTGCAGCTCGGCGAGTTTGTCGCGCAAACCGGCGATGCGGGCCGGGGCCATGTCGGGCTTATTCGCCTGCGAGGCAAAAAAATCGCGCGGGTGCGGCTCGAAGGTCATGACGCAAGACGGTACACCGCGCTGACGCGCTTCGTTTTGCAACAAAGCCAGCATGGCTTGGTGGCCGCGATGCACGCCATCGAAATTGCCGATGGTCAGTGCGCAGGACGGGGCCAGCCCGGGGTGGTGAATGCCTCTGAAAATTTGCATGTGTGGCGAGGTGTCGTCAAAGTACCGTCTTGGAAACAAGGTATATTGTCATGGATTGACGTCAGTGCTCGCTTATCTCATTGGAGGTGAATGTTGAAGGTCTTGAAGCTGTCTGCCCAAGGGTTACCGCAATCCTGGATATCGCTCGAACAAGCCGTCACGCATTACGCGGCGGGCGAGGTGCGCTGGGAAGCCGGAGCCGAAGTCGCGGTTTACCGAGGCGGCTACAACGCTGTCACCGGCGTTCAGTCCAAAATCGTCATCAACAGCATCATTGGCACCAAAGGCGTGCCGCGCATCAACCCCTTCGATTTGAAACCGGGATTGACCAACAGCAAACTCTTCGCCCGCGATCGCAACCTGTGCGCTTACTGCGGCGACGATTTCCACGAAACCGATTTGACCCGCGAACACATCATCCCCTTCGGCCAGCACGGCCAGGACACTTGGATGAACGTGGTCACCGCTTGTCAGACCTGCAACCACCGCAAAGCCAACCGCACGCCCGAGCAGGCGCGCATGCCGCTGCTCTACACGCCTTATGTGCCAACGCTGTGGGAAGACTTTATTTTGCGCAACCGCCGCATTCTGGCCGACCAGATGGAATTTTTGATGGCGCATTTGCCGCGCAATTCCAGGTTGGCTGCTTAAAAAAATAACTCAGTTGTTGAGCTTTTCAAATCTGGGCCTGCGCACCCCATCCACCACCACCTCTTCGGTGAACATGGCAAACGGCCTGACCCACAGCCCTTGTTCACCATACAGCGCTTTGTAAAGCACCAGCGGCTCCAGCGTTTCGCTGTGGCGCACCACGCCTAAGACCTCGTAGTCCAGTTTTTTGTAATGCCTGTAGCGCCCGGCGGACAGTGTTGGCAAGGGCGGCAGGTCGCTGTCAGACATGGTGTACTTTCATTTAGGAACGGGTCAGTGTTTGCACAGAGGCTAAGGGCAGAAACAAGGTCAATGCTTGTTGAGGCAGTGCGATAAAACCATGGTGTGCGTAAAACTCAGCGGCCTGTGTGTCCTTGGCATCCACCAGCAAGGCATAGGCCGCAATCTCAGCTGCAACACAGCGTTGCAGTGCGTCTGCCAGCATGGCCCCGCCCAAACCTTGTCCTTGAAAAGACTGGTCTACCGCCAACCTGCCCATGCGCACAGCGGGCACACTGGGGTAGCGCGGCAGTTTGCGCGTGATGTCCGGCGGTAAATCGTTCAAAAGTATGCTGGCCGACGCCAGTGTGTAAAACGCAGCCACCCGGCCTTCATCTGTGCTGGCAATAAAGCAGGCGGTGATGTTGCGTTTAATGTCTTGCGTGACTTGGCTGTGGAAATACCTGTCAAGTGCAGATGAGCCGCTATGGAAGTTATCCCTGTTGGTTTGCGGTGTCAGCCTGCTGACGCGAAACGCAGCGCTCATTCATTCACCAGCAACCGGCTGCGGCGGTCAAAGGCGCGCTTCATGGCGGCACTGGGTTTGGCCGGTTTGATCAATGCGTTGGCGAATGCTTGCTGGTCTTGCGCAGACAGCTTCACCGAATCAGCTTGTTCTATGGCGAGCCGCGCCGCTTCCTGAACCGCCGAGATGACAAAGTCGCTCATGGTCCGGCCTTGCAACTCGGCCGCGCGTTTGAGGCTGGCGTGCAAGTCAACGCTGATGCGGGCTTCAAGTCGTGCTGTCGCTGTAGGGGTGTTCAAAGTAGCCATGGGGAATTTGCGATGAGAGAAGATTTAGTGTACGGCAAATTGCCGGATTTACCGTTTTTCTGCTTCGCTCAACAGTTCAAGCTAAGGCTTTTAAAAACGCTTCAATCGCCAGCGGATACATCACATGCTCTTGCGTGAGCACGCGCGCGGCCAAGCTGTCGGCGCTGTCATCCGGCAACACCGGCACCACCGCTTGCGCCAATATCGGGCCGTGGTCCAACTCGGCAGTCACTTGGTGGACGGTGGCACCGGCAAAACGGCAGCCTGCGTCTATGGCGCGTTGGTGTGTATGAAGCCCCGGAAATGCGGGCAACAAGGACGGGTGAATATTGAGTAAGCGGCCCTCATAGTGCACCACAAAACCCGGTGTCAGTATGCGCATGAATCCGGCCAGCACCACCAGCGATGGTTCATAGCTGTCTATGGTTTGACGCAACACATCGTCAAAAGCGGTGCGTGGGTCAGGGCGGTCGGCAAACGCGGTGTGGTCTACCACTTGTGTGGTCAAACCCATGTCTGCGGCCAGTGTCAAACCACGTGCATCGGGGCGGTTGCTGATGATGGCGGCTACCCGTGTATTCAACTTTGTTTCCCAGTGGCCCAGCTTGGCGGCGCGGGCAATAGCCAACATATTCGAGCCGCCGCCGGAAATCAGAATCACGATGTTTTTCATTCGGGCCATTATGACGACTGCGGCAGCTTGTTCCCGGCTTTCGGGCAAAATCGCACGGTCGTGCTAAAACACGTATTTGCTCAATCACAGTTGCCACAGGGCCCACGGAGAATTCATATGGATTTGGCATTCACGCCTGAAGAACAGGTATTTCGCGAAGAAGTGCGCGCCTGGGTGAAAGCCCATTTGCCCGAAGCGATTTCACACAAAGTACATAACGCCCAGCGCCTGACACGCGACGATATGCAAGCGTGGGCGCTGATTTTGGGCGTCAAAGGCTGGCTGGGTTACGGCTGGCCCAAAGAATTCGGCGGTCCGGGCTGGAATGCGGTGCAAAAGCATTTGTTCGAAGAAGAATGCGCTTTGGCCGGTGCGCCGCGCGTCATACCTTTCGGCCCGGTCATGGTGGCACCCGTCATCATGGCGTTTGGCAACGCCGAGCAGCAGCAACGTTTTTTACCCGGCATCGCCAGCGGCAAAGTCTGGTGGAGCCAGGGTTACAGCGAACCCGGTTCGGGCTCAGACCTCGCTTCATTGAAAACACGCGCTGAACGCGTTGGCGACAAATTCATCGTCAACGGCCAAAAAACCTGGACCACTTTAGGCCAGTTCGGCGAATGGATTTTTTGTCTGGTGCGCACCAGCACCGAAGGCAAGCCGCAAACCGGCATTTCGTTTTTGTTGATCGACATGAAGTCGCCGGGCGTCAGCGTGCGCCCCATCAAGTTGCTGGACGGCGAATGCGAGGTCAATGAAGTCTGGTTTGACAACGTGGAAGTGCCCGCCGAGAACCTGATCGGCCAGGAAAACAAAGGCTGGGATTACGCCAAATACCTGCTGGCGCACGAGCGCACCAACATCGCCGATGTGAACCGCGCCAAGCGCGAACTCGAGCGCTTAAAGCGCATCGCCAAAGCAGAAGGCGTGTACGACGACATGCGTTTCCGCGATGAAATCGCTAAGCTGGAAGTGGACATCATCGCTTTAGAAATGATGGTGTTGCGCGTGCTGAGTGCCGAGAAATCCGGCAAGCAATCGCTGGACATTGCAGGCTTGCTGAAGATACGCGGCTCGGAAATTCAACAGCGTTACAGCGAACTCATGATGCTGGCCGCCGGGCCTTTCAGCCTGCCGTTTATTTTCGAAGCCATGGACGCGGGTTGGCAAGGCGACCATGTGGGCGCAGCGCATTGTGCGCCGCTGGCCTCCACCTATTTCAATATGCGCAAAACCACGATTTACGGCGGCTCCAACGAAGTGCAACGCAACATCGTCGCCAAAACCGTGCTCGGCTGAACACACACAAGGAACACCATGGACTTCGATTTTTCTGACGAACAAGAGCAATTGCGCGACGCGGTACGTAAATGGGTGGACAAGGCTTACAGCTTTGATGAACACTGCCGCATCGTGGCTGAGGGCGGGTTTTCTGCTTCTGTGTACCAAGCTTTGGCAGAACTGGGCCTCACCGGTTTGTATGTGCAAGACGCTTACGGCGGCATGGCCATGGGCCCGGTCGAAGGCATGGTGGTCATGGAAGAGTTGGGTCGCGGCATGTTGCTGGAACCGCTGGCACACGCCTGGATCAGCAGCGCAGTGCTGCAAGGTTTTGCGCCGGAAGCATTGAAGCAGGCTTGGCTGCCGCGCATTGCCAGTGGTGAAGCCCCGATGGTGCTGGCGCAGCAGGAACGCGGCCTGCGCTACCACTTGGAACACTGCCACACCACCGCCACTGAAAACAACGGTGTCTGGCATGTCAGCGGCCACAAAAGTTTGGTTGCCGCCGGTGACCATGCGCATGCGTTTTTGGTGCCGGCCATGTACCAAGGGCAACTCGCCATGTTGTTGGTGGAACGCAGCGATACCAGTGACACCAGCCGCAGTTACCACGCACAGGACGGCAGCCGCATGAGCGAGTTGGTGCTGAAAAACGCCCCGGCTGAGTTGCTGTCTTTGCAAGGCTTGGCAGCCTTGCAACTGGGTGTGGATGTGGGCATTGCCGCGCTGTGCGCCGAATCTGTGGGCTTGATGGAAAAAACATTGGCCATCACCGCCGAATACATGAACACCCGCAAGCAATTTGGTGTTCCCATCGCCGCGTTTCAGGCACTGCAACACCGTGCTGCCGACATGAAAATGCAACTCGAGTTGGGCCGCTCCATGAGCTATTACGCCACGCTCAAACTCAATGCGCCTGCCGACGAGCGCAGCCTCGCGCTGTCACGTGCCAAATTGCAAATGGGCAGGTCCACCCGCCATGTCGGTCAGGAAGCGGTGCAATTGCACGGCGGCATTGGCGTGACCGATGAATACATCGTCAGCCATTACTTTAAGCGTTTGACGCAAATGGAAATGACATTCGGCGACAGCTTGCACCATTTGGGCCAGGTGTCGGCGCAGATGCAGTAGACGGCGGGGGTGTTTGCTTGATTGTTTTGACGGACTTGCTGTTTGGCAATCTGTTGGGGCTTTTAGGTTTTCAGTGGGTCAAGGTGGGACAATAGCCGTATGCACCCAAAAGCCCTGCTCGACGCCTGTACCGAACTCACCCGCCTCTTGTTACGTTTTGAACACCCCGCCGACAGCGTGGTGTCCAAGTATTTTCGAGACCAACGCAAGACCATGGACCTGGGCCCGCGCGAGCGCAGCGTGCTGGCCGAAACTGTTTACAACGTGCTGCGGCAAAAGCTGCGCTTCGAACACTTGGCCAAATCCGGCACCGGCGTGCGCGAGCGCCGCTTGGCCATTCTGGGCTGGGCCGCGCACTTGGATGCGCAAGCCCGGCAACAGCAACCACAACTTAAACACGGCGACCGGGGCTTCATGAAAGCCGCCATGAGCGAGATGGAGTTCAAGTGGCTAAGCGACTGCGACGCTGCCACCGAAGACGATTTTCTCGCCCCGCATAAACACAATCTGCCGCCTTGGCTGGCAGAAGCGCTCGAAGCGCAACTCGGCGACAACTTCTGGCCGCTGGTGGAAAGTTTGCAGCAGACCGCCGGACTCGATGTGCGGGTCAACACCTTGCTGGCCAAGCGCCCCGACGTGCTGGCGCTACTCAAAGCCAGCGGCATTCAGGCCTACGACACACCGTTTTCGCCCTGGGGCTTGCGCATGCCAGCCAAGCCCAACCTCAGCAAACTGGCTTTATTCGAGCAAGGCCATATCGAAGTGCAGGACGAGGGCTCGCAATTGCTGGCGCTGTTGGTGGATGCCAAGCGCGGCGAAATGGTTGCCGATTTTTGTGCCGGAGCCGGTGGCAAAACCCTGGCGCTGGGCGCGAGCATGCGCAACACCGGTCGCTTGTACGCGTTTGACACCTCGGCGCATCGCTTAGACGCGCTCAAGCCGCGCCTGGCGCGCAGTGGTTTGTCCAATATCCACCCGGTGGCGATTGCGCACGAGCGCGACGACCGCATCAAGCGCTTGCGCGGCAAGATGGATCGGGTGCTGGTCGATGCACCTTGCACGGGGCTTGGCACCTTGCGGCGCAACCCGGATTTGAAATGGCGACAAACACCTGAAGCTGTGGCCGAGTTATCGGTCAAACAAACGGCCATCCTGGCCGCGGCAGCGCGCTTACTCAAACCCGGCGGTCGGCTGGTCTATGCCACTTGCAGTTTGCTGCGCGAAGAAAACGAAATGATTGCCGAGGCGTTCAGCGCAGCGCATCCGCAGTTCAAGCCGCTGCCGGTCAACGAACTGCTGGCCGCCGACGGCGTAGCGCAGGCTGACAGTTTGTGCACACCAGACGGTTTGTATTTGCGTCTGTGGCCGCATCTGCACGCCACCGATGGGTTCTTTGCAGCGGCTTGGACTTTGTCATGAGCCGGTTTTAAAATTCATCGCATTCTGAATTTCTAAGGATACATATGGTGTTACCTGCATGGCCCTGGCTCGATACCTTGCTCAATTGGCTGGCCTACGGCACTTGGCATTTGAGCGCTTGGCAATTGGTGGCGTTTACTTTGTTGATGACGCACATCACCATCGCCTCTGTAACGATTTACCTGCACCGCCACCAAGCCCACCGTTCGCTGGATTTGCACTGGCTGCCTGCACATTTTTTCCGGCTCTGGCTGTGGCTGACTACCGGCATGACCACCAAATCCTGGGCGGCGATTCACCGCAAGCACCACGCCAAATGCGAATCTGAAGATGACCCGCACAGCCCGCAGGTCATGGGGATCAAAACCGTGTTTTGGCAAGGGGCAGAGTTGTATAGGCGCGAGGCCGCCAACGCCGAAACCTTGCGTAAATACGGACACGGCACCCCGAATGACTGGCTGGAAAACCATGTGTATGCGTATTTCCCGTGGCAAGGTGTGGGCGTGATGCTGGTTATCGACTTGGCTTTGTTCGGTGCCATTGGCCTCACCGTATGGGCAGTGCAAATGCTGTGGATTCCGGTCACCGCCGCAGGGGTGATCAACGGGTTTGGACATTACTGGGGTTACCGCAATTTCGAAGCGCCGGACGCCAGCACCAACATCTCGCCCTGGGGCATCATCATCGGCGGCGAAGAGCTGCACAACAACCACCACACTTACCCCACGTCGGCCAAGTTGTCGGTCAAGCCTTACGAATTTGACATCGGCTGGTTGTACATACGCATCTTGGAAACACTGGGATTGGCGACGGTCAAAAAGACGCCGCCCAAGTTGCATTACGCTGAAGTGCAAGCCGTGGCAAATGAACAAACCTTGGAAGCGCTGATCACCAACCGTTACGAAGTTATGGCCGGCTTTGCGCGCCAGTTGCAAACCGCGTTAAAGCAGGAAGTCGCGGCTTTACCCAAACTACCGGCCGACGCGGTATTGAGCGCAGCCAAACGCTGGATGCACCGTGACGAGGTGCAAGTACCCGTGCAATTTCACGCGTTGCTCAAACAAGCGCGGGACGCTTTGCCGAATGTAGACACCATGGTGCGCATGCGCGAAGAACTGCGTCAGTCGTGGCTGAACACGAACGCCAGCCGGGCGCAGCTGGCGCTGGATTTGCAGCAATGGTGTTTGCGCGCCGAGCAAAGCGGCGTGGTGGCCTTGCGCGATTTTTCTATGCAATTGCGCGCTGCGCGGGTTTAATTAGCCCACCAGTCCGGCTTGCATTAACGACAACAGGCGTTTGCGGTTGACCAAGATAAATATTTATTCCAGTCAACTTCCTGTATTCAGTGGCCGTTGAATAATCACTCCAAGGCTTTGGAGGTTTTCTTCCTCAACCACTGAAAGGTATTCCATGAAAAATTTTGCTGCTCTGTTGATCACCACTGTGTTTGCTGCCGCTTCGTTTGCTGCTTCCCCCGCTGCTGCGCCTGCGGCTACCACTGCCCCGGCTGCAACCACAGCTGCTGCGGCTCCTGCCGCAGCCAAGCCTGCTGCCGATACAACGAAAAAGCACAAAGTTGCACACAAGGCCGCTAAGAAAGACGCCGCTCCTGCTGCCGCTGCCACTGCACCTGCCGTCAAGTAAACGCTGACGTCAAACCGCAGGACGAAAAAAAACCGCCGTGAGGCGGTTTTTTTTCGGGTACCGGAAAACTCACTTGAGTTTGATTTCCTTGTACTCGACGTGCTTGCGTGCCTTAGGGTCGAACTTCATGATCGACATTTTTTCGGGCATGGTTTTTTTGTTTTTGCTGGTCGTGTAGAAGTGACCGGTGCCGGCAGTTGATTCCAGCTTGATTTTTTCGCGTCCGCCTTTGGAAGCCATGGTGAAAGTCCTTTAAAAGTCGGTGAAAAATTAAGCTTGGCCGCGAGCGCGCATGTCTGCGAGAACCACGTCAATGCCTTTTTTGTCGATCAGGCGCAATGCAGCACTGGACACGCGCAAACGCACCCAACGGTTTTCGGTCTCTACCCAGAATCGGCGGTATTGCAGATTGGGAAGAAAGCGGCGCTTGGTTCTGTTGTTGGCGTGGGAAACATTGTTGCCCACCATCGGGCCTTTGCCCGTTACTTCGCATACACGTGCCATCAGACACTCCTTGTTAACAGCCGGAGAGAAACCCGGCTAGACCTCGCCTTTGAAGGGGGCGGTATCCCTTTCACCGGTAGCCAAACTGGCAGGCCGGATCACGCTGAGCCAAATATTATAGCTTGCCGCTGCCGGGCTGAGCCCAAGCCAAGCCAATGAATGCTTATTGCTCCAGAAAGCGTTGTGCGTCCAAAGCGGCCATGCAGCCGGTGCCGGCGCTGGTGATGGCCTGGCGGTACACATGGTCTTGTACATCGCCGGCGGCAAACACGCCGGGCACGCTGGTCTGGGTGGCCATGCCTTGTAAACCGCTTTGCGTGACGATGTAGCCGTCTTTCATGCTCAGGTGGCCTTCAAAAATACCGGTGTTAGGCTGGTGGCCGATGGCGATGAAGCAACCGTGCACAGCCAGATCGCGTGTCTGGTTGTCTTGGACGTTTTTCAAGCGCACGCCGGTCACGCCCGAGGAGTCACCCAGCACTTCGTCAAGCACGCTGTGCAGTTCGAGCACGATCTTGCCTGCTTTGACCTTATCCATCAGCTTGTCGATCATGATGGCCTCGGCTTTGAACTTGTCTCGCCGGTGAATCAAATGCACTTTGCTGGCGATGTTGGACAAATACAAGGCTTCCTCGACAGCAGTGTTACCGCCGCCGACCACGCAGCAGATCTGATCTCGGTAAAAGAAACCGTCGCAGGTGGCGCAACCGGATACACCGCGCCCCATGAAACTTTGCTCTGATGGCAGGCCCAGGTATTTGGCTGATGCGCCGGTGGCGATGATGAGCGCGTCGCAGGTGTAGGTGCCGCTGTCGCCGGTCAAAGTGAACGGGCGCTGGCTGAAATCGACTTTGTTGATATGGTCAAACACCATCTTGGTGTTGAAGCGCTCGGCGTGTTCCAGAAAACGCTGCATCAAATCCGGGCCTTGCACGCCGTGCACATCGGCCGGCCAGTTATCCACATCGGTGGTGGTCATCAGTTGGCCGCCCTGGGCCATGCCGGTGATCAAGGTGGGTTGCAAATTGGCGCGTGCGGCATAAACGGCTGCGCTGTAACCGGCAGGGCCGGAGCCGAGGATGAGAACTTTGCTGTGTTGGGGGGAGGTCATGGTGTCCAGAGGTACAGGTGAGAAGGCAAACGCTGCGCTTCGAAGCCTGTGATTTTAGGCTTTGGCGGAACCGCTGTCCCCGGCGCGCCTGTTAAGCTTACGTCCGGCAATGACTTACTCTTTAAACACCCTCAATAATTCCAAGGATAACCCGCCGCCTGCCAGCGGCTGGCAACGCTTTGTCCAAGAAATTGCTTTGTCCTTGGGCTTTGTTTTTCTGCTGTTTTGGCTGGTGTCCATGCTCAGCCACACGGCCCAGGATCCAGCCTGGACCACCTCGGGCTCTAGCGCGGTGCCGCACAACTGGGGCGGGCGCATAGGGGCTGCCATCAGTGACCTGGGATTTTTTATTGCTGGTTATTCCATCGTCTGGTGTTATCTGGCTAGCCTGGTCAGTTGGTTGAACGCGCTGGCTGCGCGTATGCGCAGCGAAGACAGTCCTGTGCTTGAAGCACACATTTGGCGATTAAGCCGCTGGGCATTCTGGAGCGGTCTGGTCTTGTTGATGCTCTCCAGCACCGGGCTGGAATACACCCGTTTGTACCGTTTTGATGCGCACATCGCAGGTCACCATGCGGGCGGCATTCTGGGTTACCTGGTCGGCGGTGCTGCGGCCAAATGGCTGGGCTTTAACGGCTCTGCGTTGGTGTTCATCGTCTTCATGCTGGTGGGACTGTCATGGACTTTTGGTTTTTCCTGGGTGCAACTGGCTGAAAAAATCGGTGCCGGTATTGACCAGGCGATTGCCGGTTGGCGCGAACGACGCGAGATGGCCGAAGACCTGGCGATGGGACAGGCGGCGGCGCGTGAACGCGAAGAAGACGTGCAAACCGACAGAGTGGACAGCGAAGAGTTGCCGCCCAGACCGGTGCGTATTCTGGTCGACCCGGAGCCCTTGGCTCCCCCGAAAAGCGAACGCATGGCGCGCGAACGGCAAAAGCCTTTGTTCAATGACATGCCGGATTCGCGCCTGCCGCAGGTTGATCTGCTGGACGACTCGCAAACCAGACAAGACCCGGTGGATGCCGAGACCATCGAATTCACCAGTCGCTTGATAGAGAAAAAACTGCGCGACTTCGGCGTCGAAGTCAAAGTACTGGCCGCCGCTCCAGGCCCGGTGGTGACCCGTTATGAAATCGAACCGGCCACCGGTGTCAAAGGTTCGCAAATCGTCAACCTGGCCAAAGATTTGGCGCGCTCGCTCAGCATGGTATCTATACGCGTGGTGGAAACCATACCGGGCAAAAACTTCATGGCGCTGGAGTTGCCCAACGCCAAACGCCAGTCCATACGCTTGAGTGAAATTCTGGGCTCCGAGGTCTACAACGAAGCCAAGTCTTTGTTGACCATGGGTTTGGGCAAAGACATAGGCGGCCATCCCGTGGTGGCTGACCTGGCCAAGATGCCGCACGTGTTGGTGGCAGGCACCACAGGCTCGGGTAAATCGGTGGGTATCAACGCCATGATTTTGAGCCTGCTTTACAAAGCAGAAGCCCGCGATGTGCGCCTCTTAATGATCGACCCCAAGATGCTGGAGATGTCGGTTTACGAAGGCATACCGCATTTGCTCGCGCCCGTGGTCACCGACATGCGGCAAGCCGCACACGGTCTGAACTGGTGCGTCGGTGAGATGGAGCGCCGCTACAAATTGATGAGCAAGTTAGGCGTTCGAAATTTGGCCGGCTACAACCACAAGATAGAAGAAGCGCTGGAAGCCGGTCATTCCATGCCCAACCCGTTCAGCCTGACGCCTGACGATCCGGAGCCATTGGAGCGTTTGCCGCATATCGTGGTGGTGATCGATGAATTGGCCGACTTGATGATGGTGGTCGGTAAAAAAATTGAAGAGCTCATCGCGCGTCTGGCGCAAAAAGCGCGCGCCGCCGGCATCCATTTGATTCTGGCCACGCAACGCCCGAGCGTGGATGTGATCACCGGCTTGATCAAAGCCAATATCCCGACCCGCATCGCGTTCCAGGTCAGCAGCAAAATCGACAGTCGCACTATTCTTGACCAAATGGGTGCAGAAGCTTTGCTGGGCATGGGCGACATGTTGTATTTGCCCAGCGGCACCGGTTTCCCCATCCGCGTGCACGGCGCTTTTGTCAGCGATGAAGAAGTACACCGGGTCGTCAATTATTTGAAAACCCAAGGTGAGCCGAATTACATCGAAGGCTTGCTTGAAGGCGGTACGGTCGACGGTGAGGCCAACGGCCCCGACCTGTTCGGCGAGACCGCCAGCGAAAAAGACCCGATGTACGACCAGGCTGTTGAAGTGGTGTTAAAAAACCGCAAGGCCAGCATTTCGCTGGTGCAACGCCATTTGAAAATCGGCTACAACCGCGCCGCCCGTTTGGTGGAAGACATGGAAAAAGCCGGCATGGTCAGCGCCATGAGTAGCAACGGTCAGCGTGAAATACTGGTGCCCACACGCCAGGAATAAATGCTTGTGTGTTCAAGAGTTAAAGCATCTCTGTGTAGTTGTTATTGAAAGTTGATATGAAGTTATTCTCCGTAATCAGCGCCTGTATCCGTGTCGCCTGTTTGGCCGCAGTGGCCTTGAGCGTGTGTGCGGTGGCACGCGCCGACAGTCTGGACAGTTTGGCAAAATTTTTGTCGTCCACACGCAGCATGCGCGCTGAGTTCACACAAACAGTGACCACGCCGTCCAAAGACAGCCGTCCCGCCAAGATCAAAATTTCCAACGGCAGTTTTTCTTTCATCAGGCCGATGGTGTTCCGGTTTGATTACGCCAAACCGTTTTTGCAAAATATCGTCGCTGATGGCAAACACCTGTGGCTGTACGACGCAGACATGAACCAAGTCACGCAACGCAACCAAGCGCAGGCCTTGGGCAGTACACCGGCTGCTTTGATCGCTTCGGCCACCGATTTGGCAACGCTGCAAAAAGAATTTGATTTGCAAGCCGAGGCCAACGCAGAGGGTTTGCAATGGATCAGCGCTGCGCCGAAATCGCAAGACGGTAGTCTGCAAAAAATCCGCATCGGTATGCGGGTGCAAGGCGAGCAGGTGATGTTGTCGCAACTTGAAATTCTGGATGCGTTCGGCACGCGTTCGCTGATCAAGTTTGAACGTACCGACATCAATCCCAAATATTTGACGCCCTCGCAATTCAGTTTTGTGCCACCCAAAGGCGCTGATTTGATCAAGCCCTGAGGTGTTGCAAGGACTGGCTCCGCTTTATTCTGCCGCCACCCGTTTGCTGGTGCTGGGCAGTTTTCCGGGCGTGGCCTCTTTGCAAAAACAGCAGTATTACGGCCATGCACAAAACCATTTCTGGAAAATAACGGCCACACTGTTGTCGCCTGTCACGCCCGAAGTGCTGAGCATGGAGTACGCCCGGCGCTGCGACTGGTTGCTTGAACACGGCATCGGTTTATGGGACGTGTACGCAGCATGCGAGCGCGAGGGCAGTCTGGACAGCAGCATCCGCCAAGCGCAGCCCAATGATTTGAAGTTGTTGCAAAACGCCTGTCCCCAATTGAAGGCGATTGCGCACAACGGCGGCGAAAGTTTCAAACATGCCAAACACACGCAAGCGCTGGGCGTGCCGGTGTACCGGCTACCGTCGAGCAGCCCGGCGAACGCCACTTGGTCGTTCGAGCGCAAGCTGCACGCCTGGCGTCATGTGTTCCTGCAAGCAGGTTTGGCTGTGATCGGGCCACAATAGCCTTAATCGCCATGAGCACCGCATCCCCTAACCCCCATTCACCGCTGGCCGAGCGCTTGCGCCCGCACACGCTGGCCGAGGTCGTGGGCCAGCAACACATTTTGGGTGAAGGCATGGCGCTGCGGGTGGCGTTTGAGTCCGGTCAACCGCACAGTTGTTTGTTGTGGGGCCCGCCCGGGGTGGGCAAGACCACGATTGCGCGTTTGATGGCGGATGCGTTTGACGCGCAATTTCTCTCAATCAGCGCGGTGCTCGGTGGTGTGAAAGAAATCCGCGAAGCGGTGGAGATGGCGCAGGCCGCACGTGATTCGCTGGAGCACAAACGCACGATTGTGTTTGTTGACGAGGTGCACCGTTTCAACAAAAGCCAACAGGATGCGTTTTTGCCGCATGTCGAGTCTGGCCTGTTCACCTTCATCGGCGCGACCACTGAGAACCCGTCGTTTGAAGTGAACTCGGCTTTGTTGTCGCGTGCGGCGGTGTATGTGTTGCAGCCTTTGTCTGAAGATGATTTGACGCAAATCGTCGGCAAAGCGCGTGCCATTGATGCCGTGCCCGCGCTTGAAGATGCTGCACAAGCGCGCTTGATCGCGTATGCCGACGGCGACGCCAGGCGTTTGCTAAATACCTTGGAGACCTTGGCGGTGGCGGCGCAGCGTGAACAACTGTTGTTGCTGACTGATGCTTGGTTGATGAAAGTGCTGGGTGAGCGCATTCGTCGTTACGACAAAGGCGGAGAGCAGTTTTACGACACCATCAGTGCGCTGCATAAATCGGTGCGCGGCTCAGACCCGGATGCCGCCTTGTACTGGCTGGTGCGCATGCTCGACGGCGGCGCAGAACCCAAGTACATGGCGCGGCGCATGATACGCATGGCCGCCGAAGATATCGGTTTGGCCGACCCGCGTGCACTGCGCTTAGCGCTGGACGCTGCCGAGGTGTACGAACGCTTGGGTTCACCGGATGGCGAACTCGCGCTGGCCGAATGCGTGGTCTATCTGGCTATCGCCCCCAAATCGAATGCGGTTTACAAGGCTTATAACAATGTGCGCAAACTCATCAAGAGCGACGGCACTCGGCCTGTGCCCATGCATTTGCGCAATGCGCCTACGCAGTTGATGAAAGACTTGGACTACGGCAAGGCCTACAGGTATGCGCATGACGAAGCCGATGCATTCGCCGCCGGTGAAAACTATTGGCCAGATGGCATGAAGCCACCGGTGTTGTACGAACCGGTGGAGCGAGGTTTGGAAATCAAGATCGCAGAAAAAATGCGCTTGCTGCGCGACAAAAACGCGCAAGCCAAAAAAACTTAAAGCTTATCGGCTTCGCTGGTGAACGAGTCGGCGAAAAATTCATCCGCAGGTAATCCGTGCGCCAGGTAATCACGCTGAGCCGCATCAATCACCACCGGCGCGCCGCAGGCATAGACCTGATGCGCTGACAAGTCTGGCAGATCTTGCAGCACCGCAGCGTGTACAAATCCGGTTCTGCCTGTCCAGTTGTCTTCGGGCAAAGCGTCGGACACCACGGGTATGTATTGCAGATGCGGCATCACAGCCAATTGCGCCATCACCCAATCGTTCATGTACAAATCTGAAGGACGGCGGCCGCCCCAGTACAAACGCGCGGGGCGTTGAATGTTTTTATGCTGCATGTGTTCCAGCAACGCTTTGATAGGCGCAAAGCCGGTGCCCGAAGCCAGCAACACCATGGGTTTGTCGCTGTCTTCGCGCAGGTAAAAACCGCCGAACGGCGCTTCTATGCGTTGTATTTCTTTTTCTTTCATGGCACCGAACACATGGTCGGTGAATTTGCCGCCAGGCATGTGCCGTATATGCAAATCGATCACAGGGGCACCTGCAACCAATGTGTGCGGCGCATTCGCGATCGAGTAGGCACGGCGCGAACCGTCGCGCAATAAAAACTCTACATACTGTCCAGCGTGGTACTGCACGTTTTCAGTAGAAGGCAATTGCAGTGAGATGCGCATCACGTCATGCGACATTTTTTCCAATGAAGCAATGCGCACCGGCATTTTGCGGATCGGAAAAGCGTCGGCGCTGGTGACCTGGCGCGACTCGAGCACCACATCGCTCATGGCGGTGGCGCGGCAGGTCAGCACCATGCCTTTGGCCAATTCGTCGTCACTCAAGGCCTTGCTTTGGTAAGCGCTCATTTGGATCTCGCCGGAGACTTTCAGGCATTTGCAGGAACCGCAGGCACCGTCTTTGCAGCCGTAGGGCAAGCCGACTCCCTGGCGTATACCCGCCGTCAGAATCGTTTCGTCCTTGTCCACGCTGAACGAACGGCCACTGGGTTGCACTGAAACTTGAAAAGTCATGCTTGCTATCCTTGTATTTTTTAAACAACGAAAGATTGGATTTTGCCCTCAAACCAAAGCCCTCTCGGCGCACTGCCTGCGCGCTTCAGACGTCCGCGTGTATTGATCGTCGGTTGCGGTGATGTCGGTGCGCGCGCTGCCGGCTTGTTGAAAAACGCCAGCCGTGTGTATGCCTTGACCAGCAGTGAGTCGCGGGTTGCGCATTTGCAGCAGCAAGGCATCGCTGCATTGCGTGGCAATCTGGATGAACCTGCGAGCTTGCGACGACTGGCTGGCGTGGCAACCCACATCATTCACATGGCACCGCCGCCTTTGCAGGGACGCAGCGATCCGCGCACCCGTGCTTTGGTGCAGGCACTGTTGTTGCGCTCTGGGCCGCAAGCTGTGGTGTACGGTTCGACCAGCGGCGTTTACGGTGATTGCGCTGGCGCGTTGATAAACGAAACACAGTTATTGAACCCGCAAACCGATAGAGCTCATAGACGTGTGGATGCCGAAGCCTGGTTGAACGCCTGGGGCTCGCGCGGTTTCCCGCGCATCAATGTGTTGCGTATTCCAGGCATTTACGCGCTGGACCGCGAGGGTGGCACGCCGCGCGAACGGCTGCAGCGCGGCACGCCGGTGTTGCAAGCAACAGATGATGTGTACACCAACCATATTCATGCAGACGATCTGGCGCGTGCGACTGTGCTTGCGCTCTGGCGCGGCAAAACCTTGCGTCACCTGCACGTCAGCGACGACAGCGATGTGTTGATGGGGGACTACATGAACTGGGCAGCAGACCTGTGGCAACTGCCGCGTCCGCCGCGCATCAGCCGCGAGCAGGCGCAAACCGCATTGCCTGCCATGGCATTGAGTTTCATGAGTGAATCCAGACGCATGCAAAACCAGCGTTTGAAAACCGAGTTGCGCATGAAGCTGCGCTACCCCACGGTGCGCGAAGGCTTGCAGGGCAAGCCGGTGTTTTAACGCATGCCGATTTTGGCGTCGCCGAATATGCCGGTGACTTCGCGCGGCAGACTGCGCCAGTATTGTTGCGTTGCTTGCACCTGACCGCCGATTGCTGCGGCGGCTTCCCAGCCCCAGCGCGGCTTGTATAAAAAGCTGCGACCCAGCGCAATCATGTCGGCATCGCCCGCCTGCAACACGTCTTCGGCTTGTTGCGGTTCGGTGATCAAACCGACCGCGATGGTGGGCAAACCGGTTTGCAGTTTGATGTGTTTGGCGAAATGCACCTGGTAGCCCGGGCCTATGCTGATTTTTTGCTGCGGTGAAATGCCGCCGGAAGACACGTGCACAAAGTCGGCACCGGCTTGCTTCAACAATTTGGTGAAGTCAGTCGTTTGCTCCAGATCCCATCCGCCTTCTATCCAGTCGCTGGCAGACAAACGCATGCCCAGCACGCCGTTGAACGACTTGCGAACCGCTCTGAACACTTGCAAAGGAAAACGCGCACGGTTGGCGAAGTTACCGCCATAGTTGTCGTTGCGCTGGTTGGCAATGGGCGACAAAAATTCGTGCAGCAAATAGCCGTGTGCGCCGTGCAGTTCCAGCATTTCCAAGCCCATGGCTTGCGCACGTTCAGCGGCTTTCACAAATGCTTTTTCAATATCGATCAAACCGGCAGCATCGATTTCATGCGGCGGGTCTTCGCCGGGCAACAGGTTGATGGGCGAGGGCGCCACCGGTTCCCAACCGCCATCGGCTTTGCGAATCAGCATGCCGCCGTTCCACGGCTGAGCGCTGGAAGCTTTGCGCCCGGCGTGGGCAATTTGCAAACACACCGCAGTAGGAGGCGCTAGTTTGCGCGCGCGCGCCAGGTTGTCGGCCAATGCATTCGCAGTGGCGTCGTCCCACAAGCCCAGGCAATTCGGCGTGATGCGGCCTTGCGCGGTGACGGCGGTGGCTTCGATCATGAACACACCGGCTCCGCTATTGAGTAAATTTGCCCAGTGCATCAAATGCCAGTCGTTGGCCTTGCCGTCCAAATCACAGGCGTATTGGCACATGGGTGCAACCACGATGCGGTTGGGTAAGGTCAGCGGGCCGCGCGGAGAGTTCAGTGTGATGGGGGTGAAGAGCAAGCTCATGGTGTGGTTTGATGGGTAAATCGCAAACCGTCATCTTAAGTCCTCGAGGGGCTTGCATCCGTTTGGATAGGCATAAAAAAACGACCCTTGTGGGATCGTGTTTTTATTGCCATCAGCTGGTGCCGGAGGCCGGAATCGAACCGGCACGGTGTTTTGCACCGGCAGATTTTGAATCTGCTGCGTCTACCAATTTCGCCACTCCGGCAGGAGAGGGATAAGAATTATGGCACAGTGTAGGTATGAACTATCCAAGCATCGAAGCGGCGATCGGCCACACGCCCATTGCGCGCCTGCAACGCATAGGTGTTGCTGACAACCAATCGCGCGGCAATGTGCTGCTTGGCAAGCTCGAGGGCAACAACCCGGCCGGTTCAGTCAAAGACAGACCGGCCTTGTCCATGATTCAACGCGCTGAAGAGCGTGGCGACATCAAGCCTCGCGACACATTGAATGAAGCCACATCGGGCAACACCGGTAATGCGCTGGCCAAGGCTGCGGCCATCAAAGGCTATCGCATGGTCTTGATCATGCCCGAGGACTTGTCCATTGAACGCGCGCAAACCATGAAAGCGTTTGGCGCTGAATTGATACTCACGACCAAGACCACCGGCATGGAAGGCGCGCGCGATCTGGCGGACCGCATGCAAGCCGAAGGCAAAGGCCGGGTGTTGGACCAGTTTGCCAATACAGACAATCCGCGCATTCACTATGAAACCACAGGTCCTGAAATCTGGCAGCAAACGGATGGGCGCATCACGCATTTCGTCAGCGCCATGGGTACGACTGGCACCATCACCGGTGTGTCGCGTTATTTGAAAGAGCAAAACCCGCAGGTGAAAATCATAGGCGCGCAACCCAGTGAAGGCTCGCGCATTCCGGGAATTCGCAAATGGTCGCCCGAGTACATGCCGAAAATTTACGATGCCACGCACGTGGATGAACTGGTTTACGTCAGTCAAAGCGACGCCGAAGACATGTGCCGTCGGCTCGCGCGCGAAGAAGGTATGTTTGCAGGCATCTCAGCTGCGGGTGCGTGTTGGGTGGCCTTGCAAATCGCGCAGCAGGTGCGCGACGCCACCATTGTTTTCATCGTGTGCGACCGCGGTGACCGTTATTTATCCACCGGAGTGTTTCCCGCATGAGCCAATATCAATACTGCCCGATGTGCGCTACGGAATTGCAGTTGATCTCGCAAGAAGAAGATGGCGGCCCGAAAGCGCGCATGCGTTGCGTGGTCTGCCAATGGACGCATTGGAACAACCCGACGCCGGTGCTTGCCGGTATCGTGCAATACAGAGGGCAAATATTGCTGGCGCGCAACGCCGCCTGGACCGGCAGACGTTTTGCTTTGATCACCGGTTTCATGGAAGCGGGCGAAACGCCGGAGGAAGGCATTAAGCGTGAAATCGCTGAGGAAACCAATTTAAAGGTGTCTGCGCTTAAATTGATCGGCGTGTATGACTTTCAGCGCATGAACCAGGTCATCATTGCCTACCATGCAGTGGCTGATGGCGAGGTGCGTTTGTCACCTGAGTTGGCTGAATACAAGCTCTACAACTACCAAGACATCATTTGTTGGCCAGCCGGTACCGGTTACGCCATGGGGGACTGGCTGCGTACGCAAGGCATAGAGCCGCGTTTCATGAGTTGGGAAGAGCGTGCAGCGCAAAGCCTGGAATAAAACCTTGTTAATTTTTTGAATTTATTCTCATATGCATATTGATCTGGAACTTGATACCCGCGGCCTGAACTGCCCTTTACCCATTTTGAAAGCCAAAAAGGCTTTGACACCCATGCAAACCGGTCAGTTGCTCAAAGTGGTGTCAACGGACAAAGGCTCATTGCGCGACTTCGCCGCGTTTGCCAAACAAACCGGCAATGAACTGATGTCGCAGGAAACTGTCGGGGACGAATTTGTGCATGTGCTCAAGCGGCGATGAATTTTCATCAAAAACGCAACAATTTTGTCGCTTTATATACTAGGGAAATCCCTTGAATGCCAGTCAAGTAACGCATGAGGACCAAGTGTTTGTGTGATCAGTCTAAAACGCCTGGCAGAAATATGCTCTGGCTCGGAAAACCATCATTGACTTTATATAAAACCCAAATAATATCGTCAGGTTAGTTTTCAACTTTCACTGCTCTCAACACTTGCATAGGACTCAAACATGAAAAAAATCGCTCTCGTCGCCTCTTTGTTGGCTGGCCTCATGGCTGGCGTCTCACCTGCTGCTAACGCACAGGAAGTTTATTGGACCACCAGCGGTATGTTTGGTCCTTTCAACATTCAAGGCCTGATCCCCACCTACCCCACTGCCAAGGACATCACTATTCCTGTGTCCATGTGGATCATCAAGCACCCGACCAAAGGCGTCGTTGTGTTTGACACAGGTAACAACGTAGCTATTTCTGACGGCAATTGCAAAGAATACTGGTCTGCCGGTAACTGCGACTTCCTCAAGCCTAACCAAAAGCGTTCAGACGTGATCGACAAGCAGCTGGAAAAAGTCGGCTTGACTGTTGCTGATGTCAAAGTTGTTGTGTCTTCACACAGCCACTTGGACCACGCCGGCAATATCGGCATGTTCCCTAAAGCAGTTCACGTGTTCCAGAAGAAAGAACTCTACCAAGGCTGGTGGCCTGAGAAGTTCCAAGGTCGTGATACACCTGGAACATTCGTGATGGCTGACTTGATGGCTGCACGTAACTACACCTACTACGAAATCGACGGCGACTACGACCTGTTCGGCGACGGCAGCGTCAAAATCATCTCTACCCCCGGCCACACCATTGGTCACCAGTCACTGAAAGTGAAACTGGGTTCAGGCAACACCATCATCATCACGCAAGATGCTTTGTGGATGCAGGAAAATGCCGACGGCTATGTTGCTGGTTTGAACTACAGCGTCAAAGACTGGTCTGACTCAGCAAACAAGCTGAAATTCATGCGTGACCTCGAAGGCGCCAAACTCCTGTTCTCTCATGATGGTAATCAGTTTGCTACCGGTGGTAACAAATGGTATAAATAATCAGCCATATACTGGTTGAGGCAAAGCCCCCACTTTGTGGGGGCTTTTTTTCAGTTGCTGAAAATGTGAACGCCTTAATGCCTTCACGAAATCCTTAGATGAACATGATTGAACTAGATAGAGTATCCAAACGCTACGGTAGCAAGACCATCATTCACGATATTTCATTCCATGTCAAAAAAGGTGAAATTGTTGGCTTTTTAGGACCTAATGGTGCGGGCAAAACCACCACCATGCGCATGATTTCCGGTTTTACATCGACGACTTCCGGAACCGTCAAAGTCGCCGGGTATGACATGGCTACTCAAAACCACATGGCCTCGCAAAAATTGGGTTATTTGCCCGAGCATCCCCCGTTGTACGACGTGCTGGATGTGAAATCTTATTTGCGCTTTGTGGCAACCGCCAAGGGCATCAACAAAACTCAATTCCCCGCTCACCTTGAAAAGGTGGTGGATGCCTGCAAACTTGCATCCGTGGTGGACAAAGAAATTTACAAACTCTCCAAAGGCTATCGCCAGCGTGTCGGTTTGGCACAGGCGCTGCTGGGTGACCCGGATGTGTTGTTGCTTGACGAGCCGACCGCCAGCCTGGATCCCGGCCAGATACATGAAACACGTGAAGTTATCCGTTTGTTCGGCAATGAACGTGCCGTGCTGTTGTCTACGCACATATTGTCGGAAGTGACATTGCTTTGCAGTCGTGTCGCCATCATCAACCAGGGCCGTATGCTGGCTGTAGATACGCCCGACAGGTTGCAGCAGGCCGCCGAAGAAAGCAATGTGGTTTGGGTCGAAGCTGCCGGCGATGAAGCCGCGATCAAACAGGCTTTGCAAGCGGTAGACGGTGTGGTCAGTGTGAATTCTTCAACCGTTCCGAACGCAAAATTATTGAGCTTTGATTGCATGGTTTCTGAGGATGAAGGCATACAGCAACGAATTGCACGCGCAGTAACTTCAGCAGGAGAGCTGCAAAGGCTTGAGCGTCGCAAACCGACGCTTGAAAACGTTTTCCTGCGCTATGTGGCTCAGTCATCCAAGAATCCGGAGTAAGTGAAATGAGAGCATTGAACGGCCTGAAGGCTGTCTATCAAAAAGAAATGCTGGCGTACTTTTATTCGCCTATCGCCTATTTTGTGATTGCAGTTTTTCTACTGGGAACCGGTTATTTCTTTACCTACAACATCTTTTTGACAGGTATCGGCACCATGGACCAGACCCTGCAAAACATGGGTATTTTGTTGCTGACTCTGATTCCGGTGTTGACCATGCGTTTGTTTTCTGCGGAATACAGCGGGCGCACGATTGAATTGTTGATGACACTGCCGTTGGCCAAGTGGCAAGTGGTTTTGGGTAAATACTTTGGTGCTGTCACCATCTTTTTGCTGATGACCTTGGCCAGTTGCATCAACCTGATTCCGTTGTACATCTACGGTAATCCGCAAACCTTGAATATTTTTTCAGGCTACCTGGGTTTTGTATTGCTTGGCATGTCGTGCATCGCCATCGGTCAGTTTTTCTCTTCTCTGACTGAAAATCAAATCGTTGCCGCACTCATCACCATTCCTGTGTTGCTGGCTTTCTGGTTTGTCGGTCATTTGAAAGGTCTACAGGCTACCGCGCTGATGCGTGAGTTATTTATCAACCTGTCATTTGCATTGCATTTCGGTGACTTCATCAGCGGCCTGTTTCGAAGCGAAGCACTGGCGTTTTTCCTGGCTGTGATTGCCATTGCCCTGACTTTGAATATCAGTTTTCTGAAGATGCGTAGATAACCATGAATAAATCATTTCAAGCAGGATTGCTGTTTATCATTGGCTTAGCCGCTGTTGTTTTTTCTTTGATCGCCGATTCATTGCTGGTGGATGCAGGTTGGGTCAGCACAGGTTTGCTGGCTATCGGATTATTGATAACCGGCTACGCTGTTTTCAATTTACGTTCGGAAATCAGAGAGTATTTGCGGCATGACCGTGGTGAACTGGTTTTGTCGACTGTCGGGCTGATCGGTATTTTTGTGGCGCTTGCATGGTTGGCTGCCTTGTACCCGGTGCGTTTCGATTTGACCAAAAATCGCGAGCATTCGCTGGCGCCGCAAACCATCAAACTGATTCGCGCCATTGACAAGCCGGTGCACATTGTGTTTTTCCATGACCGCGGCATGCGCGATACGGTTGAGTTGTACGCGCAGATGGCTGATTTGAATAAAAGAATCACGATAGAGTTTTTTGACCCGGTGCTCAATCCTTCACAAGCGCGTCTTCGTGGCGTGGAATATGCAGGCACTGCATTGATTGAAAGTGAAGAACGCAAAGTCACTGTCAACAGCCCGAGTGAAACCGATATCGCCAATGGCATATTGCGCGTCACCCAAGGCAAACAACAAACAGCGTGTTTTCTGGATGGCCATGGCGAGCCTGACCCTTTCAGCCTTGAAACCCATGATCACATGGAAGGCAGCGCAGGACATTCGCACGGGGTTGAAACAAAAATCGTCAACCATGAGCGTCACGGCATGGCCAAGGCGCGTAACGGACTGGAAACATTGAATTACAAAGTTGAAAAAATCAATGTGGCACGAAGTCAGACTGATTTTTCCAAATGCTCATTGCTGGTGGTAGCCGGTCCACAAATGCCTTTGATGTCGGTAGAAATCAAGCAAATAGAAACCTATTTGCACAATGGCGGCAATGCCTTGTTTTTGCTCGACCCTTTTGTTGAAACCGGTCTGGATGGTTTGATCGCGCAATACGGTGTGGTGCTTGGCAAAGGGATGGCCATTGATCCTTCTTCCCACTTCTGGGCCGATGTGTCAGCCCCGGCTGTGAGCAACTACAACCCGCATGAAATCAGCTTGAAATTGCCGCTGACTTTTTTCCCGGGAGCCAGGCCTTTGCAGCCGACCCCTGAGCCGCTGGCAGGCGTTTCGGTCAGACCGGTGGTCAATACCTCACAAAAAAGTTACACCTCATTGGTCAAGACCAGCACAGACTATGTTGAAGGCAGCAGCGTCAAAGGTCCTTTGACACTCATGGTCTCGTCTATTTTCAGTCCGGCTGTAGAAAATTCTGCTGCTGACATCATGAAGCAACTGCGATCGAATGAGCCGGAAAAAACCACAGCTTCACCAGTCGTCAAAACCGACCGCAAGCCGTCCAAAATCATTGTGATCGGGGATTCTGACTTTGCTACCAATTCTTTTTTCCACGTGATGGGCAATGGTCAGCTGTTTCTGAACTCAGTCAATTTTTTATCAGCCAGCGATAACCTGATCGGTTTAGAACCCCGGACCTTCGACATACCGAGGGTGGAAATGACCAATATTCAGATGAAATTCACTTTCATACTTTCACTGATTGCCATACCTTTGCTGATGGCAGGACTTGGCATGGTTGTGTGGTGGAAACAGCGGTGAAAGTCGGCTCTTTGAAATTGGTATTGATCTGGGTTTTGCTCGGTTCATTTGCGGCATTTATTTTCATCACCAAAAAAAATGCACCGGTTCCACAAGCCGTTGTAGAAGCGCGTGACAGCAGGTGGCTGGTGCCGGTTGCGGTAGAAGATATTGGTGCGATTGAAATCATTCTTGAAGGCAAATCTCACCGGTTTGAACGCGACAAGCAAGGCGCCTGGTTCTTCCATCAGCAGCATGCTGACAATGCGCAATTGAATGTTCACAATGCGGATGCCAAGCAGGTAGAGGCCATCACATTTGCCTTCAATATGCTCACGCGGGCTCAGCGCGAACAAAAAATACCATATGAGGATAAATGCAATTCATTAGGAGGTAGCTCGGCTCATCCGCGTCATAACGGCCCTGAAGCCGCCAAGCCGGTTTGTATCAATCCATCAGCGGACGAATACGGCGTTGGCATGCCGGCTGTGCTGGTCATAGGCTACAAAGCCAACGAGTTACAGCCCGCCTTCAATCTGGCCTTTGGCAAAGCCACACCAGACAGCTATAGCCGCTATGTCTTGCCATTCGGATCAAGCATTCTCTACACCGTACCTAATTTTCAATATACCAATCTGACTGATTTGATAGCTTCAGTCAACAAGAAAAAATAATTCAAGCAAACACTGGGCTTATGCTAACCACGCGTGTCTTCAAGCGACTATCTGCGGTAACTGTTCAGGTTTGCCTAGCCTTGTTTGGCTTGACGGCCTTGCTGACCACGGTTCATGCGCACCAAACCGGCAACAGCTATTTGACAGTCAGTGAATCGGCAGGACAGTTACAACTGGAGTTCGACTTCATTGCACGCGATCTGGATAACTTGCTGCCTGCCACATGCAAGCCTGCTGATGTATCTTTATTGCCGGATAAGTTACAAACCATGCAAGCTTGCATCACGCAGGCGCTACAGCAGTCTTTGCATCTGGAAATAGATGAAGAAGACATGGCATTGGATTTTGTCAATCAGTCTGTGGTGATGCACAGCGACGGCTTGTACGTGCGCCAGCAGTTCAGCGGCCCCGCTTTACCGAAAGACGCCAGGTTCCTGGTCATCAAATACGAGTTCTTCACGCAAAAAGAACAATCCGGTCGTGCATTTGTGAAGATTGAATTACGCGATGAAGAAATTTCATCCGTGATAGATCAAAACCAGCCCATACAGCGATTTGCGCTGGGAGAAGAAAAACGCTGGTCAACCATAGGCTTGTTCACGCACGAAGGTGCCAGACATATTTGGAACGGCACAGATCACTTGTTGTTTCTGATGACCTTGTTATTACCTGGTCTGATGTTGACGGTTCAACCCGCACAGTCAATAGACAGCCGCAAACGTTTCGTAGATTCACTGGCGCTGCGATTTGCCTTGAAAGTCATCACCGCCTTCACGATTGCGCATTCCATCACGCTGGCGTTTTCTGTGTTCGGCTGGGTGAATCTGCCAGAAAAATTGATCGAATCCATGATCGCCTTGTCCATCATGGTGTCAGCGCTATTCAATTTACAGAACCGTTTTCGCTTCAGCCATTGGAAGATAGCTTTTCTTTTCGGCTTGATTCACGGCATGGGTTTCGCCAACGGTTTGAAAGACCTGGGCTTGTCTTCATTTTATTTTTTGGAAACCTTGTTTGCTTTCAACCTCGGCGTGGAGCTCGGGCAGTTGTCTGCTGTCACCGTGGTGGCTGTGCCGGTTTTGCTGCTGTTCAAAACAACAGAGGCCAAGAAAAAACTATTGAAATACGGTTCCATCGCCACGTTTGTATTGGCCAGCGTCTGGCTGGTTGAACGGCTGATGGCTTGAGCCGCTTGTTGCAAAATCATTGCTTTCGTATTGCAAGCCTGAAATTGCAATTCCCTCCAACATACGACAAAGGCTAAGGCGTGGACAAGCAAAAATCAAACGCATTCATGTTGAAACTGGTGGGTGATGTCAGTACCGCGCTTGCCGGCGCATTGCTGGTGGTTGGTGACCGCGCCGGCTTATTCAAAGTCATGGCCAATGCCGGTGCTTTGACGTCGGCCGCTTTGGCTGAGCGTTCAGGCATAGGTGAGCGCTACGTGCAGGAGTGGCTGGCCGTGATGGCAGGTGCGGGGTATGTGGAATACGACGCCGAGCAACACAGCTTCACGCTGCCCGATGAGCACGCCCTGTTTCTGGCGGACAGTGAGTCAGAGTACTACCTGGCCAGTCTGTTCCAAAGCCTGCCCACCATGGCGGCAGCTATTCCGCAAGTGGTTGATGCTTTCAAGCACGGTGGCGGTGTCAGCTTCAAAGACTACGGCAGTGAATTGCCGCGTACGCTGGCTGACATGAACCGCACAGTATATGAATCCCGTTTGGTTAAAACCTGGATGCCGTTCATGCCGGAGGTGGTGCAGCGACTGCAGGCGGGTGGACGCGCATTGGACGTCGGTTGCGGCATGGGCGTGGTGCCCTTGGCTTTGGCACGCGGTTTTCCTGCGGCACACATCACCGGCATTGATGTGGATGCACATTCGATTGCATTGGCTATAGCACGCTCTGCGGAGATTGAAGATCCGCAACGCTTGCAGTACCAACAACTCGGCGTTGAAGAATTGCCTACTGACACAGGCTGGGACTTCATCAGCACGTTTGATGTCATTCATGATTTGCCTGACCCGGTGGCAGCACTTGGCCATATGCGACGCGCCTTGAACCAAGGCGGTACTTATTTGATGGTCGAGCCCAAAGTCGCCGATGATTTGAAAGACAACTTGGCCAATCCGTTTGCCCGCATGTTGTACGGCATCAGTTGTTTGCATTGCGTACCGCAGTCGCTGGCATCCGGTGGCCTCGGGCTGGGAGCGTGGTGGGGTGAAAAACGCGCACGCTCATTGGCCGCACAAGCCGGTTTCCAGCATTTTGAGCGACTCGATATACGCAGCCCGGCCTTGGCGTTTTACGCGTTGCGTGCCTAAGCCGTTCAGACTTGAATAGAACTGAAACTGACTCAGCAGGTTTTGAAACTTCAAGTGGTAGTGACAGTCAGTTCAAGCGCTGCAACTGTTCTTTCACTTTGGACAATAAGGCCTCAAAGTCAGCCAATCGCTGACGCTCTTGGGTGATAACCGCTGGCGGCGCTTTCGCCACAAACGCTTCATTGCCGAGTTTTCCGTTGGCTTTGACGATCTCGGTTTCCAAACGCGTCACTTCTTTGGACAGGCGGATTTTTTCAGCAGCCACATCCACTTCAATGAACAGGCACATGCGGATATTGCCGACCACCGCCACAGGCGCAGACTGGGCAGCGGCCTGCCAAGCCGATTCGTCTTCATACACTTTCACATCGCTGAGCTTGGCCATGGCTTTGAGCACAGCGGCGTTGGCGCGAATAAAGTCCGGGTCACCCAAGGCGAACACAGGCATTTTGGTGGCAGGCGACACATTCATTTCGCCGCGCAAATTGCGACAAGCATCGACCAGTGCTTTGAGTTGGTTGACGCTGTCGATTGCGTTTGTGTCGACCTTATTTAATTGCGCCACCGGGTAGGGCGCAATACTGACCGACGCACCGGGAATACCTGCCACCGGTGCGACTTTTTGCCACAACTCTTCGGTGATGAATGGAATGATGGGATGTGCCATTCGCAGTATGGCTTCGAGTGTGCGAATCAAGGTGCGGCGCGTGGCGCGTTGTTGTGATTCGTCGCCGTTATGAATTTGTACCTTGGCGATTTCCAGGTACCAGTCGCAGTACTCGTTCCAGACAAATTCGTAAACAGCCGTGGCCACATTGTCCAAACGGTAGTCGGCAAAGCCTTTGGCGACTTGGTCTTCGGTTTGTTGAAGCAAAGAACTGATCCAGCGATCAGCTTGGCTGAAATGCATATAGCCATGCGCCTTACCGCCAGGCTTGCAATCAGCCTTGGTATGGTCCATGAGGCCGCAGTCCTTGCCCTCGCAGTTCATCAGCACAAAGCGCGCGGCATTCCAAAGCTTGTTACAAAAATTGCGATAGCCTTCGCAGCGTTTGCTATCGAAGTTGATGCTTCTTCCCAAGGATGCAAGCGCGGCAAATGTAAACCGCAGCGCGTCAGCGCCATAGGGGGGAATACCGTCTGGAAATTCCTTTTGCGTGTTTTTGCGCACCTGAGGTGCGGTCTCAGGTTTGCGTAAACCCTGGCTGCGTTTTTCCAGCAAAGGTTCGAGCGCAATGCCGTCAATCAAATCCACCGGGTCCAGCACATTGCCTTCAGATTTGCTCATCTTCTTGCCTTGTGCGTCGCGCACCAGACCGTGTATATAGACATGCTTGAATGGCACGCGACCGGTGAAATGCGTGGTCATCATGATCATGCGCGCCACCCAGAAAAAGATGATGTCGTAACCGGTGACCAGCACGCTGCTGGGTAAGTACAAATCATGGTCGCTCAGTAAGGTAGCAGCGGTGGGTGTGATGGACTTGTTCGCAGCGACTTCGGGCGCGAAGCGAACGGGAGCCAGGCCGAGTCCGTCGCGACCGCCTGCTGCATCAGTGCTAAAACCCAATGTACTGAACGGTACCAGCGCTGATGAATACCAAGTATCGAGCACGTCTTCATCACGACGCAGATTTTTGCCCGGAGCTTGCGCTTGCGCCTCGGCTTCACTGCGCGCCACATAGACCTTACCGTCTTCGTCGTACCAGGCCGGAATTTGATGGCCCCACCACAGTTGGCGGCTGATACACCAATCGGTGATGTTGTTCATCCACTGGTTGTAGGTGTTGATCCAGTTTTCAGGTACAAATTTCACTTCGCCGGACTGCACCACGTCTATGGCTTTTTGGGCAATGCTTTTGCCAGTCGGGTCTTTATCGCTGACTTTGTTCATGGCGACAAACCATTGGTCGGTCAACATGGGCTCGATGATTTGGCCGGTGCGCGCGCAACGCGGCACCATCAGTTTGTGTTTCTTCACTTCAATCAGCAGACCCAATGCATCCAGGTCAGCGACGATGGCTTTGCGCGCCACAAAGCGATCCATGCCACGGTATTTTTCCGGTGCCAACTCATTCACCGTCACATCCAGATTCAAGATGCCTATCATTGGTAATTGGTGACGCTGACCCACTGCATAGTCGTTCGCATCATGCGCGGGTGTGACTTTGACCACGCCGGTGCCGAAAGCCTTGTCCACATAATCATCAGCAATCACCGTTACAGTGCGGTCACACAATGGCAAATGCACTTGCTGACCGATCAGGTGTTTGTAGCGATCATCTTCGGGGTTGACCATGACGGCTACGTCACCCAGCATGGTTTCAGGCCGCGTCGTGGCGACCACCAATCCCTTGGCAGTCTGACCGTCAACCAGCTGTGGGCCGTTCACAAACGGGTAACAGATATGCCACAAGTGACCTTCTTCTTCTTCACTTTCAACTTCCAAGTCTGACACCGCACTCATGAGCACCGGATCCCAACTCACCAAGCGCTTGCCACGGTAAATCAAACCTTGATCGTACAAACGCACAAACGTGTCGGTGACCACCGGCGAGAGTTTGTCGTCCATGGTGAAGTATTCGCGGCTCCAGTCCACGCTGTCGCCCATGCGGCGCATTTGCTGCGTGATGGTGTTGCCAGATTGCTCTTTCCATTCCCATACTTTGGCAATGAAATTTTTACGCGCTTCGGCTGGCGTGGGGCCCATGTCGTGCCGGTTGATGCCTTGGCCTTGCAACTGCCGTTCCACCACGATTTGCGTGGCAATGCCCGCGTGGTCTGTGCCGGGTATCCAAGCGGTGTTAAAGCCAGACATGCGGTGGTAGCGCGTCAAGCTGTCCATGATGGTCTGGTTGAACGCGTGGCCCATGTGCAAGGTGCCGGTCACATTCGGTGGCGGCAGCTGAATGGCAAACGAAGCCTGGCCGGACACAGGTGCGCCTGTTCCACGGTAGCCGGCAATGCCGTAACCGCGTTTTTCCCACTCAGGGCCCCAATGGGTCTCAAGAGTTGCGGGTTCAAAAGATTTGGACAGGCTGTCTAAGCCGGGTTGTGCGCTTGGGCTGGTCATAAGTGTTTCGCATGAACAAACCGGGTAAGCACCGGATTGTGTATATCAAATGGAAGACCATTTTAGCGAGTGACAGAGCCTAAGCAGATTCAAGCGCCGGCTTGAAAATACAAGTGCTTTCAGGCCCCGGCGGCAATCTGTCTTAAGGCGTTGGTAAATACCTCGGCCGGTTGGCCACCGGATATCAAATGCTTGTCGTTGATGATGACAGCAGGTACCGAATGAATACCGGCGCTGGTGTAGAAATGTTCTTTGGCCCGTACTTCTTCTGCATAGGTATCGGTTTGCAAAATCTCCATTGCAGATTCCACATCCATCCCTTCAGCCTGAACGATATTCAGCAGCACGTCATGGGAGTCAATGACTTCACCGCGACCTTGGTAGGCATTGAGCAAAGCCTTTTTCAAGCGGCGCTGTGCGTCAGCACCGCCAGTCACCTCGGCCCAGTGCAGCAAACGGTGAGAATCAAAGGTGTTGAATATGCGGCCGCGCCCGACCGGGTGAAATACAAACCCGACTTCTGCGCCGCGCGCCTTGATGTTCTGGTACATCTGTGATTGCTGCTCGGCAGTGGAACCGTACTTTTTGCCCAGATGCTCGACCAGGTCTTCGCCGCCGGGTGGCATGTTAGGGTTGAGTTCAAACGGTTGAAAGTGCAGGTCTGCGGTTACTTCGTTTTGTAACTCATCAAGCGCTTGTTCTAGCGCGCCCAGGCCGACCGCGCACCACGGACAGGCCACATCAGACACAAAATCTATTTTCAAATGGGTGCTCATGGTGATTTCCTGTGTGTCAATTGTCAATGCAAGGCCAGCGCAGTTGCCAGGGCCTTGACCAGTTGTGCATTCAGCGACTTGCCCTTGGCTGCAAGGTAAGCGTCCGGTCGCAACAATGCCCATTGTGCTTTTTCTGCGTGACAAGCGCGTCTTAAGGTTTTATGCGGGTCAATCACATGCTCAGTCGCTTGCGCACGCTTTTTATGGACCACTTGCACCACGTTCACCGCTGCCAGCGCGCTCAGGGACTGAAGCTTGGCCATGTCTTTGCGGCCGAGTTCCCCAAAGACCAGCAACAACAGACGGCCGTCGGCCCATTGCAGCAGATCGCAGAGCGAGCCGGATTGTTCCGAGTTGTAATGGATGGCAGCGTTTTGCACCATGAATCCGCCATCAACGTCACACACATCCGACATGTCATAGCGGTTGGCTTCAGCCATGCGCCCGGTGTTGATCAATGCTTTGGCAAATGCATGTTCTTTTGCCAGACCGATGGTGGCCGTGCGAAAAACACGTTCCATGCCGCCGGGTGCGCGCAAATAACGCGCGGTGCGGTTGGTGACTTGTACGTTTCGTTGCGCCGCCTGCAAGCGTTCCTGGTTGTAACTGTTTAACAAAACCGGCGCAGCCTGTCCGCGCAAAACGCTTGCCAGTTTCCAGGCCAGATTGTCTGCGTCAGCAATACCGGTGTTGCCGCCACGTGCGCCAAACGGGCTCACCACTTTGGCGGTGTCGCCCATGAAAAAAACGCGCCCGTGGTGCAAACGGTGCAAACATTGTGATTTATAGGCATAGGGTCCTACCCAGACAATGTCGCATTCCACATCAGCGCCAAATTGTTTGGCCAGACGTTCGCGCACCACGTCTTCGCGGCTGACATAGGCCGGGTCTGCGTCAGGCGCCATTTGGTAATCGATACGCCAGACATCGTCGCCCATCAAATGCTGCCAGACCGCGCGGTTGTCGTTGAACGGTGCCTCAATCCAAGTATGACGTTCAGTCGGGGGCGTGTGTTTGAAGCGCACATCGGCAATACACCAGCGGTCGTCGCCGCGCTTGCTGTCCATGCTTGCTCCTACCCAGTCGTGAAACGGGGTGTGCGAGCCACTGGCATCGATCACATGGCTGGCTTGCAGCGAATAATTACCCGCAGGTGTTTGCACTTGCAGCGTGGCTTCTTCTTCGTTTTGCGAAAAACCGCTTACTTTGTTGCACCAGCGTAAATCAATCAACGGGGCCTGCTTGTTGAGTTCAATAATGCGCTCTACCAGATACATCTCTATGTAAAACTGCTGGATATTGATGAAAGGCGGTTGGCTGCTGCTGGAGAAATGGCGGCGTTCGCTTAAATCAAAAGAGAACACCTCGTCGTCACCGGCAAAGGTGCGGCCGATCTGCCAGGCCACGCCTTTGGCGGCGATACGTTCATAAATACCCAGACGAGCAAAAATTTCTAATGACTGTTGGGTGTAACAAATGCCGCGTGACGATGCGCCTTTCACACCGACCGTGTTGTCCTCGTCCAGCAACACCGCAGTAATGCCTAGATGTGCGAGTTTGCAGGCCAATGTCAGCCCGCTTAAACCAGCGCCTACGATGACGACGGGATGTTTTTTGACTTCACCGCTTTTGATCTCTGGCGGTGGCACAAACGCGTATTCAGGCAATGCATATACCGGGGAGGATTTGGATTTAGCCACGTTGTTGCTTGCGCTCGCGTTTTTGCTGAGTCCATGCATCTAACTGAGCGCGCACATCCAAGCTTTCGCTGTGCATTTGTTCAGGCGGCGCGACTTGAGCGCTGAGTTCCAAGCGGATGCCGTTGGGATCGAAAAAATAAATGCTTTTGAATACGCGGTGATCCGTGATGCCCAGCACTTCAATGCCGTGCGCCTGCAAACGCGTCTTGCTGTCTTGCAACGCCTGAATGTTTTCCACGCGAAAGGCGATGTGGTTGACCCAAGTCGGCGTATTCGGCGAGGGCAGTGCTGCGATGTCGTCGCCGAGGTCAAAAAACGCGATGAACGAACCATCTTGCAAGCGGAAAAAGAAATGCGTGTATGGGCAGTATTCGCCGGTGCTTGGCACATGGTCGCTTTGAATCATGTGATAAAGCGGTAAGCCCAGAATGTCTTCGTAGAAGTGCCGGGTTTCCTCTGCATCCCGCGCGCGGTAAGCGTAGTGGTGCAGTTGCAAAACTTTGGCGGGCGCAGGCAAGGAGTTCAGATCGGCCATGAAAGGGTTTCCTCAGGATTGAATTCAGTTTACTGGAGGATAGTCAGCAAACAGACGCGCGTATGTGATGCCTTTCAATACAAGCAGACTCAGCGTCTCTTGGGTACCTGTGGCGCAGAAGTGAGTATGAAATAACTCATAGACATGATTAGTGTATTGAGTGCAAACTTCAGTTTCTATAGCCTGAGTCAATTCAGGGGATTGAAACAAGCCATTGGACTTGCGTGGTTTACAGGCTAACCTATGGGTTGACTTTGGCCTATTGCGCCGGAGCATTTTCATCAACTATAGGAGATTCCTCATGTCAGCTCTCAAAGGCTCTAAGACGGAAGAAAACCTGAAGGCCGCTTTCGCAGGCGAGTCACAGGCCAACCGCCGTTACCTGTATTTCGCAAACAAGGCCGATATTGAAGGTCAAAACGACGTGGCAGCGCTGTTCCGCTCCACCGCCGAAGGCGAAACCGGACACGCCCACGGCCACCTCGAGTGGCTCGAGCAGTGCGGCGACCCGGCCACCGGCTTGCCGATTGGTGCTACCCGTGACAACCTGAAAGCGGCAGTTGCCGGCGAAACCCACGAGTACACCGACATGTACCCTGGGATGGCCAAAACCGCACGCGACGAAGGCCACGACGAAATCGCCGACTGGTTTGAAACCCTGGCCAAGGCTGAGCGTTCACACGCCAACCGTTACGCCAAGGCTTTGGCTGAACTGGTCGATTGATACTGATCCGGTATTAAGCGCAGGGCGTTGCCTGTTTCAAGGCAGCGCCTTTCTCTGAATGCCGGGCGACTTGCTGTGCGCCACAGCAGCCTGTTACGTTTCACACCTGCATACACAAGGACACACACATGGCTCGCGAAGGCAGTCTTGAAGCACCGACACGCCACCCGCTTGATTGGTTGAACCCGGATTTTTACAACGAAGAAGCCTGCTTCACCGAAATGGAGCGCATTTTTGACATCTGCCACGGCTGCCGTCGCTGTGTCAGTTTGTGCGGCTCGTTCCCCACTTTGTTCGATCTGGTTGACGAAAGCCCGACCTTGGAGTTGGATGGTGTCAACAAGCAGGACTATTGGAAAGTGGTGGACCAGTGCTACTTGTGTGACCTGTGCTATTTGACCAAGTGTCCGTATGTTCCGCCGCACGAATGGAACCTGGATTTCCCCCACACCATGTTGCGCGCCAAGGCGATCAAGTTTCAAAAAGGTGAGGTTTCTATAGGCGAAAAATTCCTGGCTTCTACCGATGTGCACGGACAGTTCGCCGGTATTCCTATCATGGTGCAAGCTGTTAACGCCATCAACAAAACAGGCATGGCGCGATCAGTCATGGAGTCCACACTCGGCGTTGACAAAGAAGCGTGGCTGCCCGAACTGGCAAGCAAAAAATTCCGTTCCTCTGCCCCGAAGGCCAAAGCCAGCAAAGTGGTGAATGGTGAGAAAACACCCGGCAAGGTCGTCATCTATGCCACTTGCTATGTGAACTACAACGAACCCGGCATAGGGATGGACCTGTTGAAAATTCTCGACCACAACGATATTCCTTACGAGCTCGTCTCCAAGGAAAAATGCTGCGGCATGCCCAAGCTGGAGTTGGGCGATCTGCAATCAGTGGATGAAAACAAAAAAATCAACATGCCCGTGCTGGCCAAATACGCGCGCGACGGCTATGCGATTTTGAGCGCTGTCCCTTCCTGTACCTTGATGTTCAAACAAGAGTTGCCCTTGATGTACCCGGATGACGCCGAGACCCAACTGGTCAAAGAACACATGTGGGATCCGTTTGAGTACCTGATGGCGCGCAAGCGTGACGGTTTGTTGAAAACAGAATTTCCTGAAAGCCTGGGCAATGTCAGCTACCAAATCCCTTGCCATGGGCGGGTGCAAAACATCGGCAAGAAAACCGAAGAAATGCTGAAAATGATTCCGGACACCACCATCAACACGGTGGAGCGTTGTTCCGGTCACGCAGGTACTTATGGCGTGAAAAAAGCCACGCACGCTTACGCCATGAAAATCGGCAAACCCGTGGTCAAGGCCATGGCCACCATGAAAGACGGCAGCAAGCCTGACTACATCAGCTCAGACTGCCCGCTGGGCGGCCACCATATCGCCCAGGGCTTTGAGGCCAACGGTCAAGCGGTGCCGGAGTTGCAACACCCCCTCAGTCTGGTGGCCAAAGCTTACGGCTTGAAATAGAGTAATTGGGGTCAGGTTCCAATTAATTCAGCGAATTAATTGTAGTAATTGGAACCTGACCCCAATTACCTCAACTGTTTTGTGAAAAGAGAAACGCATATGCAAATCACTGGAAACATCACTGCCGACAACCTCATGGGTTTAGAGGCTTACAGCAAATTTCGCAAGACGCACAAGGCCAAGGTATTGGCGCACCGCAAACTGCGCTCTGTGCATTTGGGCGAGCACATCACTTTGCAGTTTGAGAGCGAGAAGACTATCCGCTACCAAATTCAAGAGATGCTGCGTATTGAAAAAATCTTTGAAGAAGAAGGCATACAGCAGGAAATCGATGCATATGCGCCGCTGGTGCCTGAGGGCAGCAACTGGAAAGCCACCATGCTGATCGAGTACCCGGATGTGAACGAACGCAAGCGCGAACTCGCTCGACTCATCGGCGTTGAAGACCGCATGTTCATCGAAGTCGAAGGCCATGCGCGTGTGTATGCGATTGCAGACGAAGACCTGGACCGCGAGAACGATGAAAAAACCTCGGCGGTTCACTTTGTGAGGTTTGAATTTGATCCGGCCACCAAAGCCGCCATCATGGCCGGGGCAGCTGTTAAGCTGGGCTGCGACCATACCAACTACCCGGCCCACACGCAGATCGCCGACCAGGCTTTGGCATCACTGGCCGGGGATTTGAAATAATCACCGGATGTTGTTCTTACTTTCCCCTGCCAAATCGCTAGACTACGAGTCAGCTTTACCCGCCGTCACTGCCACACAGCCTCAGTTTGTGGCGCAGTCATCCGAGTTGATCGCCACGCTGAAGAAAAAAACGCCTAAGCAAATTGCCGAGCTGATGGACTTGAGCGAGACCTTGTCCAAGCTCAATGTGGACAGATACAAAGCCTGGACACCCTTATTCACCTCGAACAATGCGCGCCCCGCCGTGCTGGCCTTTAATGGCGATGTGTACGAAGGCCTGGACGCCAAAACCCTCAAACCCAAAGACTTGCAATGGGCACAAGACCATGTGGCGATTCTCAGTGGTTTGTATGGTGTGCTCAGACCGCTGGATTTGATGCAGCCCTATCGCTTAGAAATGGGCACCTCGCTCAAGCACGGCAAAAAAAATAACCTGTACCAGTTCTGGGGAACGCAAATCGCCGATTACCTGAATGAACAACTGGTCGGACAAACAGACCCTGTCATTGTGAATCTTGCTTCTCAAGAGTATTTCAAGTCGGTAGATCGCAAAACCTTGCAGGCACGCGTGATCGAATGCGTATTTCAAGATCACAAAAACGGGCAATACAAGATCATCAGTTTTTTCGCCAAACGCGCACGCGGATTGATGGCGCGCTTTGCCGTTCAACACCAGATCAAAACGCCTGCGGCTTTGCAGGCTTTCAATTTGGAAGGCTATGCCTTTGCACCCGATGTGTCCAAGCCAGACGCGCTGGTGTTTCGCCGTCACTCGGTTGATTGAGCAGACACATGCAAATCTACGTGAACAATTTGCGCCTGGAAGTGGAAGACACAGGCGAAAGAGACAGGCCTGCCGTCTTGTTGATCGCCGGTATGTCTATGCAATTGATTGTCTGGCCGGATGCCATGTTGAAACAGTTGCACCAGGCGGGTTTTCGGGTGGTGCGTTTTGATAACCGGGACAACGGTTTATCGGAATTCATGGACCACTTGGGAACGCCAAACATGCTTTGGTTCATGCTGCAGCAAAAGCTGGGGCTGCAAACCAGGCTGCCTTATTCCATTCAAGACATGACGCACGACGCTTTGGGTGTGATGGACCATTTGCAATTGCAGCAAGCCCATTTGGTTGGCGTCAGCATGGGCGGCATGATTGCCCAGCGCTTGTGCGTGACCGCACCTGAGCGCGTGTTCAGCTTGACCAGCATCATGAGCACCAGCAGCGCCCGGGGCTTACCGGGACCCACACCCGCTATGCGCCGGGTTCTGATGACACCACCTGCACAGCCCGGCAGCGCAGCGGCCCGTGCCCATGGTTTGCGTTTTGTCAAAGCCTTGGCAGGGCCGGGTTTTGTACACCCAGAGGGCTCACAGGAACAACTGGTCGACGATTCACTCAAACGCAGCAACCGTCCTGCCGGCAGTTACCGCCAAATACTGGCGGCCATGGCTGACCGTGAACGCTGGCGCTTGTTGCCCCGCATCACTGCACCTACGCTGGTGATACACGGCACTGCCGATCCTTTGATACCTTATGCCTGCGCGCAAGATACCGCAGCGCGTATTCCCGGCGCTAAATTGTTTGGCATTGAAGGCATGGGTCACGATTTCCCGCCAGCTGCTGTCGAGCAACTGACCGGCCGTTTATTGCCTTTTTTGCAAGCGCACACGCCCTTATGAATTCACCGGATCAGTCGTTGTTGGGCAAAGTGGTCGGCTACGCAGACCAGTACGATGCTTCTTTGCTGTATCCCTTAGCTCGCGCGGCGCAGCGTGCTGAAATCGGCATCACCGGCCAGCCTGTTTTTTTGGGTGCCGATGTGTGGACTGCGTACGAGCTCAGTTGGTTGAACCTGCGCGGCAAACCGCAGGTCGCCATGGGCCGTTTGATTGTGCCGTGTGAAAGCACGCACCTGGTGGAAAGCAAATCTTTAAAGCTGTACTTGAACAGCTTTAACAATACTTGTTTTGCTTCTATCGACGAGGTTAAAAAAACCATGCAGCAAGACCTGAGTTCAGCGGTCTGGCATGGCGGGGCCATGCAGGCGGCAGTGGGCGTGCAGTTGCTCACACCTGAGCAATTCAGCGCAGAAAAAATCCATGAGATGGACGGCGTGAATCTGGACCGGCTTGATATGGATTGCAGCATTTACCAGCCTGCACCTGAATTTTTAAATGCGGCCCTTGAAGAAAAACCGGTCACGGAAACATTAACCAGCCATTTGCTCAAAAGCAATTGCCTGGTGACCGGTCAGCCCGATTGGGGCAGCGTCAGCATCAGCTACAGCGGCCCGCAAATTGACCAGGCCGGTTTGTTGCAATACATCGTGAGTTTTCGCAACCACAACGAATTTCACGAGCATTGCGTAGAGCGTATGTACATGGACATCATGGCGCGCTGCAAACCCACCAAACTGAGCGTGCAAGCACGTTACACCCGGCGCGGCGGCGTGGACATCAACCCCTGGCGCAGCAGCCACCCGCAGGCCATGCCGCCGCAAATTCGCACGGCCAGGCAATAAAACTCAAGCCAGATCTTTGAAAGATTTCAAAGGCGCGAGATCGGGAAAATTGGCTGCTTGTTTTTTTTGAAAAGCAGTGATGGCTTCTTTCACGTGCGGATTGCTCCAGATGCCGCTTTGCAGCCAGCCCATTTGCTTGAGCGCGTCGTCCACGCTGTGGTCGCGCGCGTAATGCAGCGCTTGTTTGGTGCCCCAGATGGCTATGGGAGGCTTGGCTGCTATTTCAGCGGCAGCCTGCATGGCGGCCTTTAATGCGGCTGCGGCATCCGGCAACACCTCATTCACCAAACCGTATTGCAGGGCTTTGTCGGCGGGCAGTCTGCGACCGGTATAAGCCAGTTCTTTGACCACCGCCATGGGCATTAGCTTGGGCAGCCGCTGCAAAGTGCCTACATCAGCCACCATACCTATATTGATTTCCTGTATGCAAAAGAAAGCATCCGCGCTGGCGTAACGCAAACAGGCGGCAGTCACCATGTCTACCGCGCCGCCAATACAGCCGCCTTGGATGGCGACGATGACCGGTATGCGCAAAGTTTCAAGGCGTGTGAAAGTGGCTTGCAGCCCGCCCAGCATATCGAAGATGGCGGCGCGTCCTTCGGCGCTTTGGTCGTCCATGCTGACCGATTCTCCGAAAGCCTCCAGCGACATGCCCGCACTGAAATGCTTGCCCGTGCTGCTGATGACGAGTACACGCGCCTGATTGGCTTGGTGAAGTTGTTGCAACACCTCATCGAGTTCACGCCATACGGTCATGTCAAGCGCATTCAATCGATCCGGCCGGTTCAGCACCAGATGCGCAATGTGTTGGTCTATGTTCAGTTCAAAACAGGTCAGCTTGTTCATGGAGGTGGTCTTTCGAAGAGGCGGCTTCTTGCACGCCAAGTACTGAAGTTGATGATTTGGCAATAGGCGGGTACAAAGACTGTTCGGATCCGGCTTTCACCAGCGAGCCGACGCGCACACCGAGCAATCGGATACGGCGTTTGAAGTCTATGCGTTTAAGGCACAAGCCTGCAGCTTGCCTGATGGCTTGGGCATCCGCAGTGTAAATAGCCAGTGTGCTGTCGCGCGTCACAGTTTGAAAATTGTCGAAGCGCAATTTGATGCCAATGGTTTTGCCGACATAGCCTTTGCGTTGCAAGTCGGCAGCCACTTGTTGGCACAGGCGCGTAAATATTTGACCCAGTGCTGCTTTGTCATGCAACACATGCAAATCTTTTTCAAATGTGGTTTCGCGGCTCATGGATACCGGTTCGGACTCGGTCACCACCGGCCTATCGTCCCATCCATGCGCGGCCTGGTGCAGCCAGGCACCATAGGATTTGCCGAAATGTTCTAACAACCATGCTTGTTCGCGCAAAGCGAGTTGGCCTATGGTGTGTATGCCATGGGCTTGCAACTTGGCATCTGCTTTGGGTCCTATGCCGTTGATTTTTCTGCACGGCAGTGGCCAGATTTTTTCTTGTAAATCCTCGTGCTTCAAAATCGAAATGCCGTTGGGCTTGTTCAATTCGCTGGCCATTTTCGCCAGCAGTTTATTGGGAGCCACGCCTATGGAGCAGGTCAGTCCGGTGGCACCGGTGATGGATTTTTGTATCAGACGAGCCAACACCCGCCCGCCTTCGCGTTGCCCGCCGGGCACCTGCGTGAAATCCATGTAGATTTCATCCACACCTCTGTCTTCTACAAGTGGTGTGATTTCGTGAACGATCTCTTTGAAGCGGCGCGAATAGTGGCGGTATTGCTCGAAATCCACCGGCAGCAAAATCGCTTGCGGGCACAACTGCGCGGCTTTCATCACACCCATGGCGGAGCCTACGCCAAAGGCGCGCGCCGCATACGTGGCGGTGGTAATGACGCCGCGTCCGGTGTAGCCGCCGATGAGCGGAAACATGTTTACCGGAATGTCTGCCAGATCATTGGCCGTCCACTCGCGCTCAGGTTGTGCGATGCGCATGCGTGCCAGTAAATCGTCTTCGCGTCGTCTGCCGCCGCCTATGACCACCGGCAAACCCTTGAGTTGCGGATATCGCAGCAGTTCGACCGATGCGTAAAACGCATCCATGTCGAGGTGGGCGATGCGGCGGGGGAGGGTAGGCGTTTCAGTGCTCACGCTTGAAGCATAGCCGAGCCTGAGCGACTGGCCGCACCTGGCTTGAGCGCACTGCGTCCTAAAACAATCCGAAGTTAAATGCGTAACCGAACTCCAGCAAGTCATTGTTTTTCCAGGGACTGCTGCTGTTGAATCGGGCACGACCTTGAACGGCCTCCAAGTACAGGTGGCCTTCACTGAAGTTGCCCCAGCGCAAACCGGCTGCCAATTTTTGTTTTTCACGCCCGCTGTTGTCCATATCTTTTGCAGACACGAATCGACTGTAAACCTGCCAATGCGGATTAAATACCCAGCCAAGCTCGGTGAATGCACCGCCGAAATTGCCTTTGATCTGCGGGTCCCCATGGAAGTAGGACAGACCGGCGTGCAGATTCAGTCCGCCTTGTTCGCTGCGTTTAAGCATCCAGCCGTAACCCAAATCGGTACCGAAGCTGACATCTTCGTTGGCATGCAATAAACGCGTGATCACCGTCTCTGGTGCGATGCGCCCGATCAAATACAGCTTTTCATAGTCGTCGATGTAGTCGGTATTGACAGAAGTCTTGTCGCTCAATGGTCTGGCAGCGGGAATGAATTTGTTGCTTGACGCGTAGAAGTTGCTGACTTTTTCAGACTGTTGTTTCACATCGGATTCACGGTCTTCAGACAAAGGGTGTGTGCGCAAGTAGGTGCTGCGGGGAATGATTTTCAAATAGGCCTGTGAATCCCTCACCATTTCCTCTTGTGCATAAAACTTCACAAACGTAGTTTGGGCCGCCGAAGGATTGAAGCCTGCCTTGGTCATGAGTTCAAGTCCTATGCGATCTGCTTCTACTTCCTTGGTGCGCGACATGGGTTTAGACACACCGTAGTCCATGACCATGGCGCTGCTCCAAGGTGTCAGCGCTTGGCTTAAACCCACACCAACCGCATAAATCGGAACGATATTGCTCAGGGTTTCGCGCATATGCAGCCTGAGGTTATGCCCCATTTCATGGGCAACGATAAAAGCCAGTTCTTCTTCGCTCAGGGCCAGGTGCTCTATCAAACCCCGGTAGACCATGACTTTGCCAGCACCGACAGCAAAAGCATTGACTATGCCCCGATCGACCACATGAATTTCCCAGGCCCACTGGGACGCTTCAGGGCTGATGACGTCGACATGCCGGATGAGCCGGTTAAACATGAGTTGTACGCGTTGATCCTGGTACTGCACGTCTTTGTTGTTCAGCAGTCCTTGCACTTGATAAATCTAGCGTTGCACGCTGTTTAAAGCTTTGCTGACGACATCAGATGCGCCTTGCGGCACCACCAGATTTTGTTTGCGATCCACATCCACCGCTGTCGGCAGGGTACTGGTGGTGGTGCAGGCGCTGATAACGGCGGTAAGCACCAAGCCTATAAACACCTGTTGAAAACAAGTTGAAGAACGCATAGGAACAAATGAGTAACAAACAAAGACTATTTAATAATAAAAAATAACCCTAAAAATCTAATTTAAAAGCAATTGTTAATCTTGTTGCCGCTGAAAGACACAGCTACCGAATAGCGGATTTTTTGCGTAAGGCTAGGCATCAGCGCTCATTTAAGGCGAAAAAAAACCAGACCCTCAGGTCCGGTTTCGTAAGCAGTCGTGCGAGAAGCGCTTAAGCGTGCGGCACGGTATGCGGCAACAAAATGCTGCTGTCTATCTTATTGATGTCAGTGTGGCCGCACAAAGCCATGCTGATGTCGAGTTCTTTGTGGATGATTTGCAAGGCCTTGCTCACACCGGCTTCGCCCATGGCGCCCAGACCGTACAACATGGCGCGACCGATGTATGTGCCTTGTGCGCCCAGCGCCTTGGCTTTTAAGACATCCTGGCCGCTGCGCACACCGCCGTCCATGTGCACTTCAATGTCTTTACCCACCGCTTGCACAATGCCGGGCAAAGCGTTGATGCTGGACTCGGCGCCGTCAAGCTGCCGACCGCCGTGGTTGGAGACGATCAGCGCATCCGCGCCGCTTTGCACCGCCAGACGCGCATCCTCCGGGTCTTGTATGCCTTTCAAAATCAGCTTGCCGCCCCAGCGTTTTTTCACCCATTCGACATCGTTCCAATTCAATGTCGGGTCGAACTGACCGTTGGTCCACTCGCCCAGAGAACTCATGTCGTCAATGCCTTTGACATGGCCAAAGATATTGCCGAATTTGCGGCGTGGTGTGCCCAACATGTTCAAACACCAGCGCGGTTTGGTGGCCAGATCCAGCAGGTTGAGCAAGGTGGGTTTGGGCGGTGCAGACAAGCCGTTTTTGATATCCCGGTGGCGTTGTCCCAGTATCTGTAAATCCAGCGTCAACACCAGCGCCGAGCATTGCGCCGTCTTGGCCCGGTCTATCAGTCGCTCGATGAAAGAACGGTCGCGCATCACATACAACTGAAACCAGAAACCCGGGCCGACGTGTTGCGCCACATCTTCAATGGAGCAAATGCTCATGGTGGACAAGGTAAATGGAATGCCGAATTTTTTGGCAGCACGCGCCGCCAGAATTTCCCCGTCTGCGTGTTGCATGCCGGTCATGCCGGTGGGTGCGATAGCGACAGGCATGCTGACGTTTTGGCCGATCATGGTGGTGGCGGTGCTGCGGCCATCCATATTGATGGCGACACGCTGGCGGAATTTGATCTTTTGAAAATCGTCTTCGTTGGCCTGGTAAGTGCTTTGTGTGTAGCTGCCTGAATCTGCATATTCAAAAAACATTTTCGGCACGCGTTTTTTCGCCAGCTGTTTCAAATCGTCAATATGGGTGATCACTGTCATTGTTGTCTCCTTGTCTAACGCGGGATGTTAGCGCCTGTCGCAACTCATTCCCGGCAGGCCGCGGCTTACTGATTAACATGAGGACTTATTGAGACCGAAGAAGCGAATGAAATTGATCCGGGATTTTTCACTGTCTACCCTGGTGGCAGGCGTCGTTACCGTGGTGGTCGGGTTCACCGCATCAATTGCGCTGGTGTTTCAGGCCGCGTACACCTGCGGTGCTACTCCTGCCCAAGCAGCTTCCTGGATATGGGCTTTAGGGCTGGGCATGGGCGTGACCTGCGTTGCGCTGTCCTGGCGTTACCGCATGCCGGTGGTGACTGCCTGGTCAACGGCGGGGGCAGCCATGTTGATCAGCAACGGAGCGGCTTTTTCCATGTCAGAGGTGGTTGGCGCTTTCATGTTCTCCTCTTTGCTGACAGCGCTGGCCGGGTTCAGCGGCATGTTTCAACGCTTCATGCACCGTGTGCCTTTGCCGCTGGCCGCCGGTATGCTGGCCGGGGTCTTGTTGCGCATAGGTTTGGAAGTGTTTGTCATCATGGGCAGCCAGTGGCTGATGCCCTTGTTGATGACCTTGGTGTATTTGCTGGCGCACCGCATGTTGCCGCGTTACTCTGTGCTGCTGGCCTTGTCTGCCGGTGTCATCTGTGCTGCGGTTTCCGGGCAAGTGCATTTAGGAGACGTGGATTGGCAGTGGGCCGCGCCGGTTTGGGTCACACCCGCCTGGACCTTGGCCTCTTTGTTCAGCCTGGCCTTGCCTTTGTTTGTCATCACCATGGCCTCGCAAAACATACCCGGCGTGGCTGCTTTGCATGCCAATGGTTTTAAGCCTCCGCTGTCGCCGGTGATAGGCTGGATCGGCGTGACCAATCTTGTGTTTGCGCCCTTTGGCGCATTTGCGCTTAATCTGGCGGCCATCACTGCGTCGATTTGCGCCGGGCCGCAAGCGCATAAACAGCCGCAAAAACGCTATACCGCAGCAGTGAGTGCTGGCCTGTTTTATGCCTTGGCCGGTCTGGCCGGTGCCTCGGTGGTCAGCTTGTTTGCCGCCTTCCCTCATGCGCTGGTGTTAGTGATCGCCGGTTTGGCCTTGTTCGGCACGATTTCCAATGCACTGGCCGTGGCCATGCAAGAGCCGCAGTCCCGGCAAGCTGCATTCATTACGTTTGCAGTGACCGCGTCGGGCCTGACTTATGGCGGTGTGGGATCGGCTTTCTGGGGTCTGGTGGCCGGTGCCGTCGCAATGTTGCTGGCACCGCCCACGGCGGATTAAAGCCGTTACAGGTTGATCCAGCGTCCTTGAAACTTCAAGCCCAGATCACGCTGCTTTTTTGTTTGCCGTACCAGTTTTCAACATCGTGCTGAACGCTGAATTCAATGCGACTGCGCTTGATTTTCATGGTGGGAGTCAAACAACCGTTTTCTATCGACCAGGCTTCTTTAGCTACCACCAGCATTTTGAGTTGCTCGTAGTCGGCGATGTGTTTGTTGACCTGATCAAGCAGGCCGGTCAATTCGGCTTCAACTTCAGCACGCACATTGTCAAGATGCATACGGGGGCGCAGTTGCTCGGACAGTACCACCAGCGCATAGGCTTTTTCAAAGCCGCTGCCAGACACCATGGACAACTCGATCATGGGGTGTGCGTTCAAGCGGTTTTCAATCGGCGCAGGCGCCACGTATTTGCCCTTGCTGGTCTTGAATTGTTCTTTCAATCGACCGGTGATTTTCAATTGACCGTCAGGCATTTGTGAGCCCAAGTCGCCAGTTTTGAAAAAGCCGTCTGCGGTAAAGCTTTGGGCGTCCAGATCGGGGCGTTTGTAATAGCCGATCAACTGTCCAGGCGATTTGATCAAGACCTCGCCTTCGGGGCTGATGCGCACTTGCACGCCCGGGTAGGGCGGGCCGACGGTGCCCGGCTCATTTTTGTCCTTGGTCTGGCAATGTGAATAGGCAAAGTCTTCGGTCATGGCATAGCCTTCGACCAGGTTCAAACCGAGTCGCCGGTACCAGCGGATCAATTCAGGCGGCAGAGGGGCAGAACCGCTGCCGGCCATTTCCACCTGATCCAGCCCCAGACCGGCCAGCACTTTCTTTTTCACCACGCCGCCTAGCACAGGAATGCTGAGCAAGATATTCAATTTACCCGCAGGCATTTTGGCAAACACGCCTAGTTGGAATTTCAGCCACAAGCGGGGCACAGAAATAAATACGGTTGGTCTGGCGCGTTGCAAGTCCTGCACAAATGAGTCCAGCGATTCGGTGAAAAATATGTGTAATTGACCGTGCATAAAGGCCGTGCATTCGACAAAGGCTCGCTCAAACACGTGCGCCAACGGCAGGTAGGAGATCATGCGATGCTTTTTATCAGCGCCCAGATTGACCACAAAGTTTTGCACAATGCCTTCGACCGCTGCGCTGATGCGTTCAAACGAATGCATGGCGCCCTTGGGTTGTCCGGTTGAACCCGAGGTGTAAATGATCATGGCGAGGTCGGTCGGTTCGCGTGCTAATTCCCCGGCCAAGGGCTCGGTGCGCGCTGTGATGTCGTCCCATTTGTCGTAGCTGTTGACCGGAGCCAGAGGAAATGCGATGCGCGGCAGCGCGTCGGGTACGCCCGAAGCCTGTTTATGCCATTCATCCAGTTTGCCGACAAACAGCAGGCTGGCTTCGGAATGTTCCAGCACGAATTTCACCGTATCAGCTTGTTCGGTCGGGAAAATCGCTACCGTGGTGTAACCGGCCATCCAGATAGCGAGTTCTGCCATGAAAAAATGGGCGCAGTTTTTGGACAGGATGGCGATGCGGGCCGCTCTGGGCAAGCCCATGGACTTCAAATGAGCCGCCATGCGCCGCGCTTGGTCCATGGTTTGGGCCCAGGTGTAGTCCGTCACCCGGCCACCGCCGACGGGCTGGGTCAGGAAAATCTGATCGGCATAGGCCTGTTCGTTGGCGTAAATACGGTCAAGTATCAAATCAACGTGGGTTTGAGTCATGTTTTGTCTCCTTATTTGTCGTCATCGCGGCCGCAGACGGTGTTTTCTTTAAATCATACGCACAAACCTTGGATTCACTCTGAAAATCCGCCTGATTGGCGGTGTGCCGTCAGGTATTGCAAAATAAGAACATATTTAAAAAGGGGCGGGAAATGAAAAAATTCAATTTAGCGTTATTTTGCGCACTCATGCTGTCGGCTTTGCAGGCATCTGCCTCGCCCTATCCCTTAGGCAGTATGACTTGTGAAGACATTGGTATTTTTGCTTCTCAAGCCATGCAGTGGCGCGAAGACGGCATGACCATTCCTCAGGCCAAGGCCAAGCTGGAAGAACTCAAACCCGAGGATTCGGTCGAAAAACAAAACATGACCAATGTCATGCGCCTGGTCTTCGGTGGTTACGGCGACAGTTGGACGGTGGAGAGCGCCAACAACATCATGCGTACCGATTGCGAAACCGGCAGATGAAAAGCCTGGCGTCTGTACAATACCTTTATTGATAATCTTTTTATTTACTATCTCTGAAATATAGTGTTCATTTCAATACTCACATTCTTTTTGCGACGTAAATAACAGGCTGATTCGCTGGTAATCACTTATATAAGTCAGATTTGATCGGCCTATAATCTTTCTGACTGAAGGAATTTTTCCCGGTTTGCAGTTTCGCCTTTTTTAGCGTTCCTGCATTTCAATGTAATGCCCTCAGTATTGAAAACAAATTAACCTTTGGGGATGAGTATGAAAAAAATGAGCAAAGCTTTGGCGCTGTCAGCAATTGCTGCAGGCGTCTTGGCCATGGGTTCGGTTTTTGCCGCCGAAGTTGACGGCAACCGCCTTCAAAATGCAGACAAAGAACCAGGCAACTGGATGACCTACCACGGGTCATACAAGTCCTACCACTACAGCGGTCTTGACAAAATCAACACCGGCAACGTGAGCAAGATGCATGAAGCCTGGTCACATGTGGCTTCCCGCGCAAACCGCGGCTTGCAAGGCATGCCTTTGGCCATCGACGGCGTGCTGTATTACAGCAGCCCTTACAACCAGGTCTATGCCCTGGACGGCGCTACCGGCGAAATGCTCTGGACTTACAAGCACAAGCTGAATGAAGACCTGGTCGCTCGTCAAACCCACTCGCCTTACAACCGCGGCCTGGCTGCCGGTTACGGCAATCTGTACATGGGTACTTTGGATGGCAAATTGGTCGCCATTGATGCCAAAACAGGTACTTTGAAATTTGAAACCAAACTGGTGAATTCCGAGAAGCTGACTGTCGGCTTTACCGGCTCTCCCCTGTTGGTCAAAGACAAAATCATCATCGGTGCTCAAGGCGGCGAATGGCCTGACCGTGGTCCTATCTTCGGCGTCAATGCCAAGACCGGCGCCAAGATTTGGGAATTCAAAACAGCCGGCGGTAACGACGGTACTGAATCCGATGCACGCAACACTTGGGGCGGCGAGTCCTACAAAGTGGGCGGCGGCGGCGGTTGGATGGCCGGCAGCTATGACGCTGAAAGCAACACTGTATGGTGGGGCACTGCCAATCCTGCGCCTTTGTATGACTGGGCTGGTGACGAGTACATGACCAAAGGTCCACGTCCCGGTATCAATCTGTATACGTCTTCTGTGTTGCAACTGGACCCTGATACCGGCAAGCTGAAAAGCTTCCACCAGGTTCTGCCGCACGATGCATGGGACTTTGACCCGGCTCAAGGCGAGTTGATGATGATTGAACGCGACGGCAAGAAATTGGTGGTTCATCCCTCCAAATCTGGCTTCGTGTTCGTGTTTGACCGTGCGACCGGCAAGCCTGTGAATGTTTACAAAGGTGTGGACGCTATCAACTTTGTGAAAGACATCAAGCCTAACGGTGACCTGGTCGATCGCTGGGATCCCAAAGGCGGCAAGCACGCCAACCTGTGCCCGGCCATTGCCGGCGGTTACAGCTGGAATGCTGGTACATACAGCCCGAAAACAGGTTTGCTGTACAAAGTCGGCTTTGAATGGTGCCAGGACTTGGAAATCACCAAGACCGAACCCATCACTGAGCCGGTTGTTCAGTTGAACATCGGTGCTGACTTTGTCATGCACGGTCCAGGTACCGGTGCCCGTGAAGACGCAACTGCCAAAGATACCAAGGCCTGGGGCCACATCCGCGCACGCGATCCCATCACTGGCGCTGTCAAGTATGAAATCAAGTACCCCAAAGGCGTTCCTCACGGTGGCCTGTTGAGCACAGCCGGCAACCTGCTGTTTGTGCCTGAAGCTGACGGCATGTTCACTGCGTACGACGCAGCGAACGGCAAGAAACTCTGGTCACACAACAACGGTCAAGGCAGTGTCGGCGGCACCATCAGCTACATGGCCAAAGGTAAGCAGTATGTGGCTGTCATGACCGGCTGGGGCTCACTGGTTGGCGACGGTTACGGCGACCTCTGGGGCGAGCCTTGGAAGAGCATGCCTAAAGACTCAGGCGTACTTAAAGTGTTCTCGGTTGACTGACCTGACGGTTATTCAGTCGTAACATCTGAAAGGGTGGTGTCTTAGGGCACCACCCTTTTTTCAATGTTCAAATTTAAATGCAATAGTGAATACAGTTTCAGAGGAAAAAATGTCAGTGATTAATTATTTGCTCAAGGCCTTGCTGCCGATGCTGGTGTTGCTGGCCTTGTTGCCGGCCGCAAGCCTGACAGCCATGGCGCAGGAAGAGCACGCTTATGCCAAAGATTTTGATGTCAAAGCCAACTTCAGAAATATATGTGCTTTCTGTCATCAAAACTACGGCCGCCAAGAAGGCAAAGGGCCACAATTGATGAACAGCGCCAAGACCGACGAGGAATTGTTCAACCGTATCAAGAATGGCAAGCCGGGACGAATGGCCTCATTCGGTGTCGCCTTCTCAGATGACAAGATCTGGGCCATTGTTAAATTTATCCGTTCGCTCAAACCCGATGTTGACCCAGAGAATCCGTCATGATGAAAAAAATAATCGGCTGCAGCTTTGTGCTGGCCGCAGTGTTAAACCTTGCGCAGGCGCGTACGCTGGATGAAGCCAAAGCCGTGGGCTCGGTGCTGGTCTGTGTCAACCCGGACGCTTTGCCGTATTCGAGCAGCAAGCCAGGTCCAGCCGGATTTCAGGTCGAACTGGCGCGCGAAATTGCCAAAGGTCTGGGCTTATCTTTGAGTATGGAATGGATACTGCCGCGCCGTCGCGCGAATGTGGTCAATTGCGATTTGCAGTTTGATGCCATCAGCGACCCTGAAAAGCGCAGCAAGGGCAAACACCGCCAATCCCAGCCGTACAACAAATCCGGTGTGATACTCGGACTGGCCGCCAGCTCTGCCGTGGTCAGCAAAGAAGCCGAGTTGTTGCAAGGCCAGCGTATAGGCGTGATGATCAATTCAACCGCGTCTGAATACCTGGGCAAAGCCGGAGCCAAACTGGTGCCTTACGCGTTTCAATCCGACATGATCGAAGATCTGGCCAAAGGCGAGTTGTACGGCGGCGCTGTTTCCACTGCCTCACTCAGTTACTTTGTGATGCAAAATCCGACGTCTGGCATTCAAATGATCGATGTGTTCAATGACGAAAGCGGCCTGACCTGGAACGTGGCGGTCAACATCCGCAACACCGACGCCGCCATGGTCGAAGCGATCGACAAAGTGCTGGACCAGTTGCTGTCCAACGGCACCCTGGCCGACATTTATTCGCATTACGGCATCAAGCTCAGAAAGCCCTGATCAGTAAAGCGTTATTCACGTAATCAGCAACTGTGGGATATTGAGGACTAGGCGCTGGCAAGTGCCTTGTCCTTTTTTCTTTTGTAGGCTTGTGTGTGAACCCTGATGATTTGTCCCGCCTGGTTGCGGAACTGTTTTTAACCATTAAATTGCTGTCCGGCTACCCGGTGCCCGAGCAGATCCCAGCGATTCATTTTGTGCCCTTGAAGGAATTGCAGGAAGTGGCTTGCAAGGGGAACAATTGCAAGGTCAAGGCTTTGTACCACCCGGTCAAGGGCGTGATGATCAATGAAAATCTGGATGTGCTGAATGATGTTTACGCGCGTTCCGTGCTGATGCACGAACTGGTTCACCATTTGCAACAGGTGAACCATAAATTTGAAGATGAAGCGCGCGCATGCCAGCGCTGGCAAGCCAGGGAAATTGAGGCCTACGAAGTCCAACACAAATACCTGAAAAGTCGCAACATGACGCAAAGTTTTATTGCGCTGGATTCGTTGCCTATCACCTGTATCGAATAAATTCCTGCGTCTTTGACTCAGCTCTCGCCTACGTGCGTGATTGGTTTGTCCAAGGTCCCGGCGACCACGCGCGCATTGCGGCTGAAACTCAAATAAGCAGAGCCCCAGTCCATCAGCACCACCAAGCGGTTGCGAAAGCCGATCAAAAAATAAATGTGCGCCAGCAGCCAAAACCACCAAGCCCAGCGCCCGGAAAACCGCAACGGCCCAAACGGTGTGCTCAGGTCAACCACCGCAGCGTTATGCCCAATGGTGGCCAGATTGCCGTAGTCGGCATAGCGGAACGCATGCGCCGCTTTTCCTTTCATGCGCTCCAAGATGTTGCGCGCTACCCATCTGCCCATTTGTTTGGCACCGGGTGACACGCCGGGCACGGCAGCCGGTGCTTTGCCCGGGCTGTGGCTCATGGCGGCGGCCAGGTCACCGATCACATTGACATGCGGATAACCGGGCAGACTCAAGTCCGGGCTGACGACGACGCGACCGGCACGGTCGATCTGACAGCCGGTGTTAGCGGCCAGCTTTTGTCCCAGCGGAGAAGCGGCCACGCCGGCCGCCCAGACCACACACTGGCTGGCGATGCGGTAGTCCACAGTGCCCATCACACCCGCAGGTGCCGGGCCGCGCACTTGCAAACCGCTGGCGTCGATGCCGGTGACGATGGCGTTCAAACGCACTTCCACGCCCAGTTTTTGCAATTGTTCCAAGGCTTTTTGACTCAGCGATTCGGGCATGGCTTGCAACACACGCGGCCCGCCTTCGATCAACAAAATGCGGGCATCGTGCGGGTTGATGCGACGGAATTCGCCGACCAGCGTCTGGCGGGCGATTTCTGCAAACGCGCCCGCCATCTCCACCCCGGTCGGTCCCGCGCCTATGACGCACAGTGTCAACCAGTTCTGGCGTTTTTCCGGGTCGGCTTCTTTCTCTGCCGATTCAAAAGCAAACAGCACTTTGCGGCGAATCTCAAACGCGTCTTCCAGGGTTTTCAAGCCGGGCGCGAAGGCAGACCATTCGTCGTGGCCGAAATAACTGTGCGTGGCACCGGCGGCCAAAATCAAGTGATCAAACAGCAGCGTGGTGCCGTCAGACAAATGTACTTTCTTTTCTTTGGCATCGATGTCTGAGACTTCGGCCATCAAGGTGGTCAAGTTGGCCTGATGCCGGAACAGGCTGCGGGTCGGTGCCGCAATCGCGGGCGCAGCCAGACCGGCAGTCGCTACCTGATAGAGCAGCGGCTGAAACAAATGGTGGTTGGTTTTGTCGATCAGCGTGATGTCAACCGGCGCTTTGGCCAGTGATTTGGCCGCTTCTAAACCGCCGAAGCCGCCGCCGATGATGACCACATGGGGTCGGGAAGCATTCATAAACCTGCCAGTCGTGATTGATGTCTTGTGATTTGCTTTTTGACTTGCGCCGGTGCCGTGCCGCCCAAGGTGTTGCGTGCGTTCAGCGATCCTTGCAGACTCAGCACCTCAAACACATCTTGCTCAATCGCCGGGTGAAACGCCTGCAACTGTGCGAGTGTGAGCGCCGACAAATCCACGCCCAAACCTTGCGCGGTTTTCACCGCATGCGCCACGGTTTCGTGCGCATCCCGGAACGGCAAACCTTTTTTCACCAGATAGTCGGCCAGGTCGGTGGCGGTGGCGTAGCCCTTGCTGGCGGCTTCTTGCATGCGGTTTTTGTTCACCGTCAAGCCGCCTTCTTTCGCGTCAGTGCTTGGGTTGGTTTGCCCGCCGATCATTTCAGCAAAGATGCGCAGCGTGTCTTTCAACGTGTCCACCGTGTCAAACAGCGGCTCTTTGTCTTCCTGGTTGTCTTTGTTGTAGGCCAGCGGTTGGGCTTTCATCAAAGTGATCAGCCCCATCAAGTGGCCGACCACGCGCCCGGTTTTGCCGCGCGCGAGTTCGGGCACGTCCGGGTTTTTTTTCTGCGGCATGATGCTCGAGCCGGTGGTGAAGCGGTCGGCGATTTGTATGAAGCCGAAGTTCTGGCTCATCCAAATGATGAGCTCTTCGCTCAAGCGGCTGATGTGCAACATGCACAGCGTGGCCGCAGACGTGAACTCGATGGCGAAGTCGCGGTCGCTGACCGCATCCAAACTGTTTTGACAAACTTGTGCCGCGCCGTGCGCGTCCACCATGCCCAGCGTGCGCGCGACGAGTTCGCGGTCTAGCGGGTAAGTGGTACCGGCCAGCGCCGCCGAGCCCAGCGGCAGGCGGTTGGTGCGCGCGCGCACTTCAAGCAAACGTTCCTGGTCGCGCGCAAACATTTCCACATAAGCAAGCAAATGGTGGCCGAAGCTGACTGGTTGCGCGACTTGCAAATGCGTGAAGCCAGGCATGATGGTGTCGGTGTGCTGCGCGGCCACTTCGACCAGCGAGAGTTGCAAAGCCTTGAGCAATTCGCTGATGGCGTTGATCTCGTCACGCAACCACAGGCGCACATCGGTAGCGACCTGGTCGTTGCGGCTGCGCCCGGTGTGCAGACGCTTGCCCGCGTCGCCGACCAAGTGAGTCAACCGCGCTTCGATGTTCAGGTGAACGTCTTCGAGTTCCAGCTTCCATTCGAATTGGCCGTTTTCAATGTCTTGCGTGATTTGCGCCATGCCGCGCTGAATGTCGGCCAGGTCTTGCGCGCTGATGATGCCCTGCGCCTGCAGCATGTGCGCGTGCGCCAGACTGCCTTGTATGTCGGCCCGCCACAAACGCTGGTCGAAGAAGACGCTGGCGGTATAGCGCTGCACCAACTCGCTCATGGGTTCAGAGAACAGGGCGGACCAAGCCTGGGATTTACGGTCTAGCGAATTGGAGGACATCATGCAGGCATTTTAGGTGGCGGGGGGCTTTGCTTTATTGAACAGATTAATTGGATTAAGAAAGCACAACTGCCACTTCTGGAAATGCCTTCAACAATGCTTTGTCTGCCGTGAATATGGGCAGTTTCAGGTGATGGGCCAGGGCCACATACTCGCAGTCGTAGGCGGAGCACCCGCTGTCATGGGCCAGTTGCAGCACTTGCAAAGTGGAAACTTCGTATTCATTGTTTGACAGCAGATCATTTGCGCTGGTGAATATGGTGTTGGCTTGTTCTTGGCTCAGCAGGTTTTTGCGCATATAGGTGGCCAGAATGTTGCGAAATTCGCTTCGCCACAGCCGGGGGGTCGCCCATTCTGAGTTGCTTAACAACAGGTTTTCTGCAGCCGCTGAGAACGGCCCGGGTAGGTATAGATAGGCCACTACATTGACATCAACAACAATCATGAGCGACCAGACTTTTTGAATTGGTCTATCTCATCCGGGTTAAATAACCGGCTTGTCAAGCTGTTCCGAATCGCCCGAGCTTTGCCAATATGGGCCAAGGCAGATGTTTTGTGGGGAAGTAATACCGTTTCCAGGCAAGCAATGGCTTCGCTGTTGATACTGCGCCGGTTAGCCTCTGCGGATGATTTCAGTTCAGTGTAGACATTCTCAGGAATGCCTTTTAAGGTAATAGTGCTGGACATGGGATCCCTTTCAAAACGGTTCCATTTTGGTTCCAAATTAATGGTATGTCAACACTAGTGTCCCAACGTTTGCCGTCAGACTCAGCGTAACCTCATGATTTATTTGAATAAATCTGACTTTCCCCTTGTCCACGATTTGAATCGTTTTCCGGACTTAGGGCATGCTCGG
>CAISPG010000124.1 GCA_903887325.1 uncultured Burkholderiales bacterium | reverse complement strand
TTCGAGAAAACTGAGCTTTCAAGCGCCTTGCAGCTCGATGGCAACACAATCGATAAGGCAGATGTCAGTAACCAATTGAATTTATTCGCTTTTTAACCGGACACTACTGGCCAGAGATCATTTTTAAACTGAGTTTTTCAGACAATCCCTAGACCTTGGCGCACGCGCCAAATCTGCAAGACTGAGTGAAAACATGTCGCGCAAAACCTTGGCTGAAAAAGCTGGCGTGTCCGAGGCTTCGCTCAAGCGCTTTGAGACCACCGGTCAGATCAGCTTGTCCATTCTGGTGCCACTGTTGACAGCGCTGGACAGGCTGTCTGATCTGGATGAATTACTGGCTGAAAAAACGCCCGTCTCCCTTCGCGAACTCAAGGACACCAAAAGACAGCGAGGCCGCAAATGAAAAAACACACAGACCGCTTGAAAGTCATGTTCGGGGCAGCACAAGTGGGCACGCTATGAGCGATAAAGGCCAGATTTTTTTTGAATACAGCCCGCAATGGCTGGCCCAAGGCTTTGATCTCGCACCCCGGTCTTTGGCGTTCAACGCCGTGCTACAAAAAGCCAAAGACCCATTAAGCGGGCGCAAAAATCATTGATGAAGTACGGCATGCGGTTTCATTGTGGCCAAAGTTGGCGCGTGAAAATGATGTCAGTCAACAAACTCTGCGTGCGGTGCAAGACGCTTTGCAAACAATTGATCGCCGCTTTTAGTATTTGGCGAAGTACATACGGCGAAAACCTGTAACAGGCATTTGGCAGGCGTCTCTCGTAAAAATCAAAAATTGAGTGACTTGAAATTCAAGTCAAGCTCGCTGTCCTCTTGAAAAATGTTGTATTGGGTATTTAAATTTCATGGGGATTCGTTGTTCCCGTGATTTTTAAAAACTGTGATGTCGTATTTAATTGGGGGTACACTTTAATGTACACAATTTCAGGCGAAAGAAGCAGTGTTGCTGGTCGCCATCTATGCCAAAGCAGACATCCAAAATTTGAAATCAATTGACATTGACAGGAGCAAATAAAGTGAAATTGAAAAATATCGATATTGAAAAAGTAAGTGCGGCATTAGAGGCAGATGCCGGACATGCGCTACCTGATATCCGTGAATCACTGGCCGAAGCCAAAGCGGGTGTATTTGGCGAAATACATTCCCCTGAACACATTGCAGTGCGCCGGCGTGGACGGCCAGTTGGCAGCGTACAAGCTGTCACCAAAGAGGCCGTCAAACTTCGACTGGATGCAGATTTGCTGGCGGCCTTACGGGCCACAGGTGACGGATGGCAAACACGTATCAACGATGCACTGCGCGCATCCATGCACCTGGCGGGTAAATGCTGATTGTCAACACCACCCCCCTATAATCTCTTTTTCCACCTACAGGGAACCGTGCGTTCCCGCTTTGGACATGACCAAATTTGTGTTTGTCACCGGCGGTGTGGTGTCTTCCCTGGGCAAGGGAATCGCCGCTGCCTCTTTAGCCGCGATTCTTGAATCGCGGGGCCTTAAAGTCACCCTCATCAAGCTCGACCCGTACATCAACGTCGATCCCGGCACCATGTCACCGTTCGAGCACGGCGAGGTGTTTGTCACCGAAGACGGGGCGGAAACCGATCTGGACTTAGGCCACTACGAGCGCTTCATCACCACGCGCATGCGGCGCACCAACAACTTCACCACCGGCCAAATCTACAAAAGCGTGCTGGAAAAAGAACGCCGGGGCGACTACCTGGGCACCACGGTGCAAGTCATTCCGCACATCACCAACGAAATCCAAGACTTCATCAAGCGCGGTGCCGGTGTCGGCACACCCGAAGCAGTGGATGTGGCGATTGTTGAAGTCGGCGGCACCGTGGGTGACATTGAATCCCTGCCGTTTTTGGAAGCCGTGCGCCAAATGAGCCTGCGCATGGGTCCGCATAACGCCGCGTTCGTCCACCTGAGCTATGTGCCTTGGATAGCAGCAGCTGGCGAACTCAAAACCAAACCTACCCAGCACACAGCGCAAAAATTGCGCGAAATCGGTATACAGGCAGACGCCTTGGTGTGTCGCGCCGACCGGCCTATTCCGCAGGAAGAACGCTCGAAAATTTCGCTGTTCTCTAACGTGCCCGAATGGGGCGTGATCTCGATGTGGGACGTGGACACGATTTACAAAGTACCGCGCATGCTGCACGAGCAAGGGCTGGACGCACTCATTTGCGAAAAGCTCAAACTCAACACGCCGCCTGCCAGCTTGAAGCGCTGGGACGAACTGGTGCACGCTGTCGAACATCCTGAATTTGAATTGCGCATCGCCATGGTCGGCAAATACGTCGACCTGTCCGACAGCTACAAGTCACTGAACGAAGCCCTGCGCCACGCCGGTATACGCAACCACGCGCGGGTGCATATCGAGTACATCGACTCCGAAACCTTGACCGCTGACAACACCGCGCAGCTCGCGCGTTTCGATGCGATTTTGGTGCCCGGCGGTTTTGGCAAACGCGGCACAGAAGGCAAGATTTGCGCAGCCCGCTATGCACGCGAACACAAAGTGCCTTATCTGGGTATTTGCTTAGGCATGCAAATCGCCACCATCGAATACGCGCGCCATGTGGCCGGTTTGAAAGACGCGAACAGCACCGAGTTCGATCCCGACGGCCCGCACCCTGTCATCGCGCTGATCACCGAATGGAAAGACGCGGACGGCAGCATCAAACAGCGCGACGCCAAGTCAGACCTGGGCGGCACCATGCGCTTAGGCGCACAAACCTCGAATGTGTCCAAAGGCACCTTGGCGCACGATATTTACGGCGACGTGGTGACAGAGCGGCATCGCCACCGCTATGAAGCCAATGTGCATTATTTGGACAGGTTGCGCGAAGCCGGTTTGGTCATCTCTGCCTTGACGCAACAAGAACACCTGACTGAAATTGTCGAATTGCCGCGCAGCGTGCACCCCTGGTACATGGGCGTGCAATTCCACCCCGAATTCAAATCTACCCCCTGGGACGGCCACCCGCTGTTCAATGCGTTTGTGCACGCCGCCCTGTCCTACCAAACCGAGCGTCAAAAACTCAAGGTGGTGGCATGAAGCTTTGCGGCTTTGACGCCGGGTTGGAGCATAGGTTTTTTTTGATTGCCGGCACTTGCTCTATAGAGGGTTTGCAAATGTCTTTGGATGTGGCCGGGACACTGCAAGAAATTTGCAGCGGCCTGAGTATTCCACTCATTTACAAAGGCTCGTTTGACAAAGCCAACCGTTCTTCCGGCAGCACGCAGCGCGGTGTGGGCATGGACGCCGGCTTGAAAATTTTGGACGAAGTGCGCCGCCAGCTTCAATTGCCGGTGTTGACCGATGTACACGAAGAATCTCAAATAGCCACAGTGGCCAGCGTGGTCGATGTGTTGCAAACCCCGGCGTTTTTGTGTCGGCAAACCGATTTCATCCGGGCCGTGGCGCAGTCGGGCAAGCCGGTGAACATCAAAAAAGGCCAGTTCTTAGCGCCTTGGGACATGGTCAACGTTATCGAGAAAGCCCGTGCCGCCGCGCGTGAAAAAGGCCTGACTGAAAACAACTTCCTGGCGTGTGAGCGCGGTGTCAGCTTTGGCTATAACAACCTGGTGGCCGACATGAGCAGCCTGGCCGAGATGCGCAAAACCGGCGCGCCGGTGGTGTTCGATGTGACACACTCGGTGCAAAAACCGGGCGGCCAAGGCACCAGCAGTGGCGGTGCGCGCGACATGGTGCCGGTGTTGGCACGCTCAGGCGTGGCTGCCGGGGTGGCGGGTTTGTTCATGGAAACCCACCCGAAGCCGGATGAAGCCTGGTCAGACGGCCCGAACGCTGTGCCGCTGGGCAAGATGAAAGCCTTGTTAGAAACCTTGGTCGAATTAGATGTTGTGACCAAAAAACACCCGTTGCTGGAAAACGATTTTTCAGCTTGATCGAATCTGTCTTGCAGGCTTTCGTGCCTGCGTGTTTTTCTTGAAGAAAGTCAAAAAATGAGTGCCATCGTTGATATCGTCGGACGTGAAATTCTGGACAGCCGGGGCAACCCCACCGTGGAATGCGACGTGTTGCTGGAAAGCGGCGTTATGGGTCGCGCGGCCGTGCCCTCAGGCGCATCCACCGGCAGCCGCGAAGCCATTGAGTTGCGTGACGGCGACCCGAACCGCTACGGCGGCAAAGGCGTGCTGACCGCTGTGGAAAACATCAATCACGACATCACCCAAGCGGTGATTGGTTTGGACGCGTCAGACCAAGCGTTTTTGGACTACACGATGATTGACCTGGACCGCACCGACAACAAAGCCCGCATCGGTGCCAACGCCATATTGGCCGTCTCCATGGCCGTGGCCCGCGCTGCTGCCGAAGAAAGTGGCTTGCCGCTGTACCGTTATTTCGGCGGCATGGGCCGCATGCAAATGCCAGTGCCCATGATGAATGTGATCAACGGCGGCGCACACGCCAACAACAACCTGGATTTGCAAGAGTTGATGATCATCCCGGTCGGTGCCCCCACTTTCCGCGAAGCCGTGCGTTATGGCGCAGAGGTGTTTCATGCGCTGAAAAAAATCATGAGCGATAAAGGCATGAGCATTGCGGTTGGCGACGAAGGCGGTTTTGCGCCGAATGTGCCCAGCCATGAAGCCGCGATTCAAATGATTTTGGATGCGATTGACAAAGCAGGCTTTACCGCTGGTGAGCAAATCATGCTCGGTTTGGATTGCGCGGCCAGCGAGTTTTACAAGGATGGCAAATACCATCTCAAAGGCGAAGGCTTGGAACTCGATGCGGCTCAATGGACCGACATGCTGTCGACATGGGCCGACAAATACCCCATCATCAGCATTGAAGATGGCATGGCCGAAGGCGATTGGGACGGATGGAAGCACCTGACAGACCGCATGGGCAAAAAAGTGCAACTGGTCGGCGACGACTTGTTCGTCACCAACACCAAAATCTTGCAAGAAGGCATAGACAAGGGCGTGGCCAACTCCATCCTGATCAAAATCAACCAGATCGGCACCTTGAGCGAGACGTTTGCAGCCATTGAGATGGCCAAACGCGCAGGTTACACCTCGGTGATCAGCCACCGTTCCGGCGAGACCGAAGACACCATCATTGCGGATATTGCCGTGGGCACCAACGCTGGTCAGATCAAAACCGGTTCGCTCAGCCGCTCGGATCGTCTTGCTAAATACAATCAACTTTTGCGTATTGAGGAAGATCTGGGTACCATAGCCACCTACCCGGGTCGCGCGGCTTTCTACAACCTGCGCGGCTGAACAACAAAAAGCTGTACCTATGCGTCGTCCCGTCCCGCTGATTTTGCTTAGCCTGCTGCTGGTTTTACAACTGCAGTTGTGGTTCGGCCGTGGCAGCGTCCCCGACGTGTGGCGACTGCGCCAGCAATACCAAGACCAATTGCAAACCAACGCCAGATCGCAAAGCGATATTGAACGCCTGCGCGCCGAATTGCGCGATTTGCGCGACGGTCTGGAAATGGTCGAAGAGCGAGCCCGGGCTGAAATCGGCATGGTCAAGCCCAACGAAATTTTTGTACAACTGGCCAAACCCGCCAAGTGAATTCCGCCTCACAGCGAACAGTGGTACTGGCCGGCGGCAACGTCAACGCCCGCCAATCGCTGGCTTCTAAGCTGCAAACCAGCTTGCTCAGCCAATCCCTGGACATGGATTTTTTCTGCCCCGCAACCCCGCAAGACCTGGCGCATACGCCTGCCAACGCCAGACATTTGCTGTGGCGAAACCCAGCGGACATGGCAAGCACCTCCGCGCACGACGGTTGGCGCGACCAGTTGCATGAATTGCAACGCGCTTACCAAAGCCTGCACGCCGACAGCGAGTCGGTATTGCAGCAAGCGGTTTACGCATTGGTCAATGGCCAGATAGAAGCCATGAAACGTCCGGTCGCAGAAGCAAGTTGGATGGGCTTGTGCGAATGCTGCGCCGATCCGGCTTGCGAGCAAAAGCTGTTTGGCCGTTTATTGCAGGGCTGAAGTGGCGGGCGGCACCGGCTGCCCTGGCACAAACAATTGTGCAGCGTCCACGGCGTCGTAGCGGTATTGCTGGCCGCAAAAATCGCAACCCACCTCTATCAACTCGCGCTCTGACAATATGCTGTCAGCCTCTTCCCGGCCTAGACTGCGGATCATGTTGCTGACCCGCTCGCGATTACACGAGCACACAAAACGCGGTGAGTCCATGCCGGGCTCAGGCGCAAAGTGACGCAATTCCTCCTGCCAGAACAAGCGGTGCAACACCTTTTCCGGCGTGAGTTGCAACAACTCGTCTGCGGTAAGGCTGTTGGCCAGAATCGCGATGCGGTTGTAGTCTTCGTTGTGCCCGATGGCGTCTTCGTCGGCCATGGTTTTGACGCCGCCCAGGTTGGCGATGCCACCCATGGGCAAGCGCTGAATCAACAAACCGGCAGCTACCTTGTCGTTGGCGGCCAGCACCAGCGTGGTGTCGAGTTGCTCGCTTTGCAGCATGTAATGCGCCAGCACGTCGCTGAATCGTTTTAAGGGCTGTTTGTGGTCGTCGTACAGCGAGACCACGCCCTGGTACGGCTGCTGGCCGGCGCGTCTGCCCACCGGGTCCAAGGTGATGGCGCAGCGCCCGAGGTTGTTTTGGTTCGCCATGTCCTCGAACGGCATGCCGTCTGTCACCTCGCCTATGGTTTTGGCGGTCGAGCGCAAACGCAAATCGGACTGCACCTCAACCACCGCAAGCTTGAGCGGACCTTCGCCATGCAGTTGCAATATCAACGCACCATCGAATTTGATATTGGCTTGCATCAACACCGCCGCCGCTGTCATCTCGCCCAGCAAATGCCGCACGGCTTCGGGATATGGTCCGGTCTCGAGGTTATCCGCGCGGCGCTTCAAAATGTCTTGCCAACTGTCGGTCAGTCGCACCAGCAGGCCGCGCACCGGCAGGCCTTCAAAAATGAATTTATGCAGTTCGCTCATCCGATTTTTTTCAATCCGTTTTTAAAACGCTTGGCGTTGTTCATGTAATGTTTGGCGCTGTTGCGCAGGCCTTCGATTTGCTCGGGGGTGAGCTGGCGCACCACCTTGGCCGGTGTGCCCATGATCAGGCTGCCGTCAGGAAATTCTTTGCCTTCGGTGACCACCGAACCGGCGCCCACCACACAGTTTTTCCCAATGCGAGCGCCGTTGAGCACCACGGCAGCGATGCCGATCAGGCTTTCGTCTCCAATGGTGCAGCCGTGCAACATGACTTGATGACCTACGGTGACATGTTTGCCGACCACCACAGGCAAACCGTTGTCTGCGTGAATCACCGCCAAGTCTTGGATATTGCTGCCCTCGCCTATGGTGATGGTTTCTGTGTCGCCGCGAATCACGGCGTTGAACCAGACGCTGGTGTTGGCATGCAAACTGACCGCGCCCATGACCTGTGCGCTGTCTTCAATCCAGGCGCTGGGGTGTATGTCGGGGGTGTGATCGTCGAGTTGGTAAATGGCCATGTGCTGCGTCCCTGTGTGTTTCTACAATTGTAGGGATGGAATTACGAAGCGCTGCCCTCAAGGTCTTGTGCGATGCCCAGCCGCACACCCAAGTGCAGGCGGTGCAAGCGCTGTGGGGTGAGCGCGACCGCTTGACGCTGGAAACGACCGCTGTGATGCAAGCACCCGGTGTGCCGCTGCCGGGCCGCCCCGCCAGACCTGAGCTCAAGCCGCCACAGCAAGTGCCTTCACGCTCAGTGCACACGCCACAAGGTTTGGCGGGCTTGGTGCATTCGGTCTGCCATATTGAGTTCAACGCCATCCATTTGGCACTGGACGCGATTTGGCGCTTTGCCGGTTTGCCCGAAGCCTATTACCGCGATTGGTTGAAAGTGGCTTATGAAGAATCCACTCACTTTGAATTGCTGTGCGGCTTGCTGCGCGACATGGGCTACGGCTACGGCGACTTTGCCGCACACGACGGTTTGTGGCAAATGTGCGAGAAAACCGCAGACGATGTGATTGCCCGCATGGCGCTGGTGCCGCGCACTTTGGAAGCGCGCGGACTGGACGCCACGCCCTTGATACAAGCGAAATTGCAGTTAAGCGATTCACCGCACGCGCTTGCTTTGCAACCCATCTTGGAAATTATTTTGCGCGACGAAATCGGCCATGTGGCGATCGGCAACCACTGGTTTCGCTGGTTGTGCGCTGAGGAAGGTTTGGACCCGCTGCTGCACTATCCCACTTTGGTGCAACGTCACGCCGCCCCGCGTTTGAAACCGCCGTTCAATAACGAAGCACGTTTGCAAGCCGGGTTCACGCAGGAAGAAATTGACTGGTTGTTGGCGCAGCGCCTATAAAAAAAGCGGGCTGGTAGCCCGCTTTTTTGAGTCTTGTTAACCTCAAGCCGCTTGCTTGAGGGAGTCCACTGATTGCTTGTAATCGTTGATAAACGCCTTAAACAACTCAGGACCAGCTTGATCGAATGCGTTTTGAATAGCCACTCGCAATTCGGCCTCGGGAGGACACTTAAAATGTTTCGACGAATTGAAAAAAATGATTTGGCTTTCCATGATGCTCCCTATCAAATTGATTTCACGACTAAAAACCGGCCTTCCATGGTAGATCTCATCGGATTTGTTTTCACCTTTTCAAGCTCGATACCTAAAAACCTTAAAAAATCCAGTTGTTGACGAGTTCTGCCGTACACCTTGATGGTACTGGCATTTTCTGATTCGCCAAATTGAAGAACTCCAATTGTTGCGTTCATGAATATTGCCAAGGCTTCACGCATAGCAAAATTAGAGGAATCGTCAACCGAATTCAAAGCTTCATCAATCTTAGGACGCAAATTGACCTTAAGCATTTTTACCCACTTACTTCGTGGACTATGCCGGGTAATAACAAGCACGCAAATCGCATCCGCCACTTTACTGTTGTCGGGAAAGATGCCATAAACAACAGATTTGCCCACAATAGGCTCCAGATGATCCGCAGCCCACGATATAAGTTGCTCAACGTCAGAAGGGAATGCCTTTCCTGCAAGCGCTTCTGCTGTCCATGCGACAGAAGTGGTTTGAAACGATTCAGTTGTGAATGCCTTGAACTTAAATAAAGGTAACTTTGCCATCGATTACTCCTCATCATTTTTGATATTTTAGAGTAATTTAAGGTTAATATTTTTAATTTATATTGATTTTTAGTATTTATCCTCGAGGATGGTGCTGCGCATGCAACTGCTTCAAGCGCACACGCGCCACATGCGTGTAAATCGTGGTGGTGGATATGTCCGCATGACCGAGCAGCATTTGCACCGATCGCAAATCCGCGCCGTGGTTCAGCAGATGTGTGGCGAACGCGTGGCGCAAAGTGTGCGGCGACAGCGGCACATGGATACCAGCTAACAGCGCGTATTTTTTGATAAGCATCCAAAACATGACGCGACTCATGGCCACACCGCGTTGCGTCACAAACACCGCCGGGTTGTTTTTGTGTTTCAGCAACTCGCTGCGCGCCGTGTCCAGGTAACGCTGCATCCAATCTCCGGCTTCTTCGCCGAACGGCACCAACCGCTCTTTGTCGCCTTTGCCCGTGATGCGCAACACGCCTTCGCGCATGTTCAGCGACAACAAGGGCAGATTCACCAGTTCGCTGACGCGCAATCCGCTGGCGTACAACAACTCCAGCATGGCGCGGTCGCGCAAACCCAAAGCGGTGTCGGTGTCAGGCGCGTTCAACAAAGCCTCGACTTGCGCTTCAGTCAGGCTTTTGGGTAAACGCATCGGTTGACGCGCCGACAACAACTTCAACGTCGGGTCGGCCAGCAAACGGTTGTCGCGCAAAGCCCAGCGGTAAAAACGTCTGAACACGGTCATGCGCCGGTTGGCGGATGTGGCTTTGGTGTCTGCGTGGCGGTGCGCGAAATAGGCTTGCAAATCGGCTTCCACCGCAGTCGCTAATGAACTGTGTTGCGTATGCAACCACAGTGCTAAGGCATTCAAGTCGCGCCGGTAAGCCGCCAGCGTCAGCGCAGACAAACCGTCTTCCAGCCAGACGCTGTCGATGAAGGCATCGATCAGCGGATCCGGCGTGTCAGTCGAGCTTGAGTTTTTGCGCATCGACCACCTTTTTGTACACCTCGTATTCGGCTTTCAATTGCGCCGCAAATTCGCCCGGGCTGTTGGCCACCACGCGCGAACCGGTGGCTTCGATGCGCTTGACCACTGCCGGGTCTTGCAAGACCTTTCGCACGGCTGCGTTCAATTGCGCCACCAGCGGCGCGGGCAAGCCTTTGGGTGCCCAGATGCCGTAGAGCGCCGGGCGGTTCACCGGCTCTAAACCCAGCTCTTTGAACGTGGGCACATCGGGTAATTCGGGCACACGCTCGGGAGAGGCTACTGCCAGCGCGATCAAACGTTTGTCTTTGATATGCGGCAAAGCCGAAGGCAGGTTGTCAAAAATAATGGGCACTTGACCGCCAACGGTGTCGCGCAACGCCGGGCCCGCACCTGCATACGGAATATGCACAACAAAAGTTTTGGTCAGGCTTTTGAACAACTCCATTTGCAAATGCCCGACACCGCCTGCACCCGAGGAGGAGTAATCGTATTTACCGGGTTTGGCACGCAGCTCTTTCAAAAAACCGGCCATGTCTTTGGCGGGAAACGACGGGTTGATGGCCAACACATTCGGTGTGGCCACCATATTGATGATGGGCGTGAAATCGGTGAGCGGCTTGTAAGCAATGGACGGGTTGATGGCCGGGTTGGTTGCCGCGCTCGACGCTGTGGTCAAACCCAGTGTGTAACCGTCGGGCGCTGAACGCGCAACTTCCAATGCGCCTACCGTGCCGCCGCCGCCGGCTTTGTTGTCCACCAAGACGGTTTGCCCGAGCAATTTGCCCAGCGGTTCTGCGACGATGCGTGCGATCAAATCGGTGCTGCCGCCGGGCGCGAACGGCACGACCAATCGAATGGGTTTGTTCGGGTAGGTTTGTGCGTTCGCCATGCCGATGAAAGCGCAGCAAGCAGCCAATACGAATCTCAAAATAAAACCAAGCATCAGACCACCACCGGTTCCGGTTCAAGTTGTATGCCGAAGCGCTCGTACACACTGGTTTGTATGGCTTTGGCCAAGGTCACCACCTCGCCGCCAGTGCACGGACTGTCGCGCCCGCCTTTGTTGATGATGACCAATGCTTGCTTGTCGTACACCGCTGCGTTGCCCACGGACTTGCCGCGCCAGCCGCAAGCGTCAATCAACCATGCGGCGGCCAGTTTGATGCGCCCGTCGCTCAGGTGGTAATGCACCAGACGCGGCTCGCGCGCGATGATGTCGGCGCATTGCTCGGGCGACACCGTCGGGTTTTTGAAGAAGCTGCCCGCATTGCCCACCACTTGCGGATTCGGCAATTTGGAACGGCGTATTTCGCAGACCCAGTCAAACACTTGCTTGGGCGTCGGGTTGTTGATGCCGGTTTGCGCTTGCTTTTTTTCCAGATCGGCATAACCGATATCTACCGTCCATTTCTTAGGCAAACGAAAACGCACTTGCGTGATCAGCGCGCGGCCCAGCAAACCCAGATCTCGTTTGTCATTGGCTTGGTGCTTGAACACCGAATCGCGGTAACCGAAGGCGCATTGCGCAGCATCGAGCGTGAAATGATGGCCGGTGTGTAAATCGACAGCGTCCAGCGATTCGAAGCGGTCTTGCAATTCCACACCATAAGCACCAATGTTTTGCACCGGTGATGCGCCGACCAGACCCGGGATCATGGCCAGGTTTTCCAGCCCCGGCCAGCCTTGCTCCAAGGTCCATTCAACGAATTCGTGCCAGTCTTCCCCGGCGGCGGCTTGGACAATCCAGGCTTTGTCGTCTTCGGAGACAAGCTGTTTGCCTTGCAGTTCGACTTTGATCACCAAAGGTTTGATGTCCCCGGTGATGACGATATTGCTGCCGCCGCCCAGCACAAAATGCGGCTCAAGCCGTATCGGGTCAGCCAACAGTGAGGCGACATCCTCCATGCTGCGCAAACGCAGCAGGCGTTCGGCTTTGGCGGCGATGCCGAAGGTGTTGTGGGCTTGGAGCGGAACCTGTGTCTCGATAATCATGTGAGAATTGTCGCACCTGAACTCCTGAAGTACCGACCATGCCCTCTTTTGATACTGTGTGTGAAGCCGACGTGGTGGAAGTGAAAAACGGCGTAGAGAACACCGCCAAAGAAATCGCCACCCGTTTTGATTTCAAAGGGACTTCGGCCACCATCGAATTCAAGGACAAGGAAATCACGCTGATCGGCGACAGCGATTTTCAACTGGCGCAAATTGACGACATCCTGCGCAACAAACTGACCAAACGCAATGTGGATATCCGTTTTCTGGACAAAGGCGATGTGCAGAAGATGGGCGGCGACAAGGTCAAGCAAGTGGTCAAGGTGCGCAATGGCATTGCCAGCGAAGACGCGAAAAAAATCCAGCGCGTGATCAAGGACAGCAAAATGAAAGTGCAGGCCGCGATTCAAGGCGAAGCGGTGCGCATTACCGGGGCCAAGCGCGACGACCTGCAAGCGGCCATGGCGTTGATCCGCAAAGAAATGCCTGATCTGCCGCTGAGCTTCGACAATTTCCGAGATTGATTCTTTGGAAATTGGGAAATTGGGGTCAGGTTCCAATTAATTGTTGACTGACGTATCGGAGAATTAATTGGAACCTGACCCCAATTACCCAATTAGCCGTCATTACATTGCATTAGTAGAAAAAGAATAAATCAGCTCTTTCCTATACGGCTTTCCTCACCGCGCATCAGCTTGGCAATATTGGCCTGGTGCCGCCAAACCAAGACACCACTCATGATGACGGTCGCCAGCAACACCCGGTTGTCCACATACCAGGCCACTTGATTGCCTAAAAAATAATAGGCTGGCGCAAACACCGCGCTGGCCAGAGCCGCCAGTGACGAATAACGCGAGAAATACGCCACGATCAACCAGGTGGCAAAGGTCGCCAAACCCAACACCGGTTCGATGCCAAACAACACTCCGGCAGCGGTGGCCACCCCCTTGCCGCCTTTGAAGCGGAAAAACACCGGCCAGACATGACCGGCAAACGCGGCCAGAGCCACCATGGCCAACGTCCCGTCGGCCAAACCAAAGGCCGCGCCGTAACGCACGACCGCCCACACAGGCAACCAGCCTTTCACACCGTCCAGCAACAAGGTAAGTGCCGCCGCAGCTTTGTTGCCCGAGCGCAGCACATTGGTTGCCCCGGGGTTTTGGCTGCCATAAGAACGCGGGTCAGCCAGGCCCATGCCACGGCTGACCAGCACCGCAAACGACAGCGAACCGATCAGGTAAGCCGCCAGCACAGCCAGCAGCGGATTGACAAGTGACAAATCCATATGAACTCAGACCGCCGGGTCGCGCATGTCCCAGCGAATATCGTCAATGGCTTTGAGCATCTCGGGGCTGAGTGCTTTGCCCCAGGCGTCCAAGTCTTCATCGAGTTGCTGCACCGAGGTCACACCGATGATGGTGCTGGCCACCCGCCACTGGGTGTAGCAAAACGCCAGCGCCATATCGGTGGGTGTCATGCCGTTGTCGCGCGCGAGTTGGTTGTAGCGTTTCGCCGCAGCCAGTGCATCCGGACGCGCCCAGCGTTGTTTGCGCACGCTCTCATACTTGGTGATCCGGCCTTCTTTGGGTGACTGATCACTCAGAAAACCGGCTTCGTCGTATTTACCAGTCAACAAACCGAAGGCCAGCGGTGAATACGCCAAGAGCGACACATTCAGGCGGTGCATGGTTTCGTCCAGCCCGTTTTCAGGCACTCGGTTGACCAGGCAATAGGCGTTTTGTACGCTGACAATGCGCGGCAAATTGTGTTGCTCGGCCAGACGCACAAACTCGTGCACGCCGAAAGGCGTTTCGTTGGACAAACCGATGTAACGCACTTTGCCCTGCTTGACCAACCCGGCCAGCGTCTGTAACTGCTCGTGGATAGAAGTTGCGGATTTTTCATTCTTAGGGTCGTAGTACATGCCGCCGAACATAGGCACATGGCGCTCAGGCCAGTGAATCTGGTAAAGATCAATCACATCGGTTTGCAAACGCTTGAGGCTGGCGTCACACGACGCCAGGATATCGGCCGACGTCATGCCCTCGCTGGTGCGCACCCACGGCATGCCGCGCGAGGGACCGGCCACCTTGGAGGCAAGCACGATTTTCTGGCGCATACCCGGGCGCTTAGACAACCAGTTGCCGATGTAGGTTTCGGTTTTGCCAAAAGACTCGGCAGTGGGCGGCACCGCGTATATCTCGGCGGTGTCAAAGAAATTGACCCCGCGCTCAATGCTGTGGTCCATGATGGTATGCGAGGTGGCTTCGTCCACCTGCTGACCGAAAGTCATGGTGCCCAAGCTGATGGGTGTGACGTGCAAATCGCTTTGACCCAAGCGGACAGGGGTGAGGTCGAGTTTTTTCATGGGATTGAGTTTACGTGGGGTGAAGACACAGACAATATTTGACAAAGCATGAGAATACGTGATTCGGTTCTTACTGAACTTTCAAGTCACTCGGCAATTTACTCAAAATGACAACAGATACAAACCACCCCCCATTCACCGCCATCGTCACCGGCGCAGCGCGCGGCATCGGTCTGGCGACCACCAAACTGTTTTTGAGCAAGGGCTACCGGGTCGCCATGGTGGACCGGGATGCACCAGAACTTAAAAACGCCTCACAAGGTTTAGAAAATGTGTTGCCAGTGAACTGCGATGTGTCACAAGAAGACCAGGTGAACGCCATGGTGCACAGCGTATTGCAATGGTCAGCTCGGGTAGATGCGCTGGTGAACAACGCCGGTGTCGCTGATTTCGCGGCCATACAAGACACCACGTTCGAGCGCTGGCGAGCCGTGATGCGCACAAATCTGGACGGGGTGTTTTTGTGTTCACAAGCCGCGCTGCCCGCGCTGCGAGAGAGTCGGGGTTGTATCG
>CAISPG010000123.1 GCA_903887325.1 uncultured Burkholderiales bacterium | reverse complement strand
CCAGCGGCTCTGCACACAAGACCGCGTGACCCAAACCCAACGCACGTGGTTGACGCACCTAGCTGCACACCATGTCGTCAGGAGAAATGCTGCGAGCGATTTTCAGGAGCTCGGTTTTACCTGCTTGCTCGAGTTCGTTTTCCAATTCGTAGGCAGTATCGAAATGGTCTTCCACACTGCGCTTGGTACGACCGGTGACAAAAATCATGTGGCGGATACCGGCTTCGTAGGCTTCTTCGACAGCGTATTGAATCAGTGGCTTGTCAACGACCGGCAGCATTTCCTTGGCAGATGCCTTGGTGGCTGGGAGGAAGCGCGAGCCGAGACCGGCGATGGGGAAAACAGCTTTGTGAATACTGATTGTCATGTGTCAATTTTTACACAGTTTCGTGACAATCAAATGAATCATTCAAAGCTTAGCGGCAGATTGCTTTTGCTGCTCCAAATGAATCCAATCCACTAACTCAGATTGAGGCTCATAACCCGGAACCAATTTTTTAATGATTCGCTTAAGTTCAGAGACATTATTTTGATCAATCGTAGTTTTGAGTTGGTCCAAAAATTCCATTAAATCATCTAATGCCAGAAACTCTTCTTGAGCTTTCATGATGCGCTGATGTTTTGTCGGCATAGGATTGTCGCCAATCAACAATTCTTCAAATAATTTTTCACCCGGCCTCAAACCCGTGATGGCTATTTCAATGTCGCCATCAGGCTTAGCTTCGTCCCGAAGACTCAAACCAGATAACTCAATCATCTTGCGCGCCAAGTCAATTATCCGGACCGGCTCACCCATATCCAGAACAAACACATCTCCGCCCTCGCCCATGGCTCCGGCTTGCATGACCAACTGCGCTGCTTCAGGAATGGTCATGAAATAACGCGTGATGTCTTGGTGCGTCAACGTGACAGGTCCGCCATTTTTGATTTGCTCCCTAAACAAAGGAACCACCGAACCACTGGAACCCAATACATTTCCGAAACGCACCATGGAAAAACACGTGGTTTGATCTGTTGGTCGTTCTTTCAAACTCTTTTCAGCCAGCGCCTGCAAAAACATTTCCGCCAGTCTTTTGGATGCGCCCATGACGTTAGTTGGTCTCACCGCCTTATCAGTGCTGATCAGGACAAAATTTTTAACGCTGTGTCGACCGGCAGCCAAGGCACACACAATGGTTCCCCATAGGTTATTGAACACGCCTTCGCCTGGGTTGTGCTCAACCAAAGGAACATGTTTGTAAGCGGCAGCGTGGTACACCGTGTCAGGTTGCCATGTAGAAATAATGGCGTTAATGCGGGTCTCGTCACAGACCGAGGCTAACAATGGAATGATTTGAACGCCGTCCTTAGTGCTTTGCAATCCCGTTTTTATGAATTCATTTTGATGCAGATTTTCTAATTCTTGATGGATCTGATACAGGGCAAATTCACTCATATCGACCAGCAGCAATACCTGTGGCCGGATTTTGTAGATTTGTCTGCATAACTCGCTGCCAATGCTGCCGCCGGCACCGGTGACCATGACAGTTTGTCCAATGGTGTTTTTGTTTAGCAGTTGCTCATCCGGCTTGACAGGTTCACGGCCCAATAAGTCATCAATATCAAGTTCCCGCAAGTCGCTCATGCTGATACGACCGGTTGCAATATCACCTAGATTAGGCAGGTTGCGAACAGCTAATTTGTATTGGGCAAGCTTGGTCAAAATGCTGTTGCGATGCTCGCGGGATGCGCCGGGCAATGCAAGCAATACATCTGTCACAGAAATCGAGTTTGTTAACCCAGCCAAATCCAGCGGGTTGTAAATAGGAAGTTCATT
>CAISPG010000122.1 GCA_903887325.1 uncultured Burkholderiales bacterium | reverse complement strand
GCCCTCAGTCAGGAGAGAAATCGCTTGAAAATGCTCAAAAAGAGAGTGACTTTTCAAACAAATCAATGCGATTTTCACATGGTGATAATTTGTTGCCAGAGATCATTTTTAAACTGAGTTTTTCAGACAATCCCTAGTCAACCGCGCCCATGGCCAATGCGGCCTGTCGCGATTGCGCACTGTCTTCAACAGCAATCCCGCGCACAGGCCAGCCTGACAGGTGCGTATTGGCAATGTCTTGCAAACCTTGAATCCAGGCCGGGTTCTCGTTCAAGCAGGCAATGTAATGAAACTCAGAGCCGCCGTCTTCTATGAATGCGGCTTTGACTTCCATGGCTATTTCTTCCAGTGTTTCCAGGCAGTCACAGACAAAGCCCGGACAGACAATATCTATGGATTTGCAACCCTGTTTAGCCAATTCGCGCACAGTCGGTTCTGTGTAGGGTTCCAGCCATTTGGCTTTGCCGAACCGTGACTGGAAACACACCTTGTATTCGTCTTTTTTCAATTGCAGAGCCTCTGCCAGCAGTCTGGCTGTTTTATGGCATTCGCAGTGGTAGGGGTCGCCCAGTTTCAGCGTGCGTTCAGGCACACCGTGAAAACTCATCACCAGTTGTTCACTGCGGCCGTTAGCAGCCCAATGTGCGCGAATGGTGCCGGCCAGCGCCTGTATATAGGCCGGGTGATCGTGGTAGTGGTTGACAAAGCGAAACTCCGGCAGATAACGGGTTTGCAAGCCCCAGGTGTAGACCGCGTCAAACACGCTGGCCGTGGTCGTGGCGGAATATTGCGGGTAAGCGGGCAGCACCAGCACACGGTTCACGCCCTGGTTCTTTAACTCATTCAAAACTTCCGGAATCGAGGGTGAGCCATAGCGCATGGCGTAGCGCACTTGGACTTGATTCGGGTCATACAAAGTTTGTAGCCCGCGGCTTTGCTTGTCGGTCCAGACTTTGAGCGGCGAGCCCTCGGCCGTCCAGATACTGGCGTATTTGTGAGCGGACTTGGCCGGGCGAAGCCGCAAAATGATGCCGTGCAAAATCAACAGCCACAAAAAACGAGGGATTTCCACCACCCGGGGATCGCTTAAAAATTCCGCGAGATACCGACGCAAGGCCGGGGCTGTGGGGGCTTGCGGGGTACCGAGGTTGCAGTAAATGATGGCTGTTTTGGCAGGCTGGCCGTGGCTGTAAGCCGGTTCGGCGGCAAATCTAGGGGTCGAGGTCATAAGGTATTTTCCCTCATATGCAAACCCTTCAGCAATGCCACTGCTTGAATGCCTGATCTGACTGCGGCTTCCAGGGTGGACGGGTAAGGCCCTTGCACATAGTCCCCGCAAGCCAAAACTTGGTCGCCCGGCTGTGCCGATGGTCTGTCGACATCAGGTGTACAGGCAAAGGCGGCGCGTTTTTCCAACACAGCAAACAACACTGTCGCGTGCTGTAAACCCAGTTGCTCGCGCGCTTGCGCTAACACCGCTTGGCTGATCTGCTCTCTGTCGCCGTTGCTGGCGCTGACCACCATGGCAATCACGCCTTGCATGGCCGTATCCCCGCTGAGTCGGGCTTTGTCAAATGCGAACTGCGCCGGTGCTGTTGAATTGCTGCGCAATGCCATGACCGGATAAGGCCAATCGACTTTGGCATGTGCTTGTACATAGACGGTGGCAATGGCCGTGTGTTGCAGCGCGGCCGCTTGTGCTGACCAGGCAGGGTTGATTGAATGCGTCAAACGCGCCGCCTCCCAAGGCGGGCAGGCCAGTACAACAGGGGATGACAAGTACGGTGATAGATCTTCAACATAGTGACCGGTCACAACTTCGGCCCCGCGCTGCTGAAGCCATTGAACAGCTGCGTCCGGAAACAAGCGGCTTTGATCAACAGAAGGAATCAACATGTCGCTGCTGCCAATGCCGCCGAGCAATGCATCTTGCAATACCCGCAAAAAAATTGGGGCGCTGGCTTGTGCGGGCGGCAGATTTAACGCTGACACGCACAAAGGTTCGATCATCAATGCCATGACGGCAGGCGGCAAGCCACGGCATAACTCAGCCACGCTCATACCGGCGGAACATTCAAAACGCTGTTGCTGCCATTGAATGGCCCGGCGAATCAAGCGCCATTTATCTTCCCAGGTCCAGCCGCGTGCGCTGACAATGCCCGCCAGCACATTCAAGGGCGCGGGCAAGGCAGGCAGACGCAGACCGTCACCGTCCGGTGTGCGTAAAGTCAAGGGCATGCGCCATAAATGCTTGCCTGTGTCCACGCCGACCAGCTGCATCAAGGCCAGGGTGTCCCGGTAAGCGCCGATCAGAATATGTTGACCGTTGTCCAGCGCTAAGCCCTGGTGTGTGATGCGCCGCGCCCGCCCGCCGGTCTGCGGTGCGGCTTCCAGCAGGCGCACCTGCCAGCCCGAGTTCACCGCGTGAACCGCGGCCGACAGTCCGGCCCAGCCGCCGCCGATGATGGTGACCCGGTTCAAAAACGACCCAGCGCCTGCATTTTCCAGGCCAGCCAGAGTTTGCGCACCGGCGTCAGCGACACACGCTGGTTCAGCACCGGAAACTGCGCTGCTTGAATTTCATGCAGCAGTGTGCGGTAAATGCTTGCCATCATCAGGCCAGGTTTCTGGCTGCGCCAATCCCCGGCCGGCAACATGGCCAGGGCTTGCTCGTACAAGCCCAGTGCACGCTCAGCCTGAAAACGCATCAATGCTTGAAAAGCCGGTGAATCAAGGCGTTGCAACACATCAGCTGCTGTGACTTCGAACTGCTGCAACTCCTGCACCGGCAGGTGAATGCGGCCTCGCAAAGCATCTTCGCCGACATCGCGGATGATGTTGGTCATCTGAAAAGCCAAACCCAGCGTGTGCGCGTAAGCGGTGGTCTGAGCCTGTGTCTGGCCGAATATGCGCGCTGCCACTTCGCCCACCACACCTGCCACCAGATGGCAATAGGTTTGCAGGCCGGTGAAGTCCAGGTAGCGTGTTTGTCGCAAATCCATGTCGCAGCCCTGTATCACTTGCTGCAAATGGTCTTGGGTGATGCCGAAGTCCTGGGTCAGTGGCAGCAAAGCCTGCATCACCGGGTGCTGTGCCTGTCCGGCAAAGCTGCGCGCCACTTCGAGCCGCCACCACTGCAGTTTTTGGGCGGCGACACCGGCATCCTGTACTTCATCGACCACATCGTCGACTTCGCGGCAGAACGCATAAAAAGCAGTGATGGCCGCACGTTTGCGCGGCGGTAAAAACAGAAAAGCGTAATAAAAGCTGCTGCCCGAGCCTGCGGCCTTATCCTGAACGTATTGCTGAGGTGTCATGGTCGGGATTGTGACATTGCAGGCAGATAAAACAGCGCTTTTTAGGGTTTTTGCATCCACAGACTGCGCCACAACATCAGCACAAAGTCAAAGGCATACAAGCGTGGCCGCAGCCGGGTGGTATCTGTGCGTTCAATTTTGTCCAGGATGCACAAACCGCCTTGCACCACCAGGCGAAGTTCCCAGCCCGCGCGTCCCGGTACCTGGTGCACCAGCGCAGCGCCTTGTTCCATCAATTGCCGGGCAAATGCAATCTCTTCGCGCAACACCGCCTGTTGCGGCAGGTAAAGCCGGCCCCGGGGAATATCCACGCTCAAATCCTGCCAGAAATTGATCAGTTGCAAGGCGGTGCAAACCGCATCGCTGTGCGCCAATGCCTGTGTGGAAGTGATACCGTACAAATGCAATAACAAGCGCCCGATCGGGTTGGCCGAGCGGCTGCAATAGGCCAGAAGTTCGGCGCGGTCGGCATAGCGGCGCTGATCCCGGGTGTAAATCACGTCTTGTTCAAAAGCGTCCAGCAAAGCCAGCAACAAATCCAGCGGCAGCGCAAATGCCTGGATTTGTTGCTGTAAAGGGCGCAGCACATGAGCCCAGTCGGCGCTGACAAAGTCCGGGTTAACGGTTTGCGCCAGCAAATCCCTGCGCAGGCTTTGCAGATTATCCAGGCGACTGGCGGCAGGGGCGTCACCTTCATCGGCGAGGTCGTCCGCGGTACGGGCAAAGTGGTAGATGGCCACGATGGGCGCACGCAAATGCGGCGGACACAACAGTGAAGCAACCGGAAAGTTCTCGTAGTGATTGACAGATGACATGGTCTTTGTATTGTCACTTGACAGTGCAGGTATTCAGAATTAGATTACTAACCAGTCAGTCATTAATATAATTCACCTTCAGGTCAGCCCCATGTTTTGTCGTTCTCAAGTCTTTTTCTTCGCCATCGCCGCAGGCTTGGCCGCTTGTTCACCCGCACCAGACATACAGGCGCCGATCAGAGCCGTCAAGGTGTTAGAGGTGAGCAAATCCACACTTACTAGCGATTCTGAATTCGCCGGTGAAGTGCTTGCCAGGGTCGAATCCCGGCTGGGTATGCGCGTCGGCGGCAAGCTGACGGCTCGCCATGTGGAACTCGGGCAGCGGGTCAAAGCCGGTCAATTGCTGGCAGAAATCGATGCCCAGGATTACCGTTTGTCGGTTGACAACGCCCGCGCGCAACTGAATGCAGCGCAAACCAACCACGATTTAGCAGCGGCTGATTTCAAGCGTTACAAGGAATTGCGCGACAAGGACTTCATCAGCGGCGCCGAACTCGAACGCCGCGAAACCGTTCTCAAGTCGGCGCAAGCGCAGCTCGATCAGGCCCGTGCGCAACTCTCCGGCCAGGGCAACCAATTGAGCTACAGCAAATTGTTCGCAGACAAGGCCGGTGTGATCACCGGCTTGGATGCAGAAGTCGGGCAGGTGGTCAGCGCCGGCATGACCGTCATGCGTTTGGCGCAAGACGGCCCGCGCGATGTGGTGTTTGCCGTGCCTGAGGACAAAGTGGCTGCTGTCAGGCAAGGCCAAGCGGTCAAGGTCAAGCTTTGGGGCAGCGCGCAATCGCTTTTTGCCAAGGTGAATGAAATTGCCGCCAGCGCAGACCCCGTGACCCGTACTTTTGCCGTCAAGGCGGCGCTGGATGACCTGAAGATACCGCTGGGCACAACTGCGACGGTGTTTTTGGGTTCCTCGTCCACAGGCCTTGAGGCGATGACCTTGCCTACCTCGGCCGTGTGGCAGTCAGCAGGCAAATCCAGCGTCTGGATTGTCGACCCGGCGAGCATGAAAGTGCGTTCTCAGCCGGTACAGGTCAGCGGTGTGCATGACAACCTGGTCGTCATCAGCAGTGGCCTGGAACCAGGCCAACAAGTGGTGACCGCCGGTGTGCATGTCTTATCCGCCGGTCAAAAGGTCACGTATTTCAAAGCGGCCGGTGAGCAGCCATGAAACAAAAAAATGGCGCAGCCGGTGGTTTCAATCTGTCTGAATGGGCGCTGAACCACCGCGCCTTCACCCGCTATCTGATGGTGGTTTTGCTGTTGCTGGGCATAGCTGCGTATTTTCAACTCGGTCAGGACGAGGACCCGCCATTCACTTTTCGCGTCATGGTGGTTCGCACTTACTGGCCGGGAGCTACAGCACAACAAGTCGCTGAGCAGGTCACCGACAAGCTTGAGCGCACTTTGCAGGAGGCACCTTATGCCGACAAGATCAACAGTTATTCCAAGCCCGGTGAGTCTCAAATCATTTTCGAAATCAAGGACTATTCCAAGCCCGGCGAAGTGGCAGATGTCTGGTACACGGTTCGTAAAAAAATTGGCGATATGCGCCAAACCTTGCCGCAAGGTGTGCAAGGACCTTTCTTCAATGACGAGTTCGGCGATGTCTATGGCGTCATTTACGCATTGCAAGCCGATGGCTTCAGCCTGGCTGAGTTAAAAGACATTGCTGACGATGCCCGCCAGAAATTGCTGCGCGTCAAAGATGTGTCCAAGGTCGAACTGTTCGGCGTGCAAGATGAAAAAATTTATATCGAAATACCGCAGAAAAAACTCGCCCAGCTAGGTCTGGATTTGAATGCGGTGATGGCGCAGTTGGGTCAGCAAAACGCAGTGGAAAGCGCCGGCAGTTTGCAAACGACACAGGACGTGATGCAGATCCGGGTTGAAGGTCAGTTTGAAGCCGTGTCCCGTTTGCGCGCCATGCCGATTCGCGGTGCTTCTGGCCGGCACATCAAGCTGGGTGACATCGCTACCATCACCCGCGGTTACGTCGATCCGGCCGCTGTGAAGGTGCGCTTTCAGGGCCAGCAAGTGATAGCGCTGGGCGTGTCCATGACCAAGGGCGGCGACATCATCAACCTCGGCCATTCGCTGGAGCAGACGGTGGCCGGTTTGCAGACATCTTTACCCGCAGGCGTCAAACTCAGCAATTTGCAAAACCAGCCGCAGGCGGTCAGCCGCTCGGTGAGCGAATTCATCGGCGTGTTGATTGAAGCCGTATTGATTGTGTTGATCGTCAGTTTCGTGGCGCTGGGCTGGCACAAAGGAGGCCGCTTCGGCTGGTACATAGACATGCGCCCGGGGCTGGTGGTGGGCGTCACCATTCCGCTGGTGCTGGCCATGACCTTTTTGGGCATGTATTACCTCGGCATAGGCTTGCACAAAATTTCGCTGGGCTCGCTCATCATTTCTCTGGGATTGCTGGTTGATGACGCCATCATTGCGGTGGAAATGATGGTGCGCAAAATGGAAGAAGGCTTTGACAAAGTGCTCGCCTCCACTGTTGCTTACGAAGTCACCGCCATGCCCTTGCTGACCGGTACCTTGATCACCGCTGCCGGTGTTTTGCCTATTGGCTTGGCCAAGTCGGTCACCGGTGAGTACACCTTTGCGATTTTTGCGGTGACAGTGCTGGCCTTGCTGCTGAGTTGGTGGGTTTCCGTGTTCTTTGTGCCGTTACTAGGCGTCTGGCTGTTGAAAGTCAAGCCGCAACTTGCCGCCCAACATTCACAGGAATTATTTGATTCGGTTTTTTACAAGGGGTTCAGGCGACTGGTTAACGCCTGTGTCAAACACCGCTGGCTCACCATTGCCGCCACACTTTTGATTTTCGCTGCCGGCATTTTCGGTATGGGCAAGGTTCAGCAACAGTTTTTCCCCGACTCCAGCCGCCCGGAAATCATGATGGAAATCTGGTTCCCCGAGGGCACATCTTTACAAGCCAATGAAGCGCTGAGCCGACAAGTCGAAAAAAGAATGCTGGCGCTCAAAGGCGTGGACTCCGTCAGCTTGTGGATAGGCTCGGGTGTGCCGCGCTTTTACCTGCCGCTGGATCAGGTATTGCCGCAGACGAACGTGTCGCAGTTCATCATCCTGCCCAAGGACTTGGTCACCCGCGAATCGATGCGATTGGCTTTGCCGGCCTTGATGGCCAAAGAATTTCCAGAGGTCAACGCCCGCATTAAGTTGTTACCCAACGGCCCGCCGGTGGCTTACCCGGTGCAATTCCGCGTCTCCGGTCCCGATCCGCTGGTGTTGCGCCAACGCGCTGACGAGGTCAAAGCCGCCATGCGCGAGAACAGCAACACGCGCCAGGTGAATGACAACTGGAACGAATCTGTCAAAGTGCTGCGCTTCGAAGTGGATCAGGACAAGGCCCGCGCACTGGGTGTCACCAGCCAGTCGATTGCGCAGGCATTGCGCATGCTTCTCAGCGGCAATACGGTGGGTCAATACCGAGAAGGCGATAAATTGATTGACATCGTCTTGCGCCAACCCTTGAGCGAGCGCCAGACCATGTCTGACCTGGGCAATGCTTATGTGCCAACCACGAGTGGCAAGCCGGTGCCTTTGCTGCAAATCGCAAAGCCGGTGTTTGACTGGGAGCCCGGCGTGATGTGGCGACTCAACCGCAATTACGCCATCACGGCACAGTGCGACATCACCGAGGGCTTGCAGGGCGCCACGGTCACCGGTCAGCTATTGCCCGCCATGAAAGCTTTGCAAGCCAAATGGGCGCAACAAGGTTTATCTGCCTACACCATCAGCGTAGCCGGTGCGGTCGAGGAGAGTGCCAAGGGTTCGTCCTCGATTGCCGCCGGTGTGCCGCTGATGCTGTTCGTCACATTTACCTTGCTGATGTTTCAGTTGCAAAGTTTCAGCCGCGCCGTGCTGGTGTTTCTGACCGGACCCATGGGCATCGCCGGGGTGGCCATGTCGCTGTTGGTGTTGAACAGGCCGTTCGGCTTCGTCGCCTTGCTGGGCGTCATCGCACTGATGGGCATGATTCAGCGCAATTCGGTGATCTTGATTGATCAGATCGAGAAGGATCGCGCGCGCGGCGTCCCGGCCTGGGACGCGATCGTCGAGTCCGCGGTGCGCCGCTTGCGCCCGATTGTGCTGACCGCCGCCGCCGCCGTGCTTGCCATGATTCCTTTGTCGCGCAGCGTGTTCTGGGGCCCGATGGCCGTGGCCATCATGGGCGGCTTGATCGTGGCAACCGTGCTGACTTTGCTGGCCTTACCGGCCATGTACGCAGCCTGGTTCAGGGTCAAGCGCTGATGTAAGAATCACTCTGGGAAGCGGGTTAGAATTTCCCTTTGACCGATTTTGAACGGGCGGTCTGTTTGCGCAGACCGCCCTTTGCTTTTTTTCTGGCCCGCGCGGGTGGCGAAATTGGTAGACGCACCAGGTTTAGGTCCTGACGGTAGCAATACTGTGGGGGTTCGAGTCCCCCCCCGCGCACCAAAGCGTTCACTGTCTGACGCGTGTTGATTCATTTTGGAGAAGCCTGATGGCCGTGACTGTAGAAACCCTTGAAAAGCTCGAACGCAAAATCACTTTGACTTTGCCGACCTCCGTCATTCAAAACGAGGTCAACACCCGCCTCAAGCGCCTGGCCCGCCAGGTCAAGGTAGATGGTTTTCGCCCAGGCAAGGTGCCCATGAACATCGTCGCCCAGCGCTACGGCTATTCGGTGCATTACGAAGTCATGAATGACAAGGTCGGCGAGGCCTTCAGCGTCGCGGCCAATGAAGCGAAACTGCGTGTCGCTGGACAACCCCGTATCAGCGAAAAAGAGCAGACCTCAGACACTGAAATGGCGTTTGACGCGATTTTCGAGGTCTATCCTGAAGTCGTGATCAAGGACATGGGCCAGGTCGAGGTTGAAACCCTCAAGGCTGATGTCACCGACGCAGCCATAGACAAAACCATTGATATTTTGCGCAAGCAAAAACGCACTTTTGCCCAGCGCTCTGCCGATTCATCGGTGATTAAGGATGACCGTGTCACGGTTGATTTCATCGGCAAGATTGACGGTGAACCGTTTGACGGCGGCCGCGCTGAAGACTTCCAGTTCATCGTCGGCGAAGGCCAGATGCTCAAGGAATTTGAAGAAGCTGTGGTCGGCATGAAATTGGGTGAGAGCAAGACTTTCCCCCTGTCATTCCCCGAGGATTACCAGGGCCGCGAAGTCGCCGGCAAAACCGCAGACTTTCTGGTAACGCTGAAAAAGCTCGAAGCCAGTCACCTGCCTGAAGTCACTGACGAGTTGGCCAAATCGCTTGGTGTGGCCTCAGCCACCGTTGAAGGCTTGCGCGCTGACATCCGCCAGAACTTGGAGCGCGAAGTCAAATTCCGTTTGCTTGGCCGCAACAAACAAGCCGCGCTCGACGCTTTGGTCGCGCATGCTGAACTCGATCTGCCCCACTCCATTGTTCAATCCGAGTTAGACCGCATGGCCGACAGTGCCCGTGAAGATTTAAAGCAACGCGGCATCAAAGACGCTGACAAAGCCCCTATTCCAGAGGAAGTGTTCCGCCCGCAAGCCGAGCGCCGTGTGCGCATGGGCCTGGTCGTCGGCGAGGTGGTGCGTTTGCACAATTTGCACGCCACGCCTGAGCAAATCCAGGCGCACATCGAAGAATTGGCCGCCAGTTACGAAAAACCGGCTGAAGTCACACGCTGGTATTACAGCGACAACCGCCGCATGGCCGAGGTCGAGGCTATTGTGATCGAGAACAATGTCACCAACTACGTTTTGTCTCTGGTCAAGGCCAAAGACAAGAACATTCCATTCGACGAATTTATGGGCCAGGCCTGAACCTGGACAGGAGACATGACATGAGCGCATTAGATATTCAAGCCCTGGGCATGGTCCCGGTAGTGATTGAACAAAGCGGCCGGGGCGAACGCGCTTATGACATTTACTCGCGTTTGCTGCGCGAGCGCGTCATTTTTCTGGTCGGCCCGGTCAATGACCACACCGCCAACCTGATCGTGGCGCAGTTGTTGTTTTTGGAAAGCGAAAACCCTGACAAGGATATTTCCCTGTACATCAACTCACCCGGCGGTTCGGTCAGCGCCGGCATGGCGATTTTCGACACCATGAATTTCATCAAGCCACAGGTGTCCACTTTGTGCACCGGCATGGCTGCCAGCATGGGCGCGTTTTTGCTGGCCGCCGGGGCCAAGGGCAAGCGTTTCAGCCTGCCTAATTCGAAGGTCATGATTCACCAACCCCTGGGCGGTACCCAGGGCCAGGCTACGGAAATCGAAATCGCTGCACGCGAAATTTTGAAAACTCGCGAACGCCTGAACCAGATGCTGGCCGAGGCCACTGGACAACCTTTGTCCCGCATTGAGATTGACACCGAACGCGATTACTACCTGACCGCCGAAGAAGCCAAGGCCTACGGCCTGGTTGATGACGTGATCTCCAAGCGTCCTTGATTCTAAAGACCGCTTTTCCCCCTTTGAACCGCCTTGCCGGAACGCGCTGCGGTTTTGAGTATCATTCGAGCGTTACCACCTTCTGAGCACTGAATGGCCGAAAAAAAAGGTACCTCCAGCGAAAAGACCTTGTACTGCTCTTTTTGCGGCAAAAGCCAGCATGAAGTTAAAAAACTGATTGCCGGGCCTTCTGTGTTTATCTGCGATGAATGCATTGACTTGTGCAATGACATCATTCGCGACGAATTACCCGCCAGCACGGTGCGCGAGGGGCGCGGCGATTTGCCCACCCCGATAGAAATCAAAACCAATCTTGACAATTACGTCATCGGCCAGGAGCCTGCCAAGCGTTCATTGTCGGTAGCGGTCTACAACCATTACAAGCGTTTGCAGCACAAGCTCGATGCAAAAAAAGACGACGTTGAGCTGTCTAAAAGCAATATTCTGTTGATCGGCCCGACCGGCTCCGGCAAGACCTTGCTGGCGCAAACGCTGGCGCGCATGTTGAATGTGCCCTTTGTCATGGCCGACGCCACCACGCTGACCGAAGCCGGGTATGTCGGCGAGGATGTGGAAAACATCATTCAAAAGCTGCTGCAAAACTGCAATTACGATGTAGAGCGCGCCCAGCGCGGCATTGTGTACATCGATGAAATCGACAAAATTTCCCGCAAGTCCGACAACCAGTCTATCACCCGCGATGTGTCGGGCGAAGGTGTTCAGCAGGCTTTGCTCAAGCTGATTGAAGGCACCATGGCCAGCGTGCCGCCGCAAGGCGGTCGCAAGCACCCCAACCAGGACTTTTTGCAGGTGGACACCACCAATATCTTGTTCATTTGCGGCGGTGCATTTGCCGGTCTGGAAAAAGTCATTGAAAACCGCACTGAACGCTCCGGCATCGGTTTCAGCGCCGTGGTCAAGACCAAAAAAGAACGCAGCCTGACCGAAATGTTCGGCCAGGTCGAGCCGGAAGATTTGATCAAGTTCGGTTTGATTCCCGAGATGGTCGGTCGCTTGCCGGTGGTCACCACCTTGAGTGAGCTGACAGAAGACGCACTGGTGCAAATCCTGACCGAGCCGAAAAACGCGCTGGTTAAGCAATACGGCAAATTGTTCGCCATGGAAGGCGTGGAGCTTGAAATACGCCCGTCAGCGCTCAAAGCCATTGCCAAAAAGGCGCTGGACCGTAAAACAGGTGCGCGCGGTTTGCGCTCCATCATTGAACAATCGCTGATTGACACCATGTTCGAGTTACCCAACTCCAGCAATGTGGAAAAAGTGGTGGTGGAAGAGTCCACTGTCGATGAAAACAAACCCCCTTTGCTGGTGTACCGAGAGGCCGCCAAAAAGGCTTGATTCCCTAGCGGGCTGGTCAGTATCCAGCCCATTTTTTTGATTGGAAGTTTGACCCATGTCCGGACAAACCCCCTTGCCTTCAGAGCCGATTGACCTGCCCATGCTGCCTTTGCGCGACGTGGTGGTGTTCCCGCACATGGTCATCCCCTTGTTTGTCGGCAGACCTAAAAGCATCAAAGCCTTGGAAACCGCCATGGGCGCAGACCGCAGCATCATGCTTGTCGCGCAAAAAACAGCCGCCAAGGATGAACCGGCTGTCGGCGATATGTTCCAAGTCGGTTGCGTGTCGACCATTTTGCAAATGCTCAAGCTGCCCGACGGCACGGTCAAAGTGCTGGTTGAAGGCCAGCAGCGCGCTACTGTCAACCATATCGAAGACGGTCCCTTGCACTTTGTGTGCAACCTGACCCCGGTGAATTTGCCTGCGTCTGCCGATGCCGACACTGAAGTGGAAGCCTTGCGCCGCGCAGTCATGCAGCAGTTTGACCAGTATGTGAAGCTGAACAAAAAAATACCGCCCGAGATTCTGACTTCGATTGCCAGCATTGACGATCCTGGCCGTCTGGCCGACACCATCGCCGCGCATTTGCCCTTGAAGCTGGAGAACAAACAAGCGGTGCTGGACTTACCCGACGTCAAAGCGCGGCTGGACAATTTATTCACCCAGCTCGAGCGTGAAGTCGACATATTGAATGTGGACAAACGCATTCGCGGACGCGTTAAGCGTCAGATGGAAAAAAACCAGCGCGATTTTTATTTGAACGAGCAAGTCAAGGCGATTCAAAAAGAACTCGGTGAAGGCGAAGAGGGCGCTGACATCGAAGAGATAGAGAAAAAAATCAAGGCAGCCCGCATGCCGCCTGAGGCGCGCAAAAAATCCGAAGCTGAATTGAAAAAGCTCAAGCTGATGTCACCCATGTCGGCTGAGGCGACCGTGGTGCGCAATTACATCGATGTCATGGTGAACCTGCCGTGGAGCAAGAAAACCAAAATCAAACACGATTTGATGAATGCTGAAGCGGTATTGAACGAAGACCACTTCGGGCTGGAAAAAGTCAAAGACCGCATCCTGGAATATTTAGCGGTGCAGCAACGTGTCGACAAAGTGAAAGCCCCAATTCTGTGTTTGGTTGGCCCGCCCGGCGTTGGTAAAACATCGCTGGGTCAATCTATTGCCAAAGCCACCGGCCGCAAATACGTGCGCATGGCGCTAGGTGGTATGCGTGATGAAGCGGAAATCCGTGGGCACCGCCGCACCTATATCGGCGCATTGCCGGGCAAAGTGATGCAAAACCTGACCAAGGTCAGCACCCGCAACCCTTTGTTTTTGCTGGATGAGATCGACAAACTCGGCTCGGATTTCCGTGGTGACCCATCCAGCGCGTTGCTTGAGGTGCTGGACCCGGAACAAAACAACACCTTCAACGATCACTACGTTGAAGTGGACTTCGATTTGAGCGACGTGATGTTTGTGGCGACTTCCAATTCCATGAACATACCGCCTGCGTTGTTAGATCGCATGGAAGTCATCCGTTTGTCGGGTTACACCGAAGACGAAAAAATCAATATCGCTTTGCGCTACCTCATCCCCAAGCAGTTGAAAAACAACGGCATCAAGGAAGAAGAACTGCTGATTGAAGAATCTGCGGTGCGCGACATCGTGCGCTACTACACGCGCGAAGCCGGTGTGCGGTCGCTGGAGCGGGAAATTTCCAAAATCTGCCGCAAGGTGGTCAAGGCATTGTTGCTGAAGTCGCTCACGCCGCTGGTCAAAGTCAATGCCGAGAACCTGAACGACTTCCTGAGCGTGCGCAAATACACCTACGGACGTGCGGAGCAGCAAAACCAGGTGGGACAAGTGGTGGGTTTGGCCTGGACCGAAGTGGGCGGCGATTTGCTGACCATCGAAGCCGCCACCATGCCCGGTAAAGGCACCATCACGCGTACGGGTTCGCTGGGCGACGTGATGAAAGAGTCGGTAGAAGCTGCACGCACCGTGGTGCGCAGCCGGGCGCTGGCGCTGGGTATCAAACCGTCATCATTTGAGAAGACCGACATACACATTCACGTGCCTGACGGTGCCACACCCAAGGATGGTCCGAGCGCGGGTGCAGCCATGACGCTGGCTATCGTGTCAGCGCTCACCGGTATCCCTGTGCGCAGCGACGTGGCCATGACCGGTGAAATCACCTTGCGCGGCGAAGTCACGGCCATTGGCGGTCTGAAGGAAAAGCTGCTCGCAGCATTGCGAGGCGGTATTAAAACCGTGTTGATCCCTGAGGAAAATATCAAGGATTTGCAGGATATTCCGGACAACGTCAAAGCCAACCTGGAAATCGTGCCGGTGCGCTGGCTGGACAAGGTGCTGGAAGTTGCACTCGAGCACATGCCAACGCCCATACCTGAAGAAGAGGTTGAAGTGCCTGTGGCTGCCAAGGTCGAAGCTGTGCCGACGGTGGCGGTGAAACATTGATAGTTTGAGTCTGGCAAAACAGGTCTTTTTAGGCTATACTTTGCCCCTCATGCGGGAGTAGCTCAGTTGGTAGAGCGCAACCTTGCCAAGGTTGAGGTCGCGAGTTCGAGACTCGTCTCCCGCTCCACATACAAAAAGGGAAGCAGTTGCTTCCCTTTTTTCTCGATAACGGCGCGATAGCAAAGCGGTTATGCACCGGATTGCAAATCCGTGTAGGTCGGTTCGACTCCGGCTCGCGCCTCCACCCTACATTGCACACTGTTCCACGCAGTTTGCAATTCTGTTCTGCATCTGCAACATGCACACCAG
>CAISPG010000121.1 GCA_903887325.1 uncultured Burkholderiales bacterium | reverse complement strand
GCCCGTGCCATCAGGATGCACCTTGATACTGGTGGAATCCAGTGAAACAGCTTCAATCTTGATTCGAACCAATTGACGACGCTGCAATTGTTCAAACACTTTATCAAGCACACCCGCTTTGCTCCAGCGACTCATACGGGTGTAAATCGTGTGCCAGTTGCCAAACCGCTTGGGTAGCCCTCGCCATTTGCAGCCGTGCTCAGCAACATAAAGAATCGCATTAAGCACGTCTCTATTGCTAAGGCTGACATTACCGCGCTGAATAGGCAGCGCATCTTGAATTTGTTCGTATTGCTCTTGTGTTAGTTCCATGAAAGAGATTATTTCAATATCTCCAACGAAAGGATATTAGTGTTAACACGCCCTAGTGCATCTAACTGCAAAAATGCAGTCGGAGAAAACGTCGAATGGACGACGACATGGCGGCCGGGCCGACGCGAACATTGGCGCGAAGCGGCAGTGAGAGGCGACCGGACCGGCATGGCGTGAATACTTCACTTACAGCTAAACCGACATAAAGCCTAACGTCTACATGACCGCGCCTAATTGCCAGGGCACAAATTCATTTTGTCCGTAACCGTGCAATTCACTCTTGCTGGCCTCACCCGATGCACACGACAACATGCGCTCGAAAATCACCCGTCCCATGGCCTGCACCGTCGCGCCGCCATCAACGATTTCCCCGCAATTGATGTCGATGTCATCCGACTGCCGCTCCCACAAGGCCGTGTTCGTCGCCAGTTTCAGCGAAGGCGAGGGCGCACAACCGTAGGCCGAACCGCGTCCTGTCGTGAAGCAAATCATATTGGCCCCGCCCGCTACCTGACCCGTGGCGCTCACCGGGTCGTAGCCCGGTGTGTCCATGTACACAAAGCCGTGCTTGTCCACTTTTTCCGCGTACTCGTACACCGCTTGCAAATTGCTGGTGCCCCCTTTGGCCACCGCACCCAGCGATTTTTCAAGAATCGTGGTGAGGCCTCCGGCTTTGTTGCCAGGTGACGGGTTATTGTTCATTTCACCTGAATGCATGGCCGTGTAATGCTCCCACCAGCGTATGCGTGCAACCAGTTTTTCGCCAACTTCGCGCGTCACCGCACGACGCGTCAGCAAATGTTCTGCGCCGTAAATCTCGGGTGTTTCGCTCAGAATGGCAGTGCCGCCGTGGGCTACCAGCAAGTCAACCGCCGCACCCAAAGCCGGGTTAGCGCTGATGCCCGAATAACCGTCCGAGCCGCCGCATTGCAAACCTATGGTCAGATGCGCTGCACTGCATGGAGTACGCGTCGACTTGTTCACCTCAGGCAGCATGGCTTGCACCAGCGCAATGCCTTTGGCCACGGTTTTGGTGGTGCCCCCGCTGTCCTGGATATTGAAGGTTTGCAAAGTGCTGCCCTCAGCCAAACCGCTGTGCGACAACCAGGACTTCAGTTGATTGGCTTCGCAGCCCAAACCCACAGCCAGTACGCCGGCAAAGTTCGGGTGCGTGGCGTAACCGGCCATGGTCCGCTCCAGCACTTGCATGCCCAGGCCTTGTGTGTCCATGCCGCAACCCGTGCCGTGCGTCAACGCAATCACACCGTCGATATTTGGAAATGCCGCCAGCGCAGAAGGATTGGTGGTGCGCGAGAAATGGTCGGCGATGGCGCGAGCGACAGTCGCCGAGCAATTCACGCTGGACAAAATGCCAATGTAATTACGCGTAGCCACGCGCCCGTCGGCACGCACATAGCCCATGAACTCGGCGTGTTGCAATGCCGGTTCTGGTTTGACGTCGGCGCAGTAGGCATAGTCGCGCGCAAAGTCACCTTTGTTGTCGCCCAGGTTCAGATTGTGCGTGTGTATGTGTTCGCCGGGCGCAATCGGTTGACTCGCAAAACCAATGATCTGGTTGTAGCGTCGCACGGCCTGACCGGTTTCGATGGCGCGGGTGGCGATTTTGTGGCCCGGTGGAATCAGGCCGCGCACCGCAATGTTTTCAACTGAAGTGCCGCTCATGAGTTGTTGGCGGGCGATGACGACGTCGTCGTCCGGGTGAAGGCGTATGTGTGAGGACATGGTGAAATCGTTTTAAGTGGCGGACATGTAATTCGGCAGCCAAAGTGAGATGGCAGGAACGTAGGTAATCAGCAGCAGACTGCCCAGCAGCGGCACCAGCCAGGGCAGTATGGCTATGGTGGTGCGCTCCACGCTCAAGTTGGCCACACGGGCCAGCACAAACAACACCATGCCCATGGGCGGGTGCAGCAAGCCAATCATCAGGTTCAGCACCATCACTAATCCAAAATGCACCGGGTCAATGCCAAGTTGACGGCAAATGGGCACCAGAATCGGAACAAGAATGGTGATGGCAGCAGTGGGCTCCAAAAAGCAGCCGACGAACAGCATCAACAAATTAGCGAGCAACAAAAACTGCCAGGGCTGATCGGTCACACCCAGCACCCACTGGCCGATGGCGGCGGTCACACCGGTGGCCGTCAACATCCAACCGAAGATGCTGGCAGCCGCCACGATGAACAACACCGTGGCCGTGGTTTCCACGGTCTCTAAACAAATCTTGACAAAGAGTTTGAAGTTCAGGGTGAGGTACCAAGCAAAACCCAATATCAACGCCCAGACACAAGCAGCGATAGCGCCTTCGGTGGGCGTGAACACGCCGGTGGTCATGCCGCCGATCAACAACACCGGCGTCATGATGGGCAGCACCGCTTGAAAGTTGAAGACTTTGTCGGCGGCAAACAAAACCAGCAAACCGATGAACACGGTCAACTGCGGCGGTGTATCCAGTTCCGTGACCAGCAACCAAATAGCCAACGGCCAACCGATGACCACCAGTGTTTCTATCAAGGCTTTGATGAGCTTGGGCCACTCGAACTTGACATCGCCGCCCCAGCCGTTTTTGTGCGCGAAATAGGCCACGGTCAACATCATCAATACCGCCATGACGCCGCCGGGCACGATGCCAGCCAGAAACAATGAGCCGACAGACACATTGGCCATCATGCCGTAAATCACAAACGGCAGGCTAGGTGGAATGATGGGGCCGAGTGTGGCAGAGGCCGCGGTGACACCGACGGCAAACTCCGGGTCGTATCCGTGGTCCACCATGGCTTTGATTTCGATGGTTCCCAGACCTGCGGCATCAGCAATTGCAGTTCCGCTCATGCCGGCAAACACTACCGAGCCGACCACGTTCACATGGCCCAGGCAGCCTTTGAGCCAGCCGACCAGCGACAGCGCATAACCGTAAATACGGTGCGTGATGCCAGATGTGTTCATCAGATTGCCGGCAAGAATAAAAAACGGCACGGCCAGCAAGGGAAAACTGTCTATGCCCGAGACCATGCGGTGTATCACCACAAACGGCGGCGAGCCGGGTACCAGCCATAGGTAAATCAACGAGGCCGCAGCCATGGCCATGGCCACCGGCAGACCACCGCTCAGCAATATCAGAAAAATGATTTTTAACATGAGGCGCTCAATTGTTTTCGGGACGTTCCAGCACACTAAAGCCCTGGCGTAAATGTTTGCGCATGATCCAAACCGCACGCCATGTCATCAGCACAAAGGCCAGCAGTACCACGCTGTACACAATGTTCATGGGCAGGTTAACGATGGTCATCTGGTAGCTGCCCATTTTTTGCATCAGCTCCCATGTCATCCAACTCGCGCAGCCCAGAAAGCCAATTCGCAATACGTCGACCAGCAAGGAAATGCCGTGCGCCACGCTTGTCGGCATGAAGCGGAAAAAGAAATCCACTTGTATGTGGTTGTTCTTGGCCACGCCAATGACCGCACCCAGAAACACAGTGGCGATCAATAAATAACGGGCGATTTCCTCGGTCCAGGCGGCCGAATCGTTGAACACATAACGGGTGATGAACTGGTAGAACACTGTCAGGCCCAAGGCCCAGAAAAAGGCCAAAGCCAGCCAGGCCTTGGCAATCACGCCGGATAAATCCACTGTCTCATCTGCTTCGCCGAACGCGGTGGCGAGTTCTTCAGCTGCTTTGCTCATTTGAGGGCCTGTATGCGGTCGTAATCGGCGCGCGACTGTCCCAGGCTTTCAACCGGTTTGACTTTCAGCACCGTGTCTTGAAAACTTTTGCGGTTGACCTCGACCAGGTTCAAGCCTTTTTTCTTGAAAATGTCCATCAACTCGGCTTCACGTTTTTTGATTTTGGTTGAAGCGCGTGCCGCCGCTTCTTGCATCACCTCAGTGAACATTTTTTGCTCGGCAGGCGACAAAGTGTTCCAGACGTGCGGAGCCACCATGGTGATCACACCATCGACAATGTGGCTGGTCAGCATGATGGATTTTTGAACTTCAAAAAACTTTTTGGCTTCGATGGTGGTCAACGGATTCTCCTGTGCATCCACCGTGCCGTTTTGCAAAGCCAGATACACCTCGGCAAACGCAATAGGTGTGGGGTTGGCCCCGCAGGCCTGCCACGTCGCTGTGTAAGCCGGAGCGTCCGGTACGCGAATCTTCAAGCCCTTGACGTCAGCACATTCTTTGAAAGGCTTTTGTGCAGAAGTCTGACGCGCGCCATAGTAGGTGTAGGCCGTCACTTGAATACCTGTTTTGGCACGGAACTCGTTGGCGATTTCCTGAAACAGCGCGCTCTTGGAATATGCCAGCAAATGGTCACCGTCGCGGAAGATGAACGGGTAATAGGCGATGCCAAAACGCGGGAGGGTGCGCGCGGCAAACGACGGGCCGCTGATGATGATGTCTACCGATCCCAGTGTCAGCCCTTGGTTGATGTCGGTTTCTTTGCCCAGGCTGGACGCTGGAAACACCTGGATATCGAATTTGCCGTTGGAGCGCTTTTTGATTTCTTCGGCCGCCCAGACCGACTCGGTGTGAAACGGTTCGGATGACTCGTAGACGTGGGCCCATTTCAGCTTTTGCTGGGCAGACGCGCCCAAAGGCAGCAGGGCAAACAGGACAGACTGCATCCAAAACCTTGGGTGCAGGAAAAAAGAGCGGCGCATGGGGATACCTTAGGGCGAAATGATGGTTGCCAGCACCTTACAACCGCCTGTGACCCCGACGCCTAAGCACAAACCCTAGGCGACAAACTGCTATACCTCTCCCCATGGTCAGGCAGAAAAAATCAGGTCACGGTTGTCGGCTGCGCTGCGTATGATCAATACACACTTTCTAATGGAGACCCACATGAAACCCATGACTTTTCGATGGATGGCCGTCTTGGCCGCCTTTTTATTCAGCAGTGCATCTGTTCTGGCTGCTGCTTGCGACCCGGTCAATGCCGACGAAGCCGTCAAGGCAGAAGACGCGCGCTATGAGGCGCAAATGAACAATGACTTTGCTGCCATGAATTCGCTGCTTTCAGACGACCTGGTGTATTTCCACTCCAGCGCCGTGATTGACAACAAGCAGTCGTACATAGATTCCCTGCGCAGTGGCGCTGTCCAGTACAAGGTCATGCGCCGTTCCGATGTGACGGTGCGCACCTATGGCTGCGTCGCCATGTTGACCGGCAACGGCAATTTCGATGTGAGCGTCAACGGCAAGGACTTGAACGTTCAAATCCGCTTTCACAGCATCTGGCAGAAAAAAGACGGCGTGCTGCAATTTGTCTCCTGGCAAGCCACCCGCATTCCCTGAGATGCCGCTCACCGCATTGCCCGATTGGCCGGGCGCTGCTGCTGCTGCGCAGGAACTGCTCAGGCAACAGGACAACGGTATGGCTTTCACCGGTCTGGCGGATGAATTCGCCCCCGTCGATGTGATGCAAGCCTATGCGACGCAGGACTCGTTCATCGACATACAGTCTCAGCAAAGGCGCACGGCCATCAGCGGCTACAAGATCGCCATCACCACGCCGGTGATGCGCGAGTTTGTCGGCTTTGACGACGCGGTGTCGGGTTGCGTGCTGGCAGACACCGTGTTTCAAAGCGGGCATACGGTGGTCTCGGCCAAGCGCCAGCACTTGATCATCGAGTTTGAACTGGCGCTGCAATTCTCCCGGGATGTGCCCGAGCGCAAAGCACCTTGGACCGCAGACAGCATTCTGGACTTCATCGCCTGTGCCTACCCGTCGCTGGAAATCGCCGACGACAGACACGCGGTGTACCCCGATTTAAAGCAGAATTTTTTCAGTCTGGTGGCTGAAAATGCCTGGAACCACGGCGTGGTGCTGGGCTCGCAAATTGACAAAGCCGGTTTTGCCGATTTGTGGCAAGCCACTGGCACAGCGTATGTGGATGGACAGGCCATAGGCAGCGGCCACAGCCGTGATGTCATGGGCCATCCGCTGCAAGCCATGGCCTGGATCGCCAACCATTTCCAGCAACGCGGTCGCCGTTTCAAAGCCGGGCAATGGGTCACCACTGGCAGCTGGTTGGCCTCTTTTTTCCCCGTGAGCGGGCAGGGCCTGCGGTTTGATATCGCCGGTTGCGCCGATGTCTCGGTTTTTATCCGTTAATTTCTTCAGAGGAGAACTTTCATGAATAAACAAGTGATAGGTTTCATTGGCGTGGGTCTGATGGGTGCCGGTATGGCCAAAAACATCGTGACCAAAGGCCACCCGCTGGTCGTCATGGGCCATAAAAACCGCGAACCCATAGAGCGCTTGGTAGCGCTGGGCGCCACCGAAGCCAAAAACGCGCGCGAGTTGGCTGCGCAATGCGACATCGTGCATTTGTGCGTCACCGGTTCGCCGCAGGTCGAAGCTTTGATGAACGGACCGGACGGTTTGATCGCCGGTGGCAAAAAAGGCCTGATCATCATTGATTGCTCCACCTCTAACCCGGTGTCTACCAAGCAAATGGCCGCGCTGGCTGAAAGCCACGGCATGCATTTCATAGACGCGCCGCTGGGCCGCACCCCGGCCGAAGCCGAGGCGGGAACATTGGATGCCATGGTGGGCGCCTCGCCCGAGTTGTTCAATGCGGTCAAACCGGTGATCGAATGCTGGGCCGCCAATATCGTGCACCTGGGTCCGGTCGGTCTGGGGCACACCATGAAACTGGTGAACAATTTTGTCGCCATGGGCTACGCCGCTTTGTTTTCCGAAGCGCTGGCGATTGCGCGCAAAGCCGGTTTGAGCCAGGACCAGTTTCACTCGGTCATCGGTTCTGGACGCATGCGCAGTCCGTTCTACGACACCTTCATGAAATGGACCATGAATGGCGATGAAAACGCGCACAAATTCACCATCACCAATGCGCACAAAGACATGCGTTACCTGAGCAGCCTGGCCACCGACATCGGCGCTTTGCATCCCATCCAATCGATGGTGAAAAACTCATTCGCCGCCATGGAAGCGCAAGGCTTTGCGCAGAAATACGTGCCCATGCTGGCCGACTTTGTTGCCACGCAAAACGGTTTGCCGCCGTCGCACAAGTTTTAAATTCATCTGTCTATGAATGATTTGTTTGATTTAAATGGCAAAGTCGCCGTCGTCACCGGCGGTAACGGCGGCATAGGCCTGGGCATGGCCACAGGCCTGGCCGCCGCCGGGGCCACCGTGGTGATCGCCGGGCGCAACAGCGAAAAAAACGCCGCAGCGGTGTCGCAGTTGCTGGCAGCCGGTGGTCGCGCTATAGCCATTGAGGTCGATGTGCAGCAAGAGGCTTCTTGCCACAGTCTGGTGCAAAAAACCGTGACGGCTCTGGGGCGCGTAGACATTCTGGTGAACAACGCCGGCATGAACATACGCAAGCCGCCGCAGGATTACGCATTGGCCGAATGGAACCAGGTGTTGCAAACCAACCTGACCAGCGCCTTTTCTTGCTCGCAGGCGGTCTATCCTGAGTTCAAAAAACTAGGCGCAGGAAAAGTCATCAATATCGGCTCAATGATGTCCATCTTCGGCGCTTCATTTGCCACGCCTTACGCCGCCTCCAAAGGCGGTTTGGTGCAAATGACACGTGCCATGGCTTGCGCCTGGGCGGCGGACAACATTCAAGTGAACGCCATCCTGCCCGGTTGGATAGACACCGCCTTGACCCGCCAGGCGCGCATGGATGTCAACGGACTGCATGCGCGTGTGCTTGACAGAACCCCAGCCAAACGCTGGGGCGTGCCCGGGGACTTCGGCGGCATCGCGGTTTTTCTGGCCAGTGCGGGTTCGGATTTTCTGACCGGTACTGCTATACCGGTGGACGGCGGTTATTCGGTACAGGGTTGATTTTTTCTGCCGGTGGAAACGGTCAAGTTCAGACCTCGACTGTCGATTGCTAACATCAGCCTTGTATGTCGAAGCCCCCATGTTTTTCACCCATCACAACAGCTTTTTTTTGAAAAATCGATCCCAGATGGCGGTCGTGTTGCTGCTGGCATTTGCTCTCTTACCCTCGGGGGCGCCCGGTCAGGCGAAGAATCCAGTGCCAGAGGAAAAAGTTTACCCGCTGTGCAAAGCGGAAGATTTCCGCGCCATGGCTTATTCCATCAACGATGTGCAGGCGCGGGAAAAACGCGCGCTGGAGTGGCTGGGCAGGTACGGCAAAGACTGTTCCTACAACGAAATAGAAGCTATTCGCTCCAATGTGGCGGTGTGGCTGGGAACAGCAGACACGGACAAAGTGCACCAGACCGTCAAAGAACTGCATCTGAACAAAAAACCCCCGCCTTCGACCCTGGAGGTGAGCAAAAGCACGACCACCGCACCAGTGATTGCGCCCTCGGGCAGCATAGACACCACGGCCACCAAAAAAGTCAAACGTTTGCCCAACAAAGTGGATGAGAAAACGGCTGCCAGTAAGGAATATTCTTTGCGCGATAGCGAGATTGCACAATGCCTGCCGAATGAAATCGCCAATTGGAACGACGGCGCCAAAGACACAAAAATGCTCAGTCCCAGCATGGTTTATGTGTATGAACACCAGGGCGCACCTGCCGGGGTCAGCGAGGACGCGGTGTTTTCTGTGTTGCAGCAGGCGGCGTCGGCCTGGGATCAGTGCGGCGGTCAGAACACGGTCATGCTCAAACGCGATTTGTTTGATGCCAAAGGCATATTCAAAATAGCGGTGCAGTGGAATGACGATGACAAACTCGGCACCATAGGCTTGGCCAATATCACCAAGAAAACCTTGACGCTCAGCCCCGAAGCGTTTGTTAACCTGAAGAAAGCCAATGCCAACCGCAATCTGATGGAAACCTTGCAAATGGTGGTGTCGCACGAAGTCGGGCATTTTCAGGGAATGACCTCGCATTCACGCCGCTGCGTTGATGTGCTTTCTTATTACAGCAACGATGCCGGTGAAAAGTGTTTCATCCGGGACAACGGCGTCATGCCGAAAAACTTCGAGTACCGGTCTTTGCTACCCACCGCGTGTGATATTCAGCGTTGCCGCATGGCCAACTCCAATTAAACACCCGCTGCTTTGTCCGGTCAGCGATTGCACAGGTCCATGAGTTGTGGGTTCAGCGCTGATAATGCTTTGTTTCCTTAACTGCCCCACACCATGAAAACCACCACACTTTTGTCTTTCGCCTTGCTGGCTTTGTCTGTCGGCGTCGCCAGTGCCGAGAATAAAACCGAAACACTGCCCTCCGGCGTGAAAATCGAGCACCTCAAAGAAGGCACGGGCGCCAGCCCCACGGCTGCTGACACCGTGGTGGCGCATTACCGTGGCACTTTGCCTGACGGCAAGGAATTCGACAGCAGCTACAAACGCGGCGAGCCTATCGCTTTTCCTTTGTCCCGTGTGGTTCCTTGCTGGACCGAAGGCATGCAAAAAATCAAAGTGGGCGGCAAAGCCCGCCTGACCTGTCCGCCGGCCACAGCCTATGGCGACGAAGGCATACGCGGCGTGATTCCGCCCAAGACGGTGTTGCAGTTTGAAGTCGAACTGGTTAGCATCAAAAAATAAAACTTTGTTCAGGCCATCCAGCGCCTGAGCAGGGCGCTGGCCTGATCAACCAGCACAGACAGCAGCAACATGGCGATGATGAGCGTGCAGGCCTGCGGGTAGTCCATCAGCGACAGCGCCACATACAGCAACTGCCCCAAGCCGCCTGCGCCGACAAAGCCCAGTATGGCGGCCATGCGTATGTTCATTTCCCAGCGGTACAGCGTGTAAGCGACCAACTGCGGCGCAATTTGCGGCAGGGTGGCATACACAAAAGCCATGCTGCGTGATGCCCCGGCGTGCTGCAAGGCCAGAGCAGGAGCGCGCGCGGCGTTGTCAATGGCTTGCGCAAACAGTCGCCCGAGCACACCGGTGGTGTGCAAAGCCAGCGCCAGCGCTCCGGCGAAGGGGCCGAGTCCGACCGCCAGCACGGTCAATGTGGCCCACACTAATTCGGGCACGCTACGGCATACGTTCAACACAACGTTGACCAGCGTTCGCGGCCTGCTGACGGCGAGCAGCAAGCCGGCCACAGCGGCCAGTGCGGTGCCCAGCACCGACACCGCCAGTGTTTGCCAAATGCCATAGGCGCTTTTTGCCAGCACGTTGGCCGACACATCGATGGGGAAAAAACCGGAGACAAATCGGGCCATGGATTGCCCCGCCTGCAGCGACAGCAGTTCTGAAAAATCAATCGACAGCAAAGCAAAGCTACTGACGATAGACAACATCAGCAGCAGCACAAACCACGTGCTGCGCAAGCCGAACGCAGATGGCTGTCGCTGAGAAGGTGCATCCAATGCCTGGCGCAGCCAAGTTGACAAGCTGTCTGCCAGCACCACCAGACACAAAAACACGATAAGCACCGAACATGCCTCGCCGCCGTTGAGCATCTTCATGGCCTGGTCCATCAACTGACCCAAGCCCCCGGCACCGACAAAGCCCATGACCACCGAGGCGCGCAATGCGCATTCCCAGCGGTACACCGTGTATGAAACGAGTTCTTTGGCCGCCAGCGGCAGCAGTCCGTAAAGCATGGCCACTGGCCGGTTGGCACCTGCGGCTTGCAAGGCACGTGCGGGCGTCTGGTCCACCGACTCCAGGATTTCCGCGTAGACCTTGGCCAGCATGCCGCCGTAAGTTAGTCCAAGTGCCAGCACACCTGCCGCCGGGCCTAAGCCCATGACGCGCACAAACAGCAGCGCCCATACCAGTTCAGGTATGCCGCGCAACACCGTCAGCAAGCTGCGTGTGATCAGTTGCAAGCCAGGGTGAGAGCGGCAGACACGGCTGAGCCGGTAAGCCAGTGGCATGGCGACCAGCAAGGCCAGCGTAATACCGGCTGTTGCAATCGCCAGGGTTTGCAAGGTGGCTTTAAACAGTTCGCTTAAAAAGTCCGCGCCGGTTTGAGGCGGCAGAAAAGCCGCCAGAAAATGGCCTATGACTTTCAAGTTCGCTGCATCAAACAATGCGCCGGGGTTGAACTCGGCGGCCTTCAGCACGGGCCAGGCCAGCAGCACGATGAGGAGCGACAACGACAAGCGGCTGACAGCAAGGGGGGCGCGGCGGCTGTCAATCATGGCGATGGGTTTCACGCTGGGTGCTGAATCAGCGTGTGGTGTGCGTCGGACATGTCGCCGTCCTTTGCCTGCGTGGCTTCGTTGGCAAACAAGTCGTTCAGCATTGCTTGCGTGACTTCTTGCGCGGGCAGATCAAACGCGATTTCTCCATCGCGCAAGCCGACGATGCGCGGAAAACAACCCAGTGCCAGATCAACGGCGTGCAAGCTGGTGATCAGCGTGGCACCGCGTGCGCTGGCATCCTGTTGCAGTACTTGCAACATCGCCAGGGCCAGACCGGGGTCCAGCGCCGACACCGGTTCGTCGGCCAGCACCAAATCAGCTTGCTGGTACAGCACACGCGCCATGCCCACGCGTTGCAATTGACCACCCGAGAGTTGGTCGCAGCGGTCAAACAATTTGTCTGACAGTTGCACTTGCGACAGTACCTGCGCAGCGCCCGCGATGTCCCAGGGATAAAGCAAAGAGGCCAGCGATTTCCAGACCGGCCAGACACCGAGTCGTCCGGCCAGCACGGCGGTGACCACGCGTTGGCGTGCGGGCAGCGGAGGGCTCTGGTAGATGGAGCCTATGCGTGGTCTGAGCAGCCGCAATGAATGCTCGTCCTGCATATCAACGGCCTGATCCAGCACAGTCACTTGGCCGTGCGATGGCGTCAGTCTTGCGCCTATCACCGACAGCAGCGTGGTTTTGCCAGCCCCTGAGGGGCCGATCAAAGCCACGTGTTCACCCGCGCGCACTTGCAGATGTATGCGCTTGAGCGCCACCAAGCCATTCGGATGAACAAAGTCGAGTTGATCAAGCGTGATGCTCATGAGCCGTGCTGTTTCATGTCTGGCATTGGGCACTTGGCAAACTTGAAGTAGACATGGCGTTTTTACTTCAGCAATCCTGCCGATACGGCAGCTTTTTCTATGCCGTCGTAGTTTTCTTTACGCGTGGGTATGAAACGCGTGGCGCGTTGCAGCGTCAATATGTCTTTGTGCTCAGGGTTGTTCGCGTCGAGTTTTAAAAAAGCATCGCTCAAAGCTTTCACCAGTTTAGGATCCAGGTCACCGCGAACCGTCCAGTTGTAATCAAAGAATGGCGGCGTGGTGGCAAACACGCGCACTTTGTCCGTATCGACTTTTTTCTGCTCGACCAGTTTGTCCCACACGGACGCGTTCAATACCCCGGCGTCAGCTTTACCCGCCGACACAAAAGCCGCTGTTGCATCGTGTGCGCCAGAGAAGGCGATGTTTTTGAAATCTTTGTCTATGTTCAAGCCCGCTTGCTGCATGAAAAAACGCGGCATCAAACTGCCCGAGGTGGAAGACGGTGCGCCAAAAGCAAATGTCTTTCCTTTGAGGTCGCTCAAGCTTTTGATGGCCGGGTCGGCGGTGATGAATTTGGAAGTGAATCTGGCGTCCTCTTCGCGTTGCACGATAGGAATGGCGCTGCCGTTGGTGCGTATGCGCGCCTGCACAAAGGTAAAGCCGCCCAGCCAGGCCAGGTCAATCTTGCCGGCCGCCAGTGCTTCGACCACCGCCGCGTAATCGGTCACCGGCGTGAACACCACTTTCAATCCGGTTTGTGCCGACAGGTAATTACCCAGAGGCGCGAACTTGCGTTGTAACTCGGTGGGTGCCTCGTCCGGAATGGCCGAGACGCGCAATACGCCGTCGTTGGCGTGTGCCGTTTGTAAAAGCAGGGAAGAGGCGGGCAGGCACAAAGCCCATTGCAACGCCAGACGGCGTCCATTGAAGTGATTCATGGTGAAGTCCGATTTGAAAAAGCCACCTGCGCGCGGAATCACGCAGGTTTAATGGGCGCCGAAGCGCGAAAAACAGGTTTCGGTACACAGGACCGAGGGCTCATTTTAGCGGTAGCGTATTTTTGATCAGTACTTACCCTCGGGCTTGGGTTTAAAGCCGGTTCAGATCCCGGTCCGCGCAGTTGTCTGTGCTAAGGTCATTGGTTGATTGATACATAGCAAGGTGCTGAGCATGAACACTTCCACTTCCAACCTCACAGACAGTCCGGAATTCGTCAAGGCGACTTACGACAAAGTCGCCAGCCATTTGATTCCGTTTCTTTTTGTTTGTTACATCGTGGCCTTTCTGGACCGGGTCAATGTAGGATTTGCCAAGCTGCAAATGGCGGCAGATCTGCATTTTTCAGATGCGATTTACGGCTTCGGTGCAGGCATTTTCTTTATTGGATACTTCATTTTTGAAGTACCCAGCAATGTGATTCTGGAGAAAGTCGGCGCCCGCATGTGGATTGCCCGGATCATGATCACTTGGGGCATTATTTCCTCGGCTTTCATGTTCACTGACAACATTTACTGGGGCTCTTTCGCTACTTTGTTCAATTGCACCGATGCGGAATTTACTTTTTACGTGTTCCGCTTTTTGCTAGGTGCCTGCGAAGCCGGCTTTTTCCCCGGCATTATTTTGTATTTGACCTACTGGTTTCCGGGCTCACGCCGCACCAAAGTCATTGCCTTGTTCATGACGGCGATTGCCATTTCCAACGTGATCGGTGCACCGGTGTCGGGTGCCATCATGCAGTACATGCAAGGCATGGGCGGCTTGCGCGGTTGGGAATGGTTGTTCCTGCTCGAAGGCATTCCTTCCATCGTCGTCGGCTGTCTGGTGTTCGTGTTTCTGCCCAATGGACCGCGCCATGCGCCCTGGCTGGACGAG
>CAISPG010000120.1 GCA_903887325.1 uncultured Burkholderiales bacterium | reverse complement strand
CGCCATGGCGGGCGGGCCGACGCGAACATTGGCGCGCAGCGGCAGTGAGAGGCGACCGTCCCGGCGTGGCGTGAACATCTCACTTTAAGACGTCCCGGCGTGGCATGAACATCTCACTTTAAAACGTGCCGCAGAAATGCTGTCGGAGAAAACGTCGAACGGAAAACGCCATGGCGGGCGGGCCGACGCGAACATTGGCGCGCAGCGGCAGTGAGAGGCGACCGTCCCGGCGTGGCGTGAACATCTCACTTTAAGACGTCCCGGCCTGGCGTGAACATCTCACTTTAAGACGTCCCGGCCTGGCGTGAACATCTCACTTTAAGACGTCCCGACGTGGCATAACCGCTTGTGCCATAGTTGACTATTCCTCACAACCGATGGAAACGGCCAAACCCATGCGCACACTCATCCACAAACTCAAAGGCGGTCATCCCAGACCACCGACCGCCACCTGGCCGCACGCACTCAGCACAGGCGTCGCTTCGTTCATCGCGGTTAGCCTGCTCGCCTGGCTGACAGAAACCGGCGTTCACCCGCTGGTGCTGGGTTCTTTCGGCGCGAGTTGCGTGCTTTTGTTTGGTTACCCGGATTCGCCGTTTTCTCAGCCGCGCAACATCGTGCTCGGCCACACCTTGTCCACTTTGATAGGCTTGCTCGTGTTGCATGCAGCAGGCGTGCATTGGTGGAGCATGGCGCTGGCCGTGGCGTTGTCCATTGCCTTGATGATGCGCGCCGGCGTCATGCACCCGCCAGCGGGCAGCAACCCTCTTATCGTCATGCTGCTGCAACCGGGCTGGTTGTTTGCCTTCACGCCAACGCTGCTCGGCGCTTTGCTGCTGGTGTTGCTTGGCTTGCTGTTGATCAATCTGCAAAAAGACAAGCACTATCCCAAACACTGGTGAGCGATGACATGACCAGCGTGGCGTGAAAATGTCACTTAAAGAAGCTGTACCCCCACCGTCCCGAGCACCCCAAAATCCGCAGTCATTGCATCACCCTCGTTCAGCAACACCGGCACCACGCATGTGCCCGTGATCACCGTATCGCCCTTGCGCAAATGCATGCCGTGGCTGATCAACTCATTCGCCAGCCAGGTCAGCCCCAGACGCGGGTCGCCCAGCACATTCGCGCCGCTGCCCTCGGCCTTTAATTGGCCGTTGCAAAGCACCCGCACCGCGTGCTGACTCAGGTCCAAGTCACGCCACGGGTAAGTCACCGCCTCGCCCAGCACCAGTTTGTTGGCACAGGCAAAGTCGGCCAGCAAAAGCGCTTCACCGGCGTGCACAAAATCCGCGTAACGCGAATCCGGAATCTCTATTGCCAAATGCATATCTTGCACATGCGCCATCACCTCGGCCATGCCCAAAGGCTGAGCCGAAGTCGCCAGCACATCCGAGCCTAGGCGAAACGCGAACTCGGGCTCCATCACACGCATGAGGTTATTTGCCAGATGGATGCTAGAGCCCGGCGGCAGACAACGCGATGCCAACAAACGCCCGGCCAGGGGCCCGCTGACGCCGATGTGCGCTTGGCCCGCCTTGCTGGTCGCTGCGATTTTCCAGCCTATGGTTTTTTCACCCGTGGCCTCAAACAAGGCTTTTTGCGCCGCATAACCCTCGGCTCGACCGTTCGGCAAGGGAGCAGCATGCGCCACAGTTTGCAAATGCTGACCGTTCAACCAGGCGGCTAACAAAGTATCGGCCAAGGATAGAAATAATGGGCTGGACATGGGGACTCCTGAGCAAAATAGATTGAACAAGGTTCAGTTTACGGAAATCGGGGACAGACCCCGATTAATTCCCGAGTTAGTTTCAAGAGAATTAATTGGAACCTGACCCCAATAAAAAAACGCCACAATAGCAGTTCTCTTTTCTCCTAAGCCTTCATGAAAAAAATCATCGCTCTTGCTCTGCTATTGCTCAATCTGAATGCACACGCGGATTGGCAAATGTTTCAGGAAATGGAAGACGGCACCTGGTATACCGACCCAGCGACACGTGCTGGCGACAAGCAAGTGCGACTGTGGATTTTGTTTGACCACCGCGAACCGGTCGGTAACTACGGCGTTCGTTCAGCAAAAACTTTGATAGAAACCGATTGCAGAGAAGGCTGGCTGCGTGAAATTTCGCTGGTCGTTTTCAACGGCCAGATGGGCAACGGTTCCATATTGCGCAATGTGTCACCGGGCACCATGAAAATCTACCCGCAACCCGGCAGCGCTTACGAAAAAATCGTGCAATCGCTTTGCAAGCGCTGAAAGTCAAGGACGGCGGTCACTGATCGGTTGTTGATTCAGGGTTTACGCGCATACAAGCTTGACGCTTTCATTGAATATGTGTTTTTTTATGATTTAACAGTAGTGTCCGGTTAAAAAGCGAATAAATTCAATTGGTTACTGACATCTGCCTTATCGATTGTGTTGCCATCGAGCTGCAAGGCGCTTGAAAGCTCAGTTTTCTCGAATATCGAGACCGACAAGATCTGTAGCAAAGTGT
>CAISPG010000119.1 GCA_903887325.1 uncultured Burkholderiales bacterium | reverse complement strand
TGGCAACTGCGATAGTTGGAACTTCATTGTAGGCAGAAAGCCCGAAGCTGATAGCTTCTGAAGGTCTTTCGGCTGCCACTGGCAAGCCCGGAACGTCAAAGTTATACACAGTTTATACACATTTCAATTTGCGATTGTTTAGGATAACTTGTGGGTGAACTGTGGATCGCTATGTACAACCCTGTTTTCATTCCGCATGGTGACTAAATCTGTCTTTCTTATATCGATTTTCATGATTTTGAGATCTTGCTTAGATTAAATGAAGATGATCAAACTACTTTTGTTAGTTTGCACTCACATTGAAAATATTTTTAAACAGCGTTGGAAGAACCCGTCATTTGCTTAAACAACGGGTTTACCCGCGGTGGTGGTGACGCTTCAACGCGGCCGGATGACAGTGTATTGCGACCATTCACCCCGGCGCAGCAAGATGCTCACCGATTTGCTTTTGTCCAGTTTAGCGACCACCTGGGCAAAAGCTTTGGTGTCGGTGACTTCGGTGTTGGCGATCTGCGTGACCACATCGCCTTCGCGAATGCCAGCGCGCAAAGCCGGTTCAGCCACGGCATCCACCCGCACACCACCTTTTAATTTCAACTCTTTTTTCTGCGCATCGGTCAAGTCACTGACGGTCAAACCCAGCAATTGAACAGCCGCATTCGGCTCAACTTTTTTCTCAGGCGCTGCACCGGCCTTGGCCGTCGGTTTGTCGGCTTCGAATTCACCAACAGTGATAGAAATTTCCTTGGTCACACCACGACGCAACAAGGAAAGATTGCTGTGCGTGCCGGGCTTGGTACCGCCGACGGTGCGCGGCAGGTCAGAAGATTTTTCAATCGTCTTGCCGTCAAACTTCAAAATGATGTCACCGGCTTCAATGCCTGCTTTTTCTGCGGGGGAGCCAGGCTCTACGCTGCTGACAAAAGCCCCTTGCGGTTTGGCCATGCCCAGTGATTCGGCGACTTCTTTGCTGACCTCACCGATACCGACGCCCAGACGGCCGCGCTGAACCCGGCCGGTGGCGCGCAACTGGTTGCTGACGTTGGCAGCTTCATCTATGGGGATGGCGAAGGAAATGCCCATGAAACCGCCGGAGCGTGAATAAATCTGGCTGTTGATGCCGACGACTTCACCGCGCATATTGATCAGCGGACCGCCGGAGTTGCCGGGGTTGATGGCCACATCGGTTTGGATAAATGGCAAGTAGTCACCGGTGTCACGGCCCTTGGCGCTGACGATGCCGGCGGTGACCGTATTTTCCAGACCGAAGGGCGAGCCTATGGCCATGACCCATTCGCCGACCCTGAGCCGGTTGGGGTCGCCCAATTTCACCGGCGGTAATCCGCTGGCTTCGATTTTGACCACAGCGACATCGGTGCGTCTGTCGGCACCGATGATGCGGGCCACGAACTCGCGCTTGTCGGTCAAAGTCACAATGACTTGCTCGGCACCGTCGACCACGTGTGCATTGGTCATGATGATGCCGTCTGCTGTGAGGATAAAACCGGAGCCCACACCGCGCGGTTGGTCTTCGGGTTGTTGCTGGGGCCGGTTAGGTCGTTGCTGTTTCGGTGCGCCGGGAGGGGGCATGCCGAAAAAGCGCCGGAACAATTCCTGCATTTCCTCGTCCTGCGGATCCGCCGGTTGAGCAGCCGACTGAGGCGCGGCCTTGTCTATGGTGCGTATATTGACCACGGACGGACCGACCAGTTCAACCAAGTCGGTGAAATCCGGCAGCGTGCGGGTTTGCGCCTGGACCTGACCCAGCGAAAAAACGGGTGGCAGCAACAAAGCTGTGAGGCTGAGTAAAGCTGTCAGCGCAATTGAAAAACCATGTTTACGTGGATTGAAATGAATCAACATCTTTGATTTCTCCCTGAAGGTGGTTTAACGGTTGTAACGACAATCACCGGGTAAAGGCCTACATCACAAAAGATTCCTTGAACCGGCAAGGTCTTTGTACTGCTTTAAATACGCTTGAAAACCAGCGTTCCGTTGGTACCGCCGAAGCCAAAATTGTTTTTCATGGCCACGTCGATACGCATGTCACGCGCCTCGTTGGGGCAATAGTCCAGGTCGCATTCGGGATCGGGGTTGTGCAGATTGATAGTTGGAGGCGCTTTTTGATCATGCAAAGCCAATACCGTGAAAACACTTTCAATGCCACCGGCTCCACCCAGCAAATGGCCGGTCATGGATTTGGTGGAACTGACCACCAGGTCGTGCGCGTGCGAACCGAAAGCCGCCTTGATGGCGTGCGTTTCGTTGATGTCGCCCAGCGGGGTTGAGGTGCCGTGCGCATTGAGGTATTGCACTTGATCTGGAGACATGCCTGCGTTTTTCAAGGCGGCCTGCATGGAGCGGCGCGGACCGTCCATATTCGGCGCCGTCATGTGACCGGCGTCAGCACTGCGGCCGTAGCCGACCAATTCGGCATACATGCGCGCGCCGCGCGCTTTGGCGTATTCGTATTCTTCCAGCACCATGACGCCGGCGCCTTCGCCCAGCACAAATCCGTCGCGGTCTTTGTCCCAAGGCCGGGATGCGGTTTTCGGGTCGTCGTTGCGGGTGGACAAGGCGCGCATGGCGGCAAAACCGCCCAGTCCCAGCGGTGAAATCGTGGCTTCAGAACCGCCTGCCACCATGACATCGGCGTCACCGTATTCAATGATGCGACCGGCTTCACCGATGCTGTGCAAACCGGTGCTGCAAGCAGTGGCAATGGCCAGATTCGGGCCTTTGAAACCGCAGCGCATGGAGACATGACCGGAGATCATGTTGATGATGCTGGCCGGCACAAAGAAAGGCGAAATGCGGCGCGGGCCGCGAGCCATGAGCTCGTCGCGCATGTTTTCGATGAGAGGCAGGCCGCCGATGCCCGAGCCGATCAAGCAGCCGATGCGGTAGGAAAGTTCTTCATCCAGCGCATCGCCGGTCGGCAGTCCTGCATCCGCAACAGCCTGCAAACCGGCCGCCACACCCAAGTGTATGAAGCGGTCCATGGTGCGCGCTTCCTTGGGCGAGATGTACTCGTCGAGGTTGAAGTTTTTGACCTCGCCTGCGAAATGGCAGGCAAAGGCAGACGCATCAAACAATGTGATGGCATCTATGCCGGATTGACCAGCCAGAATCTGCTTCCAAGACGACTGAGCAGTGTTTCCCACGGGAGACACACAGCCCAGTCCGGTCACGACAACGCGACGACGACTCATGCGAAACCTCGAAGCTTAGGCTTTTTTGTGGTTCAAAGCGTAATCAATGGCGTTTTGCACGGTGGTGATTTTTTCAGCGTCTTCATCAGGGATTTCGATGCCGAACTCATCCTCCAGCGCCATCACCAGTTCTACGGTGTCCAACGAGTCGGCACCCAGATCAGCCACAAAAGCTTTTTCTGATGTGACTTGGGACTCTTCCACGCCGAGTTGTTCGGCAATGATTTTTTTGACTCGTGATTCAATATCGCTCATGTTTCCCTCAAAGGGTTGTGGTTAGAAGTCCGCGATTTTAGCCGCGCGGACGAAACGGCTTGATTCTGGCTTATACCGAGGCTTTAGGCCATGTACATGCCGCCGTTCACATGCAGTTCCTGACCGGTGATGTAACCGGCTTGCGCACCGGCCAAAAAAGCCACCGCCTGGGCCACATCATCGGGCTGCCCAAGGTGTCCCAGGGGGATTTGACCCAACAACGCTTTTTGCTGTTCTTCGGGCAAACCGGCCGTCATGTCGGTATTGATGAAGCCGGGCGCCACGCAATTGACCGTGATACCACGGCTACCCAATTCCCGCGCCAGTGCCCGGGTCATGCCGGCCACACCGGCCTTGGCGGCAGCGTAATTGGCCTGGCCCGGATTGCCGGAGGCGCCCACCACGCTGGTGATGTTGATGATGCGTCCGAAGCGCTGCTTCATCATGGGACGCATGACCGCCCGGCTGAGACGGAAAACTGCTTTGAGGTTGGTGTCCACCACTTCGTCCCAGTCGCTGTCTTTCATGCGCATGGCCAGGGTGTCGCGGGTGATGCCGGCGTTATTGACCAGTACATGCAGGCCGCCGGTTTGTTGCACCAGGTTGTCGACTACGGCTTGAAGTTGATCTGCATCATTGACTTGCAACACCAAGCCGTGACAACCGGGGAATTCGATCAAAGCCTGACTGATGCGGGCCGCGCCATCGTCACCGGTAGCAGTGCCGTACACATGAAAACCCTGCCTGGCCAATTGCAATGCGATGGCCGCGCCAATACCGCGTGAAGCGCCGGTGACCAGAGCGGTCTGGCGTGAATTATTGTTCTGAGTCATGTTCAGGCAGTCAAAAAAGCACGGGTTTCAGCCAGCGTGGCCGGATCGTACAAGGCCTGTGACTGTAATTCAGGACAAATCCGCTTGACCATGCCGGTCAAAACCTTGCCGGGTCCGCATTCAACCACGTGGCTGACGCCAAGCTGCTGTATGCGCTGCATGCTTTCAACCCAGCGCACCGGGCCGAAAGCCTGGCGGTACAAGGCATCACAAATGCGGGCCGGTTCATTTTCCTGAGCCACATCGATGTTGTTGATCACCGGTATCTGCGGCGCTTGCAAGCTGATACTGTTCAAGTGAAGACGCAATTTTTCAGCCGCCGGTTTCATCAAGGCGCAATGAAAAGGCGCGGACACCGGCAACGGCAGAGTGCGCTTTGCGCCCGCTGCTTTGAGCAATTCACAGGCTTTCTCGACCGCCGCTTTGCTACCGGAGATAACCGTTTGGCTCGGGTCGTTGAAATTGGCGGCCTGCACGACTTCGCCGCTACCGGCGGCAAAACCGGCCTGTGCTTGCGCACAAATCTCGACCACCTTGGCGGCTTCAAGCCCCAGCACTGCGGCCATGGCACCGGCACCGACAACCACCGCTTCCTGCATGGCTTGCGCGCGCAAGCGCACCAGCGGCACGGCTTGGGTCAAACTGAGCACACCACTGGCCACCAAAGCTGAATACTCACCCAGCGAATGACCGGCCACATAGGAAGGCGGTTTGCCGCCCTCTGCCAGCCACACACGGTAAGCCGCAATCGCCGCCACCAGCATCACCGGTTGGGTGTTGGTGGTGAGCGCCAGTTCTTCCTTGGGGCCTTGATGGATTAATTCAGCCAAGTCCTGACCCAGCGCTTCGCTGGCTTCCTGCAATGCGGTCTGAATTACCGGGTGGCCGTTCCAGGCGTCCAGCATGCCGACTGACTGAGAGCCTTGGCCGGGAAATACAAATGCAAATGTCGTCATAAATCAATAACGGAAAAGTACCGAGCCCCAGGCGAAACCGCCACCCACGCCTTCGAGCATGACGAGTTGTCCGGCTTGCAATTGACCGGCCCGCACGCCTGCGTCCAGCGCCAGAGGAATAGAGGCCGCCGAGGTGTTGCCGTGATCGGCCACCGTCAGCATCACCTTGTCCATGGAAAGTTTCATTTTTTTGGCCGTGCTTTGGATGATGCGGATATTGGCCTGGTGCGGCACCAGCCAGTCCAGGTCACTGTCTTGCAGACCGGCTTTGGCCAACACCGTGCGCGCTGTTTCCTCCAGCACGCCGACCGCCAGTTTGAACACGCCCTGGCCGTCCATTTTCAGCACAGGGTCGCCCAGAATCTGCCCGCCCTGCACGTGGCCGGGTACGCACAAGAGTCCGACATGTTTACCGTCTGCGTGTATATCTGTAGCCAGAATGCCGGGCGTGTCCGATGCTTCCAACACCACCGCGCCTGCGCCATCGCCAAACAGCACGCAGGTGGTGCGGTCATTGAAATCGAGCAAACGGGAGAACACCTCGGCACCCACGACCAGGGCCCGCTTGGCGTTACCTGCGCGGATCATGGCGTCAGCCACGCTCAAGGCGTATATAAAACCGGCACAGACCGCTTGCACATCAAACGCCGGTGCACCGGCGATGCCGCCGGCTTCGGGGCTGAGTTGCGCCAGTTTGTGTTGCAGTATGCAGGCGGTAGAAGGAAAGACCATGTCCGGCGTAGAAGTCGCCACTATCACCAGATCAATATCCTGCGGACCAAGTTGAGCTGCCGACAGCGCCTGTTTGCAAGCTTCAAAGGCCAGATCGCTGCTATTGACACCGGCGGCCACGAAATGGCGGGCACGGATACCGGTGCGCTCGACAATCCATTCGTCCGAGGACTCCACGCCTTTGGCGGCAAGCTCGGCCACCAGGTCAGCGTTACTGAGTCGACGCGGCGGCAGGTAACTACCGGTGCCGGTTATGCGGGAAAACAGGCTCATTCGGATTCAGACAGGGTTGGTAGCGATGGCCCGGAAGCCGTCAATAACGGGGCTGCGTGGGCCAATTGAGACCTCAGGCGCGCCAGCAAATCGTGGTCAGCCGCATCATACGCGCGCTGCAAGGCCGTCACGAATGCCAATACATCGGCAGAACCATGGCTTTTGAACACCAGTCCGCGCAATCCCAACAAAGCAGCACCGTTATGGCGTCTGTGGTCAACTAATTTTTTAAAACCGGACAAGGCAGGATAAGCAATGATGCCGGCAATTGAAGTGAATATATTGCGCGAAAAGCTCTTTTTAATGAAATAACTGACCATTGCTGCCAGGCCTTCGCTGGCCTTGAGCGCCACATTCCCGACAAAGCCATCGCACACCACAATATCGGTTGTGCCCTTGAAAATGTCATTGCCTTCGACATTGCCGTAAAAATTCAAATCCCCGGAGTTAGAAGCAGTTCGCAACAGTTCACCGGTTTTTTTGATGTTTTCATTACCTTTTATCGCTTCTTCGCCGATATTCAGCAAGCCGACCGAGGGCTTGTCTATGCCACTCAACACCGACACCAGCGCCGAACCCATCAAAGCAAACTGCAATAAATGCTCAGGTGAGGAATCGACGTTGGCCCCCAGATCGAGCATGGTCGTGGCTCCGCCTTTGACATTGGGCATTTGCCCGGCGATGGCCGGTCTGTCTATACCGTCAAGCGTTTTCAATACATAACGTGCGATAGCCATTAATGCGCCCGTGTTACCCGCAGATACGACTGCTTGGGCATGGCCATCGCGCACTTGCTCTATAGCCACCCGCATGGATGAGTCTTTTTTACGTCTGAGCGCCACTTCAATGGCGTCTTCCATGGTCACCACTTCAGAGGCAGCGACCAGGCGTGCACGGGGATGGGAAAAAGAGGCCAGGGCTTCAGGCAAGCCGACCAGCAGCAAATTGGCACGGGGGTGTTTGTCCAGAAACTGGCGGCAAGCCGGCAAAATCACGCTCGGCCCGTGGTCACCCCCCATACAGTCGACAGAGAGGGTTACCACAACAGTTGTGCCCGGGTCGGTTTCAAGAAGAGCAAGCCATCAAGCAAAAGGCCCGCGCCAGACTAGCTGCGACGGGCCCCGGTGCCGGATAAGAATCAGGCTTCAGACTTGGTTTTCAGCACCTTGCGGCCACGGTAAAAACCGGTCGGGCTGATATGGTGACGCAAATGCACTTCACCGGTATTCGGCTCGACGGCCAGGCCGGGCACGTTCAGCGCATTGTGTGAACGGTGCATGCCCCGTTTAGAGGGGGATTTTTTATTTTGCTGGACAGCCATGACAGGCTCCTGAATATCGGTGGTTCAAACGGATAGCCATGCCGGGCGCACAAGTACACCCGGGGGCAGAGAATCAAAGATTATAACGGTAAGTTTAGTTTTCAAGGTTTGGGCGTTTTCAGCCCCGCCAGTGCAGCAAACGGATGCGGTAAATCATCGATAAGAGCGGTACTGGCCGGCGGCTGGCAATCGGCATGTCTGATGATCAGCGGCATGGCCAGCAGCAATTCGTCTTCCAGCAGTTCAAAGGCATTGAATTCGCCGGACATCGCCAGCAAATCCTCTTCGCAGTCATCGTCTTCGGCCAAGGCGGTGGCCTCATCGGCAACAAAACGGAACCAGCGATCGACTTGCACTGCTACCGGCATAGCTTCCAGGCAACGTTGACAAGTTTGCGGCAGCGACAATGCAGCCTGCAAATGCATCCATTGCTGCAAACGCGCACCCTCGCCGCGGATTTGACCGTCAAGTGACCAATCGCATGGCGGGACGGTCGACACCGCTGCCGTGTCCGTACACACCTCAAGCACCCGGGGCAAGTCTGTCAACAGTGTTTGTAGACGTATGCTGCCAGCCAGCTCGGTAAACCGCTGCGTATCCAGCGACCGGGCATTCCATTCGTTTGATGTCATGGCGTGCAGTGTAAGAGAATGGGGCGCATGTCCTCTAAACCATTTAAGCGCCTGCTGATACTAGGCTCAACCTCCGTGTACCGGCGCGAACTGCTGCAACGCTTGCGGCTGCCTTTTGATGTCGTCAGCCCGCAGGTAGACGAAACCCCTTTAGACGGCGAAGCCCCGCAAGCGCTGGCCGAGCGCTTGGCGCTGGCCAAAGCGAATGCGGTGGCGCTTTTGCATCCCCGGGCCATTGTCATCGGCTCGGATCAGGTGGCAGATCTCGATGGCGAACCTCTGGGCAAACCCGGCAACCACGCCAACGCCGTGCGCCAGTTGCAACGCATGCGCGGTCGCACCGTGGTGTTTCAAACAGCGGTGGCGGTGGTCTGCCATGAATCAGGTTTTGCCGGACAAGCCTTGGCACAGGTCAAGGTCGGCTTTCGTCAGCTCAGTGACCGGGCGATTGAAGATTATTTACAGGCGGAAAAACCGTATGACTGCGCAGGCAGCGCCAAAAGCGAAGGACTGGGCATTGCCTTGCTGGAAGTCATTGACAACCAGGACCCGACGGCGCTGGTCGGCCTGCCGCTGATCCACACGTGCCGACTGTTGCGCGCGGCAGGCATGGCTTTGCTGGACTGAACAGAACATGAGTTCGTCAACCAACGCTAAAGGACGACTGTTTCTGGTGCCGGCACCGCTGGATTTCATGTGCCAGTCACAAGCGCCGCTGAGCCAGGTCATGCCCGAGGGCACGTTGCGCATCGCTTCGCAACTCGACCATTGGGTTTGTGAAAACGCCAAGTCCACCCGCGCTTTGCTCAAACGCATAGGCGAAGTTCTTCCGCTCAAATCGGTATTGCAGGATCAACATATTGTCGAATTGCCGCGCCTGGTTCACAAGAAAGGTGATCACGCGGCCGGTATAAACACCGGTGCGCTGCTGACGCCTGCTTTGCAAGGACACGACATGGGCTTGGTCAGCGAAGCCGGTATGCCAGCGGTGGCTGATCCGGGCTCATCGCTGGTTCGTGCAGCGCATGATGCTGGTATAGAAGTGATACCTTTGGTCGGCCCTTGTTCACTGCTGTTGGCGCTGGCAGCCAGCGGTCTGAACGGTCAGCAATTCGCCTTTAACGGTTATTTGCCGCAAGATGCAGCGCTTCGCACACAACGGATTCAAGCGCTGGAAAAACGCGCATTGAGTTCGGGCGAAACCCAAATCTTCATAGAAACGCCTTACCGCAATGAAGCATTGCTTGCAGCTTTGCTGCATGGTTTGCAGTCCAGCACACGGCTTTGCCTGTGCAGCAATTTAAGTTTGGCCGACATGCAGGTGCAAAGCCTGCGGGTGGCTGACTGGAAGAAAAAAGGGCAGGTACCGGACAAGCACAGTCCCGTGGTGTTTGCATTCGGCCCTTGAGTCAAGGCCTGCTGTTTGACAGGATCAAGTGCCGCGAAAAAATCAACGCAAATGCGGCACCAGATTAAGAGAGGCTTTCACCATCGCCTCACCCATGGCGGCACCGAAACGCTTGGCCAGTCGCTCAGCCACATTGTCCTGGCGGGTGTAATCCACAATGTCTTCGGCTTTGACCACATCGCGCGCCACAGTATCTAGCGTGCCGTAACCGTCAGCCAGTCCTAACTCTATGGCTTGCTGACCGCTCCAAAACAATCCGCTGAAAGTCTCGGGCGTTTCTTTCAGCCGGTCGCCCCGGCCTTCACGCACCACGGCGATGAATTGCTGGTGAATCTGGTTCAACAATTGCTGAGCATGGGCTTTTTGCGGTTTGGTCGGGGTGCTGAACGGATCCAGAAAGCCTTTGTTTTCACCGGCGGTCATGAGTCGACGTTCGACACCAAGCTTGTCCATCAAACCTGTAAAACCAAAACCGTCCATCAACACGCCTATGCTGCCGACGATGCTGGCTTTATCGACAAAGATTTTGTCAGCGCCTGCTGCGATGTAATAAGCCGCAGACGCGCAGGTTTCCTCCACCACCACATACACAGGTTTTTGATGCAAGGTTTTCAGGCGTTTGATTTCATCGTTGATCATGCCGGCCTGCACCGGACTGCCGCCGGGTGAATTGATCAGCAGCACCACCGCTTGTGCGCCTTCGTCTTCGAAAGCCTGGCGCATGGAATCAATGATCCATTCGGCATTGGCGTTGGCATCCGCGTCTATCTCGCCTTTGATTTCAATCAGAGCCGTATGAGGGGTAGTGGTTGAATTGTTGGCGGCATTTTTGCCGTGATGAAACGAATACCACAGACCGGCTAGAAACAGCAGCGTCCAAAACAGGCGAAACCCTATGCGCCAGCGCCGGGCTGCGCGTTGCTCGGTCAACTGGGCCATCACCAAACGCTCCAGGGTTTCGCGCTCCCAGGCCAATGATTTATCCGCAACTGGCGCGGCCGCAGCGGCTGCGTGATGAGAGGCTGTCGTCGCAGCAACGGGCTCAGCAGTGGTGCCTTGGCCCGGTGAATTGTCAGGGGCAGGCTTGTTGATATCGTCTTGCATTTTCAAAATTCCAAAGGCTTCAAGTTGTAAGCAGTATGCCAGTGCACCACCCCGTTGCTTTCGCTGAGGGTAATTTTCACCAGACCAGCGCGACACGGGCCGCCGACACATTCGCCGGTATCAGGTGCATAAGTCGCACCGTGGGTAGCGCACAGCAACCAGCGCCCCTCGGTGTCAAAGAAACGGTCGGGCTGGTAATCCATTTCCATGGCCACATGGGTGCAGCGGTTCAAATACGCCTGCACCTGGCCTTCAAACCGCACCGCGAATGCGCGACAAGTCTGCCCGGCATACACCACATCAAACGGCACAGCCAGGCCGCTGTCAGCCAGGTCGACGCTGTTGCACAAGGCGACGGTTGTTTCAGCCATGTCCGATCAACCAGTCGTGCAATTCGCTGACGTTGTGCGCCACCGCCAATGGTTTCCAGCGGCCGAAGTCCGAGGTGCCGTGGGCACCGTAGCTGACCGCCACGCTGGCGCAACCGGCGTTGTGCGCCATTTCCAAGTCGTGGGTGGTGTCGCCGATCATCAAGGTGCGTTCCGGCGGGACGCCGAATTCGGCCATCAATTCATGCAACATGCGAGGGTTCGGTTTGCCTGCGGTTTCATCGGCGGTGCGCGAACCGTCAAACATACCGCGCAATTCCACCTGGTGCAGCGCATCGTCCAGACCTTTGCGGCTTTTGCCGGTGGCCACGGTCAAGGTGTGCTGGCGCTCACGCAAAGCCTGCAACATGGGCAGAATGCCTTCAAACAATGACAAGTCTTCATGGTGTTTGGCGTAATGGTGCCGGTAGCGGTCACCTAACTGCGGGTATTTGTCCTTGGGCACATCCGGCGCGGCGTGCGCCAGCGCCGGCATCAAAGCCATGCCTATGACATAAGCAGCTTGCTCATCCGTGGGCTTTTGGCCTCCGACATCAACCACCGCCGCCTGTATGCAGCGAACAATGATTCGGGTCGAGTCGTACAGCGTGCCGTCCCAATCGAAAGCAATCAGATCAAACCGGCGCAAGCGGAGGGGGTTGGACATGGTCTATGAAATTTTGTAATTCTTCAGGTAACGCAGCTTCGACGGTTTCGCTGCGGCCAGTTTGCGGATGCACGAACTGTAACCGCCAGGCATGTAAAAACATGCGCTTCATACCCTGCGCTGCCAGCCGTTTGTTCAATTCGAAGTCGCCGTATTTGTCGTCGCCGACGATGGGATAGCCTTGGCTGGCCAAATGCACGCGGATTTGATGCGTACGCCCGGTTTTGATGGTGACTTCCAGCAGGCTGTAATCACCGACCAGCCTTGACACGCGCACCAGCGTGATGGCGCGCTGGGCGTTGGCATCGTCTTTGGCGGCTATGCGCACCCGGCGCTCGCCTTCGCCCACACCATTGGGAATCAGGTAGCGTTGCAGCGGCAGGTCAATGACTTTTTTATTCGACGGCCACTGGCCTTTGACCAGCGCCAAATAGGTTTTGCCGGTTTCACGGTCGCGGAACTGGTCTTGCAAACGGGTGAGCGCGCTGCGTTTTTTGGCCACCAGCAGCACGCCAGAGGTGTCGCGGTCCAGCCGGTGCACCAACTCCAGCATGCGCGCGCCGGGTCTGGCCTGGCGCAATTGCTCGATCACGCCAAAGCTCACGCCGCTGCCGCCATGCACCGCCACACCGGCCGGTTTGTCTATGGCCAGCATTTGCTCGTCTTCCATCAAAACGGGGAATTCACGCCCGGGCGCCACCGGCGCATTGACGTCCACCGTGGCAACCCGCACCGGCGGCAAACGCACCATGTCACCGGTTTGCACCCGGGTGTCGGCGTTGACCCGGCCCTTGTTGATGCGCACTTCGCCGGTGCGGATGATGCGGTAAACATGGGTTTTGGGCACGCCCTTGAGGTGGCGCAACAGGAAATTGTCCAGCCGCTGACCGGCCGATTCCTCGTCGACCAGCAAGGTCTTGACCGCGGCGGCCGCTGGCGCCTCAGGTGTGTCTATAATGTGCTTCACCAGTGTCCGGTTCTAAGTGCTTGATTTGAATAAGAGATTAGAGCACGTCCCACCTGCACTGAGAGGTCGATGCCCGATGTGGCCGCCGCAAGCCCTACCGCCAATCTGCGGTCTGCCCTGCGACCACACAAGCCTATGCCTAGGAAAACGCTGAAACGGAATACCCCATTGCAGGTTTGTTGTGAACCTGCAAGGACCAAAGTGAGATTGTCGATACACATGAACCTGATCTGGGTGCTTATTAAAATGTGCTTCTCCTGGCTTTTGCCGGTTGAAGAGCTGCGCATTTCCTGCACTTTTGTTCGTGGTTTTTCAATGAACCCCATGGCTGTATGTGCCATGCCAGTTCGCCTTCAACTCGCCCGCATCCACCCGCCACCTGCCCGACGTCGCCGCTAAAGCGGTGAGTCCGGCGCATGACTGCGCGGTATTCCCTTTTCTTTTTCCTGCATCAGCTGACGGCATCGTTGGGTCCACCGAGGCCCTGTGTTGTAACGCTATGAAAAGGAACGCATCATGAAACGGATGCTTATCAACGCCACGCAGGCTGAAGAACGCCGCCTGGCCATTGTCGACGGACAAAAACTCCTCGACTACGAAATCGAAATCGAAGGGCGCGAACAGCGCAAAGGCAATATTTATAAGGCCGTGGTCACACGTGTCGAGCCGTCTCTGGAAGCCTGTTTTGTCGATTACGGCGAAGAACGCCACGGCTTTTTACCGTTCAAAGAAATCTCCAAACAGTATTTCTCTAGCAATGTGTCTGCCTCGCAAGCCCGCATCCAAGATGTGATCCGCGAAGGCCAGGAACTGCTGATCCAAGTGGAAAAAGAAGAGCGCGGCAACAAAGGCGCGGCGCTGACCACTTTTGTGTCGCTGGCCGGCCGTTACGTGGTGCTGATGCCCAACAACCCGCGCGGCGGCGGCGTCAGCCGTCGCATCGAAGGCGACGACCGGGCCGAGCTCAAAGAGGCCATGGACCAGTTGGAATACCCGAACGGTATGTCCATCATTGCACGCACCGCAGGTATCGGCCGGAGTGCGCCCGAGTTGCAATGGGACTTGAATTACCTGCTCAAGCTGTGGACCGCCATCGACGGCGCGTCCAAAGGCGGCAAAGGTGCGTTCCTGATTTACCAAGAATCGAGTTTGGTGATTCGCGCCATCCGCGATTACTTCAACAATGACATCGGCGACATCCTGATCGACACCGACGACATCTACGACCAGGCGCAGCAGTTCATGGCGCATGTCATGCCCGAGCATGCCGCCCGCGTCAAACGCTACCGCGACGACACGCCGCTGTTCAGCCGCTTCCAAATCGAACACCAGATCGAATCCGCTTACGCCCGCACCGTGACCCTGCCCTCGGGCGGTGCGATTGTGATCGACCACACCGAAGCGCTGGTGTCGGTGGATGTGAACTCGGCACGCGCCATCAAAGGCGGCGACATCGAAGAAACCGCCACCCGCACCAACCTGGAAGCCGCCGACGAAGTGGCCCGCCAAATGCGTTTGCGCGACTTGGGCGGCCTGATCGTCATCGACTTCATCGACATGGACGAATCGAAAAACCGCCGCGAAGTGGAAAACCGCTTGCGCGACGCGTTGCGCCAGGACCGCGCCCGTGTGCAGTTCGGCACCATCAGCAAATTTGGTTTGATGGAAATGAGCCGCCAGCGTTTGCGCCCGGCTTTGTCTGAAGGCGCATCCATTCCCTGCCCGCGCTGCGGCGGCTCCGGCCATGTGCGCGACACCGAAAGCTCGGCGCTGCAAATTTTGCGGATCATCCAAGAGGAGTCGATGAAAGAAAACACCGCCGCCGTGCACGCGCAAGTGCCGGTGGAAGTCGCTTCTTTCTTGTTGAACGAAAAACGTCCCGAAATCGCCAAGATCGAGTTGAAGCAACGCACCCATGTACTGCTGATCCCGAACAAAGGCTTGGAGACACCAAACTACAAACTCGAACGCCTGAAACACGACGACCCGCGTTTAGACAGCATCCAGGCCAGCTACAAAATGGCCGAAGAGATCGAAGACCCGACCGCCGTGACACGCCGTTCGCAAGAGCCGACCAACAAACAAACACCGGTCATCAAAGGCGTGTTGCCCGATATGCCAGCACCGGCGGCTGAAGCGCGTCCGGCACGCGTTGCGGACACACGCAGCACAACTGCAAAACCATCGACAAGCGCCCCGGCCTCGGCAGAAAAAGGCTTTTTCGGTTGGCTCAAGGGCTTGTTTGGCGGCGACAGCACACCTGCTGCTGCACCTGCCACTGACAAAACCGGCACGAGCGCCAAACCCGGCGAACGCAGCGACGGTCGCAGTGGTGGTCGTGGTGGCCAGGACGGACGACGCGGCGGACGCCGTGGTGAAGGTCGCGGCGAAGGTCGTGCTGAACGTGGCGAAGGCCGTGGTGAGCGCACAGAACGCCCTGATCGTGCAGAACGCGGTGACAAACCGGAAGCCCGAGGCGGCGAACGTCCCGAAGGCCGTGGTGGCCGCGGCGGTCGTGGCGACAGACAGGACAGACCGCGCCAGGAACCTCGTCTGGATGAAACAGTCGTGGCAGAAGCACAAAACCCGTCAACCGACAACGCTGACAGTAACGCTGGCGAACGTCCTGCTCGTCAAGGCCGTGAACGTGGCGACGGCAGACGCGGTCGCGGTCGCCGTGGTGAACGCACGCCCGTTGGTTCGCCTGACAGCACCACGCCATCGGAAGACATGCAGGCAACGCAAACACAAACGCATGTGGAGCCACAAACCGCAGACACTGCGGGCGCAGATCACGGCGTGAGCGCATCCAGCCAGGAGCAAACCCAAGAGCGCCGCGAACGTCGCGGCCGTGAGCGCCCGGGGCGCGAGCGTCAGGCCCGTTCCAGCCAAGGCAGCGATGCATCCACTGTGTCTCAACCGCTTGAACAACAAGCGCATGAAGCCACTGCTTACCAGGCCCAACCGTCACCCGCTGCGGCCCCTGCTGCGGCAACCACAGCCACTGCGATCAGCATGCCCAAAGTCGGGTCCTACGATTTGCCGCTGGCGCAGTTGCAGGATGTGGCGCAATCTTCAGGCTTGCAATGGGTCAATTCCAACCCTGAGCGGGTAGCGCAAATCCAAGCGGCGATTGCCGCTGAACCGCGCCCGCTGCATGTACCGCGCGAGCGCGCTGCGCCTGTGGTGCTGGACGAAGGTCCGCTGATATTGGTGGAAACCAAACGCGATCTGGGTCAGTTGCACATGCCGTTTGAAAATCAGTAATTAACCAGACCCGTCTGCCAAAGGGCAAGCTGAACGCTTGCCCTTTTTTTATGTGCTCAGACCTTGGCCGACAGCTTCCAACAAGCCAAAGCCTGAGCCGTATCGCCCTTGTTTTCGGCCAGTTCAGCCAGTGCCCGCCAGGCCTGGCGCTGCAACTCACCGCCAGACAAACGCGGCGCGACTTGCTCCAGCATTTGCTGCGCCTTGCCCCACAAACCGTGGCGCAGACAAACCATGCCGCTTAAATACTGCAACTCCAGGCTGCGCGGGTTGGCCAGGCGCGCCTGCTCTATGCGTGCCAGCCATTCACTGTCGGGCTCGACCGCGTGCAAAGCAGATGACAAGACCTGCACCATGCGCTGGCGCTGAACCGGCAACTGCGTCTCGCTGTTGTTGATCAAAGCCTGCCAGACCGGCAGCAGCCATTGCAAGGCAATTTGAGGATCGCCCTGAACCTTTAACAAGCATTGCGCCGCGTGCAAGGCCAACTCGGGCATGGCGCGTTCTTCGGCTTGCAGCAACTTCCAACTGGTTTGCAACTGGCTGCTGTCGTGGCAATCGTCCAGACAAGCCATGGCCAAACCGCGCACCAGACTGGCGGCGGCGCTGGCGGAAAACGCACCGTGCTTGGCCAGCAAACGTGCCGTGTCCAAGGCGGGTAAATGCTGCAGGCTCATGCGATCCGCCTTGAGACGCAAACGCAAAGCCATGGTGCGGCGCACCGTGCCTTGCGGCAACTGTGCCAGCCATTGCTGGGCTTTCTGGCTGTCGCGGTCATTCAATGCCCAGCGGGCCGCATTCAAATAGGCCGCGTCGCGCAACTCCAAAGTCTGACTGACGCGCCGACCTTCATCATGAACCAGCACTTGCTGAAAATGCAGTTCCCGGGCGGCCTGGTCGCGCAAGGCATGGGCGCTTTCAGCCGCCAGCAAATGCAACAGGCTGCGCATCAAAGTCAACGACATCTGGTGCGGCGATTCGCCGCTGTCCAGCAGGCTGTCCACCTGGCTCAAGCCTTGCAATGCGGCTTTGCGTGAGCGTAAAAAACGCCCTGTCATCCACAGCAGCATGGCATTGAGCAAAGACTGTTGCGCCGAACGCTCGCGCTGTTGAGCGCGCCAGCGGCGTGCCTGCACAGGCAATTCGAACATTCTGAACAAGCCGCGCAATGCCGCGTAAAGCAGCACAAAAGAAGAGAGCAAGCCGATCACCACCAGGTTCAGTGACATGTCCAAACGGTAGGGCGGGACAAACAAAGTCACCGTGCCGGCTTGCATGCTCAGTCCCAACGCCACGGCCACTGCGATGCCGAAAAGCGCCAGTAACCACAAAGACCAGCGCATGTCAGCGGCCTGCCGAGGCGGTGGCCAGCGCCGCCAGCGAACCGTCGAGACGGGGAATATCGGTCTGCCGAATTTGTGACTGCACTTGCTTCATCAAGGTCTGCGCGGCGTGACCCTGGCGCGAGGCGGTGTCAAAAAACTGCGCCAAGTCACGCTCGGTCACCGCGAGATCGTTGCGCGCAGACGCAATCTGGCGCGACAACAGCGCCAGACGCGCATTGAGCAAACGCAGCTTCATGTTTTCGCGCACAAAAAAACTTTGCTCCGGCGACAGCATCGCGGCCTCGGGTTGCTCGATGCGGCTGACGCGCACCAGTCCTGAGACTTCGGCCCAGATGCGCTGACCGACAGCGGCCCAGTCTTTGTCTTGCCAGATTTGCGCCCAGGTGCGCAGCGGCGCTTTGTCCGGCGCGTGCACCGAGCGGGTGTTCGGCCCCACCGCGTTCAGCACCGGCAAAGTGTCCACCAACGCCACCAGTTCATCCAGGCGAATCAACAATCCAGGTATGTCGGTCAGGCTGGTCGACTGCAGCCTTTCAATGTCATGCTGTAAGGCGCGCAGCACCGGGGCCAAGCGCGGTTGCGGCACTTTGCCCAGGCGTTTTTGGGCGGTTTGCAAAGCAGCCAGCATGGGTTGCACGCTGCCTGTCAATTCGGCCTGCTGCTGGGCCAGACCGAGAGCGGATTCGATATCAACCACCAGGTTTTCATCCCGCGAGCGCGACAGGCTTTGCATCAATTCTTCCAATTGACTGCGCTGTAGGGCGACTTCACTCAAACGCGCATCCAGCAAAGCCACGCGCGCAGCAGTTTCCTGCGTCAGTTGTTCTGCATGCTTGGCCATGCTGTTGGCCTGTACCGATAACTGGCCGGCATCGGCGCTTTGCCGCGCCAGTTGCTCTTGCATGGTGGACAACTTCAACCACAGTTGCAAACACGCCAGCGCGCACAACACAGCCAGCAACACGCTCAACACCAGCAATTTTTGACGCCACCAGACTAAGCGAACAGGCGTTG
>CAISPG010000118.1 GCA_903887325.1 uncultured Burkholderiales bacterium | reverse complement strand
CTGATCGCACTGGCAGTTTGTCTATCACTGCTTACACAGCAAGCTCGATAGCCATCAATGGCGTTCGTTACACCCATAACCTGCTGATCAGCTCAAACGGTTTGATCCAAGTTTGGCCAGGCCAATATTTCGCCGATATTCAAACCACACACTTGGATTTGATTGCGCCGACAGAGGCTGAAATCGTCTTGCTGGGTTGCGGCAAAAAACAGCTTTTCCCCTCTGCAGCGCTGATGGGCGCGTTCATCGAACGGCACACGGGCGTAGAAACCATGGACACGCCTGCAGCGTGCAGAACATTCAATATCCTCGCCGCAGAAGGCAGGCGGGTTGCTGCTGTTTTGCTTTTGGAAGAACCCTCGGTCTGATAATTTAACAGACCGTTCTGGCTTAACTTTGCGGCTGCCGGAAGCGGCATTGCATTTCGAGATAAAATGCTGACTTACCGGAGTATTTCTTCGGGATTACTGTCACAACGGACCCTGAACCATGGCGATTGTTCTCAATAAACACCTTCCCGAATTTGAAGCAAACGCCACCGGTGGCGTCAAGGTCAGCCACCAATCACACGCAGGGCAAATTGTCATTCTTTATTTTTACCCCAAAGACAATACGCCGGGCTGTACCACTGAAGCCATGCAATTCAGGGACAAATTCAAAGATTTCACAAAAGCAGGCGCTGTCATTTTTGGTGTTTCCCGGGACAACATGCGCTCTCACGACAGTTTCAAGGAAAAACTTGAACTTCCCTTTGAACTGATCGCTGATACAGAAGAAAAAATGTGTCACATGTTTGGCGTAGTCAAAAACAAAATCATGTACGGCAAAAAAGTCAAAGGCATTGAGCGAAGCACCTTTCTGGTGGGTCCTGACGGCGTGCTGAAAGAGGAATGGCGCGGCCTTAAGGTACCTGGCCACGTGGATGAGGTTTTAAAAGCCGTCAAGGCGCTCAAAAAAGCTGCAGCGACAGCCTGATTCTCTAAGCATATGCCACTCCCCCCTGCTCCTCGCAAGAGAGCCGATTTACTCTCTACGTCCCAAACAGCGACGGCCTCGCCGTCCAAGGCTTTCACCTCAAAAAAAGTAACAAGCGCTAGACAGCAAGCGACTGACTCAATCTCAGTTGAACGTACACCCCTCAGAAATACCAAGCCCGCAAAAGCTGCGCATTCGCATGCTTCAGACACGGCGGCTTTACCGGCAAACAGCGAAATGCTCTCAGCTTCCAAACTGAAGAAGAAAAAAAACTCTCCCACCAAACTGTTTGTGCTAGACACCAATGTGTTGATGCACGATCCGATGTGCTTGTTCAGGTTTGAAGAGCACGATATTTTCCTGCCCATGATCGTCCTGGAGGAATTGGACAGTCATAAAAAAGGCATGACCGAGGTTGCCCGCAACGCCCGTCAAACCAGTCGTACCCTGGATTCACTTGTAGGCATCAGCAACAGCGACATCGCCAATGGTTTGCTTCTGGCCAGTACCGGTCACAAGGAAGTTGGCGGTAAATTATTTTTCCAAACTGTTCCGCTTGACTTCTCATTGCCAAGCAGTTTGCCTCAAGGCAAGGCCGACAACCAGATACTGGGTGTCGTCAAGGCTTTAGGCGATTTACATGCGCCACGCGAGGTCGTGCTGGTCAGCAAAGACATCAATATGCGCGTCAAAGCGCGCGCATTAGGTCTGGCGGCAGAGGATTACCAGAACGACAAAACGCTTGAAGACGGCGACCTGCTTTATTCAGGCTCTTTGGCGCTGGCTTCGGATTTCTGGTCTAAACAGGCAAAAACTGTAGAGAGCTGGCAAAGCGGCGGCCATACCTACTACCGCATAGGCGGCTCTGTGGTGGCCGGCATGCACATCAATCAGTTTGTTTATTTTGAAAGTCCGGGCGAGCCCAGTCTTTATGCCCGCGTCACTGAAATCAGAGGGAAGACAGCTGTCTTCAAAACGCTGAAGGATTACAGCCACCTCAAAAATGCGGCCTGGGGCATCACCACGCGCAACCGTGAACAGAATTTCGCTCTGAATATGCTCATGGATTCAGAAGTTGATTTCGTCACTTTGACCGGAACTGCCGGCACAGGTAAAACGTTGCTCGCGCTGGCTGCCGGTTTGGTTCAGGTGCTGGATGAACGCCGATACACCGAAATCATCATGACGCGTGCCACTGTCAGCGTCGGTGAAGACATAGGTTTTTTACCGGGTACCGAAGAAGAAAAAATGGGCCCTTGGATGGGCGCACTTGATGACAACCTGGAAGTGCTTGGCAAAACAGACACCAGTGCAGGTGAATGGGGCCGCGCTGCCACCAGTGAATTGATACGCAGCAAGATCAAGATCAAAAGCCTGAACTTCATGCGCGGTCGAACATTTCTGAATAAATTCGTCATCATTGATGAGGCGCAAAATCTCACGCCCAAGCAAATGAAGACCTTGATCACCCGCGCCGGACCGGGTACCAAAATCATTTGCATGGGTAATCTGGCGCAAATCGATACGCCCTATCTGACAGAAGGTTCTTCGGGTCTGACCTACGCGGTGGATAAATTCAAAGGCTGGCCGCACGGCGGCCATATCACTTTGGCCAGAGGCGAGCGCTCTAGGCTTGCTGACTTTGCCAGCGAAGTACTTTAAATTTCAATAGTCCGAGCTCGGACCGGCGTAGGATTCAAATTTCGTGATCGGTTTCAGGAATGTCAATTTGACAGTACCTGTAGGCCCGTTACGTTGTTTACCGATGATGATCTCGGCAACACCGGGCTCCTTGGAGTCCTTGTTGTAATAGTCATCCCGGTAAATAAACATGATGACATCCGCATCCTGTTCGATAGCTCCTGATTCACGTAAATCGCTCATCATGGGTCGCTTGTCTGTGCGCTGCTCAACGCCGCGGTTCAACTGCGACAAGGCAATCACCGGGCATTGCAATTCCTTGGCCAGCATTTTTAAACCACGCGAAATCTCGCCCAGTTCAGTGGCTCTGTTGTCGCCATCACTGCCGCTGCTGCCGGTCATGAGTTGAAGGTAGTCGACAACCACCAAACCCAGCTTGCCGCAACTGCGGGCCAGTCGCCTGGCATTGGCGCGTAATTCGCTGGGTGTGAGGCCTGGGGTTTCATCGATAGACAAGGAGACATTGCGCAAGCGTTCCACAGCCTCAGTCAGTCTTGGCCATTCTTCGTCGAGCAACTTTCCTGTACGCAATCTGGTCTGGTCTATGCGACCAATGGAGCCGACAATACGGATTGCCAGTTGTGAGGCGCCCATTTCCATAGAAAAAACCGCAACCGGCAAACCTTCTTTGAGCGCCACGTTTTCAGCAATGTTGATGGCAAGCGCAGTTTTTCCCATCGAAGGTCTGGCGGCCAACACAATCAAATCACCGGCCTGCATACCCGAGGTCATGCGGTCAAGATCGAAAAATCCAGTCGGCACCCCGGTAATGTCATTCGGGTTTTGCGACATTTCTTCCACCCGGTCTAGCAGTTGCACCACCAGATTACCCATGGACTGAAAACCCTGGCGCATGCGCGCGCCCTCTTCACCTATGTTGAAGATTTTTTGCTCGGCTTCATCCAGAATCAATGGCACCGGCTTGCCCTTGGTGCTCATTGCGGAGGTCGCAATCTCGTCGCTGACGCTGATCAGCTTTCTGAGAATGGAGCGCTCGCGCACAATTTCGGCATAGCGGCGAATATTGGCTGAACTTGGCACATATTGAGCCAAAGAATTTAAATACGCCAGACCGCCGATTTCGTCCGCTTTGCCCTGCGTTTGCAAATGCTCAAACACGGTGATCACATCTGCTGCCCGATTGGCATTGATCAGCGTGCTTACGCTGGAAAAAACCAAGCGGTGTTCATACCTGTAAAAATCAGCGTCGATCAAAACGTCGCCGATCTTGTCCCATGCGGTGTTGTCCAGTAACAAGCCTCCGATAACGCTGGATTCGGCCTCCAGTGAATGCGGCGGAATGCGTAATTGGGCTACCTGCCTGTCTAGCGACGAGGCCTCTTCATAATCTGGAAAAACGACGGACATTGTTATCCTCTAAAAGATCCATGTTATTGAATTCAGCCGGATTTGTCATGGGATAAGCCTGTTGAAAACCTCATCAACAAAGACTCTGAACCTGTGAATAAGTCCGGCAATAAAAAAACCGCTCCTCAGAGCGGTTTTGATAAAGAGCACAAAAGAATTAAGCGGATTCGCCGTAAACCGATACTTGAATATCAATCAATACATCGGTGTGCAGGGAAACAGAAACCGGTGAATCGCCAACCGTTTTGATCGGGCCTTTAGGCATGCGGATTTGCGCTTTGGAAACCGCATAACCCATTTTGGAAAGTTCTTCGGCGATATCGAAATTGGTGACAGAACCGAACAAACGACCGTCAACACCGGCTTTCTGTGTGATCTTCACAGTGGTACCAGTGAGTTTTTCGCCTTGTGCTTGAGAAGCGACCAATTTTTCGTGAGCAGCTTTTTCGAGCTCGGCACGACGGGCTTCAAACTCCTGAATGGCCACATTGGTAGCGCGACGGGCGCGACCGGAGGGGATCAGGAAATTACGTGCGTAACCGTCTTTGACTTTGACAACTTCACCGAGATTGCCAAGGTTCACCACTTTTTCCAGCAGAATAATTTGCATGTTTTTTCTCCTTAGATTTTGTGCTGATCGGTGTAAGGCAACATGGCCAGAAAGCGCGCGCGCTTGATAGCGGTATTGAGTTGACGCTGGTAAATCGCACGGGTGCCGGTAAGGCGGGCGGGAATGATTTTTCCGTTTTCAGCAATGAAATCACGCAAGGTGTCGATGTCCTTGTAGTCGATTTCTTCCACACCTGTGACGGTGAAGCGGCAGAAACGTTTGCGTTTGAAAAGCAAAGATTGGGTGTTGCGCTTGGGGCGTTTATCTTTGTTGAATTTTTTGAAAGTGGCCATCACGGGCTCCTAGGAAACAGATTGGTACGAATGGATATGAAATACGACTGATTTTGAATTTGTGCCGCTGGCCAGAAACCCGGTGAAAAGAAAAGTGTTGTTCAGTTCTTGAAGTGCCAGTTTTTCAGCCAGTATTCCGACTGCCTTGGACTTCAATATCAAATTCACTTTCCGTTGAATACCGGCTTCTTCCAACTGTGATTCGTGTTCTAAGCGGACTTCGACAACCGGCAAACCGGAGGGCGAATACCGCATTGAGGAAATCTCAACAAGGCGTGCTGTGAGATCGACACGGTTCACATTTGAAATTCAAACATCAGGCCTGGAATTCAGTATGCTGGGTCTTGCGGGCTTCTTCACGCTCGACCGTTTTCATCATCAGTGAAGGTGCAGTTTCTGCTTTTTTCTTCGACACGGTCAGGTGTCTGAGAACAGCATCATTGAATTTGAATGCGTGTTCCAGTTCGGCCATCACATCCTGGTTGGCTTCAATGTTCAGGCACAGGTAATGTGCTTTGGCCAGTTTGTTGATCATGTAGGTCAACTGACGACGGCCCCAATCTTCAAGGCGATGGACTTTGCCGCCGCCGTTGGTGATCAGACCTTTGTACCGTTCAAGCATGGCAGGAACCTGCTCGCTTTGATCCGGGTGGATTAACAATATGATTTCGTAATTACGCATGAACTCTCCTTATGGAATAAGCCGCCCACTGCGTCGTGGTGCGACAAGGTGAAAACCTGACATTGTACCTATTTTTCAGATACGTATTGAAATCACTTAGTTAGCAAGCGCCTGCCAGGTGGCGACAACGCTGTCCGGGTTAAGAGAAATGGATTCAATCCCCATAGAAACCAGCCAACGAGCAAACTCCAGGTGGTCGCTGGGTCCCTGGCCGCAGATGCCGACATATTTTTTGTGTTTTTGGCAGGCCTGTATGGCTTTGACCAGCAAGGCTTTGACGGCGGGATCGCGCTCATCAAAGTCGGCAGCCAGCAAAGGCATGCCCGAATCACGATCCAATCCAAGCGTCAGCTGCGTTAAGTCATTCGACCCTATGGAAAAGCCATCGAAGTGCTCCAGAAACTCTTCTGCCAGCAAAGCATTGCTGGGAACTTCGCACATCATGATGAGTTTCAAACCGTTGTCACCCCGGCGTAAACCATGTTGCGCAAGCAACTCAACCACCCGTTGCGCCTGCCCTAAGGTACGCACAAAAGGCACCATGACCTGTACGTTGACAAGCCCCATGTCATTGCGCACGCGGCACAAAGCCTCGCACTCCATGGCAAAAGCCTGCTGAAAATCCTGACTCAGGTATCTGACTGCGCCGCGGAAACCCAACATGGGATTTTCTTCTTCCGGTTCATAGCGGTTACCGCCAATGAGCTTGCGGTATTCGTTGGATTTGAAATCCGACAAACGCACAATCACAGGCTTAGGCCAAAAAGCGGCCGCGATGGTGGACACGCCTTCGGTGACTTTATCAATGAAAAAAGCTTTAGGCGATGCATGGCCTCTGGCGACAGATTCAACGGCTTTTTTCAACTCAGGATCGATGTGCGGATAATCCAAAATGGCTTTGGGATGCACACCAATATTGTTGTTGATGATGAACTCCAGCCTGGCTAGCCCGACACCTGCATTAGGCAATTGTGCAAAATCAAATGCCAAACTGGGGTTGCCGATATTCATCATGATCTTGGTGGCGATTGGCGGCATTTCACCGCGCAGTACTTCAGAAATTTCAGTCTCCAGTAAACCGTCGTAAATGAATCCGGTATCACCTTCGGCACAGCTCACAGTGACCAGACTGTCAGCCTGCAATACTTCAGTCGCATCCCCGCAACCCACGACCGCAGGTATGCCGAGTTCACGCGCAATAATGGCGGCGTGACAAGTGCGCCCGCCCCGGTTGGTCACAATGGCGCTGGCCCGCTTCATCACAGGTTCCCAGTTAGGGTCTGTCATATCGGTCACCAGAATATCCCCGGGTTTGACCATGTCCATTTCTGAAATATGGCTGACCAGCCGAACCGGGCCGGTACCGATTTTTTGCCCAATGGCGCGGCCTTGTGCCAGCACCGTGCCTTTGTTTTTTAACTTGTAACGGTGTTCGGTTTGGCCTTTTTGCTGACTCTTCACTGTTTCCGGTCGGGCCTGCAATACGTATAACTTTCCGTCAGAACCGTCTTTGCCCCACTCGATGTCCATGGCACGGCCGTAGTGCTGCTCAATCACTAAAGCATATTCAGCCAGTTGCGTGATGTCTTGATCGCTGAGTGAATACCGGTTGCGCATCTCGGCAGGTACGTCATGGGTAACCACCAGTTTGCCACTGGCTGAGCGTTCGGCTTGGGTTGAGAAATTCATCTGAATCAATTTAGAGCCTAGATTTTTTCTAACGATCGCTTGCTTACCCTGTAACAACATGGGCTTGTGAACATAAAACTCATCAGGATTCACCGCGCCTTGCACCACGGTTTCTCCTAAACCGTAACTGGAGGTGATGAACACCACGTCTTCAAAACCAGACTCCGTGTCCATCGTGAACATAACGCCTGCCGCCCCAAGATCAGATCTGACCAT
>CAISPG010000117.1 GCA_903887325.1 uncultured Burkholderiales bacterium | reverse complement strand
TTGGTGTTGGCGGGGTTGCCGACCACCAGCACTTTGACGTTACGTGAAGCCACGGCGTTCAAAGCCTTGCCTTGGGCGGTGAAGATGGCTCCATTAATGGCCAACAATTCAGCGCGTTCCATGCCGGGGCCACGGGGGCGTGAACCGACCAACAAAGCGTAATCGGTGTTCTTGAAAGCTGTCATTGGGTCAGAGTGCGCTTCCATGCCAGCCAGCAAGGGGAAAGCGCAATCTTCCAGTTCCATCATCACGCCTTTGAGCGCTTTTTGTGCTTTTTCGTCGGGGATTTCCAGCAGTTGCAAGATGACCGGCTGGTCTTTGCCCAGCATTTCGCCTGAAGCAATGCGAAACAACAAGGCGTAGCCGATCTGGCCTGCGGCACCGGTGACGGCAACGCGTACGGGGGATTTGGTCATGGGAATTCTCCGGAATGAAACAATTGAACGGCGCCGGGAGGGACCTGACAGCCAGGGAAAGGAAAAGACATCTGTCTTATAGAAGATATGATAGCTTCTTCTTCATGACAAGCTCCTGACGGTTACCGAGTGAATGCCTCCACCAACTTAGAAAACGCCGCCGGTCAGCCCGCCAATGCAGGCATGGTGGCACCGTCTTTCAGTCCTTTGTACCAGCAGATCAAGGAACTGGTGTTGAAAAGCCTGCAAGCCGGGGAATGGAAACCCGGAGACCTGATTCCCAGCGAATTCGAGCTGGCGGCCCGCTTCAAAGTCAGCCAGGGTACGGTGCGCAAAGCCATAGACGAGTTGTCCAAGGAGCATTTGCTGGTGCGCCGCCAGGGCAAGGGCACCTTCGTTGCCACCCATGCAGAACAACAAGTGCAGTTCCGTTTTCTCAAACTCAAACCCGATAACTCTGCCGCCATCAGCCAAGGCCCGGCCGAACGCCACATCATTGACTGCAGCCGTTTGCGCGCCCCGGCCGATGTGGCCCGGGCCCTGTCCTTGCGCACGTCTGACATGGTCTACCGGGTGCGACGGGTGTTGTCATTTGATGGCGTGCCCACCATTTTTGAAGACATCTGGCTGCCCGGCAACACCTTCAAAGGCCTGACCGCCGAGCGCCTGAGCAAAGACACCAGGCCTATGTACGCCATGTTCGAGTCCGATTTCGGCATCCGCATGGTGCGCGCCCAGGAGCGGCTGCGCGCCATATTGTCCTCAGAAGAGGTATGCGGTTTTCTGAAAGTTAGTACAAACACACCTTTACTGCAAGTCGAGCGCATGTCCTTCACCTACCACGACAGCCCCATGGAGTGGCGCATTGGCACTTACCGCACGGATACACGCCATTACCTGAACGAATTGAGCTGATTGCTTATTCAAAATGAGAATTTCAATCCCTTGGCACACGCGAGACCCTGGTTTTTTGTGCATTGCAATAGAATGAATTTAATATCCTTCCCTAAGGGGTTTCACCAACCCGCCCTGATCTCTGGAAAGCACAACGCATGACCGAACCCGTCAAACCACCAGCGACTTTTCGCAATATCAATGCCCTGCACGATTTACCCACCTACCGGCTCCCTGCCGCCGGCTGGGTGTCCATCCTGCACCGCGCCAGCGGCGCCCTGATGTTTTTGCTGCTGCCTTTCATCATTTGGCTGTTCGACAAATCGGTGTCCTCCGAAATTTCTTTCGCCAAATTCAAAGCAGCCATCAACATTGGCATTGGCATCTACCCGGGCTGGTTCATACGCTTAACCATGCTGGCGCTGATCTGGGCTTACTTGCACCATTTAATTGCCGGTCTGCGCCATTTGTACATGGACGCGACCCACTCTGTCAGCCTTGAATTCGGCCGCAGCAGCGCTGTCTTCACTTTGAGCGCCAGCATTGGTCTGACTGTGCTGCTGGGCGCCAAATTATTCGGCTTGTATTGAATTCAGGAGCAGACATGAGTGACGGAATCGGATCCAAACGCCTGGTCACAGGTGCACATTACGGCTTACGCGATTGGCTGGCGCAGCGTTTGACAGCTGCTTTGATGGCTTTATTCACGCTATTGGTGCTGGTACAAGTGATTTTTTCGCGCGGCGAGATCGGCTACGACCTGTGGGCCGGCATCTTCAACCCGCAGTGGATGCGCGCACTGACTTTCACGGTATTTTTGGCCCTTACCTACCACGTGTGGGTGGGCATGCGCGACATCTGGATGGACTACATCAAACCTGTGGGTTTGCGTCTGGCTCTGCATATTTTCACCATCGTCTGGCTGCTCTCTTGTTTGGGCTGGGCGGTTCAGGTTCTCTGGAGACTTTGATTGATGACACGCTCTTCTCTTCCCCGTCGCCGCTTTGATGTGGTCATCGTCGGTGCAGGCGGCTCAGGCATGCGTGCCTCGCTGCAACTTTCTCGCGCCGGTCTGAATGTGGCCGTGTTGTCCAAGGTGTTTCCCACCCGCTCGCACACCGTGGCGGCACAAGGCGGCATAGGCGCGTCTTTGGGCAATATGTCTGAGGACAACTGGCACTACCATTTTTACGACACGGTCAAAGGCTCTGACTGGCTGGGCGACCAGGACGCCATCGAATACATGTGCCGCGAAGCACCCAGGGTGGTGTTTGAACTCGAACACATGGGCATGCCGTTTGACCGCAATCCGGACGGCACGATTTACCAGCGCCCCTTCGGCGGCCACACCTCTAACTACGGCGAAAAATCCGTGCAACGCGCCTGCGCCTCGGCCGATCGTACCGGTCACTCGATGCTGCACACGCTGTACCAGCAAAACCTCAAGGCCAACACCAATTTCTTTGTCGAGTGGATGGCGCAAGACCTGATTCGCGACGCCGACGGCGACGTGGTCGGTGTCACCGCGCTTGAAATGGAAACCGGCGACCTGCATATTTTGGAAGCGAAAACCGTGTTGCTGGCCACCGGTGGTGCAGGCCGCATTTTTGCCGCGTCCACCAACGCCTTCATCAACACCGGCGACGGCTTGGGAATGGCAGCACGCGCAGGCATTCCTTTGGAAGACATGGAGTTCTGGCAATTCCACCCCACAGGTGTTGCAGGTGCGGGTGTGTTGCTGACCGAAGGTTGCCGGGGCGAAGGCGCGATATTGCTCAACAGCCTGGGCGAGCGTTTCATGGAGCGTTATGCGCCTACCTTGAAAGACTTGGCCCCGCGCGACTTTGTGTCGCGCTGCATGGACCAGGAAATCAAAGAAGGCCGTGGTTGCGGCCCGAACAAAGACTATGTGCATTTGAAACTGGATCACTTAGGTGCAGACACCATCATGAAGCGCCTGCCCTCGGTCTACGAGATCGGCCACAACTTTGCCAACGTCGACATCACCAAAGAGCCGATTCCTGTGGTGCCGACCATTCACTACCAGATGGGCGGCATTCCCACCAACATCCACGGCCAGGTGGTGACGCAAACTTCAACCGACCACAACGCTGTGGTCAACGGTTTGTATGCGGTGGGCGAATGCTCTTGCGTCAGCGTGCACGGCGCCAATCGCCTGGGCACCAACTCATTGCTGGACTTGTTGGTGTTCGGCAAAGCGGCAGGCAACCACATCGTCGAATTCCACCAGAAAAACAAATTGCACAAACCTTTGCCCGCCGATGCAGCAGACCGCACATTGGCGCGACTGGCTCGGCTGAACAACAGCACCGACGGCGAATACGCGCAAGACGTGGCCAACGATTTGCGCGCCAGCATGCAAAAACACGCCGGTGTGTTCCGCACCCAGGCCAGCCTGGATGAAGGTGTTGCGCAAATCGCGGCTCTGCGTGAGCGTGTGAATGCCATCGGCCTGAAAGACAAGAGCAAGATTTTCAACACCGCGCGCATCGAAGCGCTGGAAGTGGAAAACCTGATCGAATGCGCCCAGGCCACCATGGTGTCTGCGGCAGCACGGCGTGAAAGCCGCGGCGCGCACACGGTCAACGATTACGCCGACACACCGCAACACCCGAATGGCCGCAACGACGAAGAATGGCTCAAGCACAGCCTGTGGCACAGCCATAGCAACAGCATGACTTACAAGCCCGTCAAACTGCAACCTTTGACCACCGAAAGCATCCCTCCTAAAGTGAGAACCTTCTAATGAAACGTACTTTCAAAATCTACCGTTACGACCCGGGAAAAGACGCCAAGCCTTACATGCAAACCATAGACGTCGAACTCGACGGGCATGAACGCATGTTGCTGGATGCTTTGATGAAACTCAAAGCGCAAGACCCCACGCTGTCGTTTCGCCGCTCTTGCCGCGAAGGTGTGTGCGGCTCGGACGCCATGAACATCAACGGCAAAAACGGCTTGGCTTGTCTGACCAATATGCTGACCTTGCCGGGTGTCATCACCTTAAAGCCCCTGCCCGGACTGCCTGTGATTCGCGATCTGATCGTCGACATGACGCAGTTTTTCAACCAGTACAACTCCATCAAGCCTTACCTGGTGAATGACACGCTGCCGCCTGAAAAAGAGCGTCTTCAGTCGCCCGCCGAGCGTGAAGAACTTGATGGCTTGTACGAATGTATTTTGTGCGCCAGTTGCTCGACCAGCTGCCCGTCTTTCTGGTGGAACCCGGACAAGTTCGTCGGCCCGGCCGGTTTGCTGCAAGCCTACCGGTTCATCGCTGACAGCCGCGACCACGCAACCAATGAGCGTCTGGACAATCTGGAAGATCCTTACCGTTTGTTCCGCTGCCACACCATCATGAATTGCGTCGATGTCTGCCCCAAAGGTTTGAACCCGACCAAGGCCATCGGCAAAATCAAAGAGCTGATGATCAGCCGTGCGGTGTGAATGGGTGATGAACAACTCGATGGCCTGCCGGATGTTGACATGCTGACGTCATCTGCCCTCAGCAAACTGCGCTGGCGTTGCCGCCGTGGTTTGCTGGAAAACGATTTGTTCATTGAGCGATTCTTCAACCGGCATGCGGATGTGCTGACCGTGGGTCAGGCACGCGGCATGTATGCGCTGATGGAATTGGCTGACAACGATTTGCTGGATGTGTTGCTGGGTCGCCCGCACACACAGACAGTAACGGAAGATCCCCGGGTGCAATCCGTTTTGCGCCTGTTTAAAGTTTGAATTTTTTCATTGTTTGACACAGGAAACGACCATGAAACTCGCTGACTACAAGGCCACTCTTTCATTCACCAATGGCCAACCCAGCGTTGAGATGCCGGTGTACAACGGCACCATAGGGCCGGACGTCATCGACATCCGCAAGCTGTACGGCCAGACCGGCATGTTCACTTACGACCCCGGTTTTTTGTCCACTGCCTCTTGCCAATCGGCCATCACTTTCATTGACGGCGACAAGGGCGAATTGCTTTACCGTGGTTACCCGATTGAGCAGTTAGCCACCCACTGCGATTTCCTGGAGACCTGCCATTTGCTGTTGTACGGTGAACTGCCGAATGCCCAAGGCAAGCACGACTTCACCAAAACCGTGACGCACCACACCATGGTGCATGAGCAACTGCAATTCTTTTTGCGTGGTTTCCGCCGTGACGCTCACCCTATGGCTGTATTGACCGGCTTGGTCGGCGCTTTGTCGGCCTTCTACCACGACAGCACCGACATCAACAACGCGGAACACCGCGAAATCGCCGCTATTCGCCTGATTGCCAAAATGCCGACCCTGGTGGCCATGGCCTACAAATACGGCGTCGGTCAACCCTTCATGTACCCGCAAAACAATTTGTCGTATGCAGGTAATTTTTTACGCATGATGTTCGGTAACCCGTGCGAAGAATACGTGGTCAACCCGGTGCTCGAACGCGCCATGGATCGCATTTTCACGCTGCACGCAGACCACGAGCAAAACGCTTCCACTTCCACCGTGCGTTTGTGCGGCTCATCCGGTACCAATCCGTTTGCCGCTATCGCTGCCGGCGTGGCCTGTCTGTGGGGACCGGCTCACGGCGGCGCCAACGAAGCCTGCTTGAACATGCTCGAAGGCATACAGGCCAATGGCGGCATCGCCAAAGTCGGCGAATTCATGGAGCAAGTGAAAGACAAAAACTCCAACGTCAAACTGATGGGCTTTGGTCATCGGGTCTACAAAAACTACGACCCGCGCGCCAAGCTGATGCAAGAAACCTGCAACGAAGTGCTGAAAGAACTGGGCCTGGAAAACGACCCGCTGTTCAAGCTGGCCAAGGCTTTAGAAAAAATCGCACTGGAAGACGATTACTTTGTCTCGCGCAAGCTCTACCCCAATGTCGATTTCTACTCCGGCATCGTGCAACGCGCCATCGGCATCCCGGTCAATTTGTTCACCGGTATTTTTGCGTTAGCGCGTACCGTCGGCTGGATTGCGCAATTGAACGAAATGATCAGCGACCCGGAATACAAAATCGGTCGTCCCCGCCAATTGTTCTCCGGTGCCGCCAAGCGCGACGTACCGCCTATGGACAAGCGCTGATCCTTCAGTAACTTCCACCAAGCCCAAGCCTGTTGCAACTTCTGCAACAGGCTTTTCTAATGCAGCAATTTCGGCGAAGCTTTGTCGGTGAACTGACCGGGTGAAATACTCAGATCTTCAACACTTGTTTGTGCACCGCCGGCCGGTAAATCCCATTGCGCATGACTGGCTATGGTTTGCAGCACCACCCCGATTTGCGCGGCCAGCTCGTCGGACAAGGGAAGCTTGAGCAGCTTGCCCGGCAGGTTCAACTCCAGCACATGACTACCGGCCTCGCTTTGTATGCCGGCCTTGCGCACCATCAAGGGCTGGTCACCCAGCGGCAGGCGTGAAGCCGGTTCAAATTCGGTGAACCTGGCATTGGCCAACTCCACCTGTTGCTTGAATTCGGCAATCTCAGCCGCCAGCGGCGTCGGGTGCTGGCGCACCGCCTGCGCCAGTTGCACATGCCGCACCAGTCCCAGCAGCTCTTTGACCATGGCCCGGGTCAACAACAAGCGGTATTCGTTGTCATCGTCGGTGGTGATGCGCAATACCACCCGATCCTCTTTGGCCACATAGCTTGCATTAAGTTGTTTGATGCTCATAAAAAGTCAAATGAATGAGGAATTTAAGCAAGGTTTTGCAAGTCTCGCAGGATTCATCCTTTTAGGATGTTATTTTTGAGCTTAGCTGATGAACACTTTAGAGCAGTTTAAAAGGATTTTTACTGATTTTGAATTCTTTCAGTCAGATGTATTGCCGTGTTTGAGTATTTTGGCAATCACTGAAGAAGGTAAATCAGCTGGCGACTTGCAAAAACTACTGGCACATTTGCTGGCAAAACCGGTGCAGGTTGACAAGTCATGTGCGCTGATTGCACAGATCAGTCGGTGTGTGGACGGCATATACAGCCTGAACCCTGAGCTGAAAACCTGGCTGTGCAACCCCGACGATGCAGGGGAATTCGGTGTCAATCCGGCGCTGGTCAAAGCCTATGCCGAATACTTATGGCAGCTCTACTTGCACAAACCCGACGGTGAAGAAATGCAGGCCATTCTTCAAGATCTGCCGCATTTGCTCAGCGTCACCGATGCCTGGCAGGCCGCTGCAGGTATTGACCAGCCATTCATGGATTACGCGGCATTTTTGCTCAAGCACAAAGCCTTCGAGACGGCACAGATTGTCTGCGAGAGCCTGCTCGAGAAATCGCAGAACAGTGGTTTGGAGCAACCGGCCCTGATCCAGAAAACAGTGTTCATGCTGGGCTCGGCCTTCAGACTCAAAGGCGACAAGCCGCTGGCCCTGACCACTTACCAGTACTACCTCGAGATTTGCAATGATGAAATCGCCGCACAGCCGGCAGAGGTGTTCAACCACCCGCTGATCGCACACAGCATGCACAGCTTGGGCAAGATCAAGCACAAAAAAGGCGACCACGATCTCGCGCACGACTACCACCGCAAAGCCTTGGATATTCGACTGGATTTCCACGGGGACGCTCACCCGCATACCGCTCACTCGCACCACGGACTCGGCGAACTGCTGTCGTCTCTGGGTAAACATGATGAATCACACGAACACCACGGTAAAGCCCTGGCCATACGCCAGGATGTCTTGGGTTCGGATCATCACCACACGGCCGATTCCTACCACGGCATGGGTGTCATCAAATCGCTGCTGGGCTCGCACCATGAAGCCGAGGACATGCACCACAAAGCCTTGCAAATACGTATCAAGACCTACGGCGAAGACCACCGCCATACCTCGCACTCATTCCACGAGCTCGGTATCGTCAAGCATTTGAAAGGTGACCTGACGCATGCCATGGAACTGTTGAAAAAGGCCTTGCATATCAGACGCCAACACTACGGTGAAGACCACTCACATACGCAAGACAGCCATGCCTACCATGCGCTGCACTTCGGCGCAGTGCCTTCCATTGCAGGCAGCGATGCTTCACTGATGGGCAAACTGCAACAGGTTTCCCGCCAAACCGTGCAAGGCATCAAATCCTTGTTTCACTAAAGCGCGGAATTAAATAGCTGAGAGCTTGATGGCAAACCATCATGGAGCTGAAAAACCTGGCGCCTTCCCAAAACGTCAAATAGTTCGTTGACCGGCTCAGGCCAGCCCGTTTTTATTACTGCCTAAAATCGCTGTTTACCTTCTCGCCAGGAGCCCGCATGGGACGCACGCTTTACGACAAGATCTGGGATGAACACGTGGTTCATACCGAAGAAGACGGCACCTCGGTGCTGTACATAGACCGGCACCTGGTGCACGAAGTCACCAGCCCGCAGGCTTATGAAGGTTTGCGCGTCGCCAAACGCCCGGTCTGGCGCATCAGCTCCGTCGTTGCCACCGCCGACCACAACACGCCCACCACCGGTTGGGACTTGGGCTACGACGGCATCACCGACCCCATCAGCAAGGCGCAAATCACCACGCTTGACGACAACATGCGCGAATACGGCGCGGCTGCCTACTTTCCTTTTTTGTCCAAGCGCCAAGGCATTGTGCACGTCATAGGGCCGGAAAACGGCGCCACCCTGCCCGGCATGACCGTGGTTTGCGGTGACTCGCACACATCGACACACGGCGCGTTCGGCGCTCTGGCTCACGGCATAGGCACCTCTGAAGTCGAACACGTTCTTGCGACCCAAACCTTGTTGGCGAAAAAAGCCAAAAACCTGTTGGTGCAAGTCGATGGACAAGCCGCCATGGGCATCACCGCCAAAGACATTGTGCTGGCCATCATCGGCAAGATAGGCACGGCCGGCGGCACCGGTTACACCATCGAATTCGGCGGTGCGGCCATACGCGCCCTCAGCATGGAAGGCCGCATGACCTTGTGCAATATGGCCATCGAAGCCGGAGCGCGCGCAGGCTTGGTGGCTGTCGATGAAAAAACCATTGCTTATGTGAAGGGTCGCCCTATGTCGCCGGGCACAGACCGTGTCACCGGTAAGTTTGTCGGCGGTGTCGAATGGGACCAGGCCGTCGCTTATTGGCAGACATTGCAATCAGACGCTGACGCGCATTTCGATGCCGTCGTCACACTCGATGCGGCACACATCGCACCACAAGTCACCTGGGGCACATCCCCTGAAATGGTCTTGTCCGTGTTGGACAAAGTGCCTGACCCCGACAAAGAAAAAGACGCCAACAAACGCGATGCCATTGAACGCGCGCTGGCTTACATGGGCCTTCAACCCGGCAAAGCATTGAACGATGTGTTTGTCGACAAAGTGTTCATTGGCTCATGCACCAACAGCCGCATCGAAGACATGCGCGAGGCGGCGGCCATCGTCAAACACCTGGGACAAAAAGTCGCGGGCAACATCAAGCTCGCCATGGTGGTTCCCGGCTCCGGGCTGGTGAAAGCGCAAGCCGAGAGCGAAGGTTTGCACGAGATATTCAAAGCCGCAGGTTTTGAGTGGCGCGAACCCGGTTGCTCTATGTGTCTGGCCATGAACGCTGACAAGCTAGAGCCAGGCGAACGCTGCGCCTCCACCAGCAACCGCAACTTTGAAGGCCGCCAAGGCAATGGCGGACGCACCCACTTGGTCAGTCCAGCCATGGCAGCCGCTGCGGCTATTCACGGTCATTTTGTTGATGTGCGGCAGTTCAGTGTTTGATTTTTTTTCAGATGACGCAGCAGCAAAAATTTGTAAACGCTTTACTCTCTGGGCAACGAAATTCTCAGCGATGAATAGCAAATATGAAATCATCATTTACTGGAGCAATGAAGATAATTGCTTTATCGCTGAAGTCCCTGAATTAGCCGGGTGCAAGGCCGATGGTGACAGCTACGCCAATGCACTTGCGAATGCCCAAACCATCATTGACGAATGGATTGAAACCGCCCGTCTACAACACAGAGTCATTCCTCAACCTAAAGGGCGTTTGCTCTTTGCTTGAATAAAAAACAATCATGCAAAAATTCAATGTACACAAAGGCCTGGTCGCTCCGATGGACCGCGAGAACGTCGACACCGACGCCATCATTCCCAAACAGTTTTTGAAGTCCATCAAAAAAACCGGCTTCGGTCCCAACTTGTTTGACGAATGGCGTTACCTGGACAAAGGCGAACCGGGCCAAGACCCGGCAATCCGCAAACCCAACCCCGACTTTGTGTTGAACCAGCAGCGTTACAGCGGCGCGTCCATCTTGCTGGCGCGTAAAAATTTCGGTTGCGGCTCGTCGCGTGAACACGCGCCCTGGGCGCTTGACCAATACGGTTTTCGCGCCATCATCGCGCCCAGCTTTGCCGACATTTTTTTCAACAACTGTTTCAAAAACGGTTTGCTGCCCATCGTGTTGCCTGAAGCTTCGGTCGCCAAACTCTTCAACGACTGCCTGGCATTTCCGGGCTACCAACTCAGCGTGGATTTGGAGCGGCAAGTCGTCATTCAGCCCCAAGGCGAAGAACTGCCGTTTGAAGTGCAGGCGTTTCGCAAATACTGTTTGATCAATGGCTTGGATGACATTGGCCTGACCTTGAAACACGCCGACAAAATCCGCGCATTTGAAACCGCACGCCTGAGCGCCAAGCCCTGGCTGGCAAACACCTTGACAGAAAGCAAAGCATGAAAATCGCAGTTCTTCCCGGCGACGGCATAGGCACAGAAATCGTCGCAGAAGCCGTCAAGGTCTTGCAGGCCATTGACCTCAAGTTTGAAATGGAAACCGCCTTGGTCGGTGGCGCTGCCTACGATGCACACGGTCACCCTTTGCCCGATTCCACTTTGAAGCTCGCCATGCAATCGGACGCGGTCTTGTTCGGCGCGGTAGGCGATTGGAAATACGACACCCTGGACCGCCCGCTGCGCCCCGAGCAAGCCATTTTGGGTTTGCGCAAAAACATGGGGCTGTTCGCCAACTTCCGTCCCGCCATTTGCTACAAAGAACTGGTGAACGCCTCCAGCCTCAAACCTGAATTGATTGCAGGACTGGACATACTCATCATCCGCGAATTGACAGGTGATATTTATTTCGGCCAACCGCGCGGCAGACGCGTTTCACCCGATGGCGCATTTGCCGGTGCCGAAGAAGCCTTCGACACCATGCGTTACACACGCCCCGAGGTCGAACGTATCGCGCGTGTGGCCTTTGAAGCGGCACGCAAACGCAGCAAGCGCGTGACCAGCGTAGACAAAGCCAATGTCTTAGAGACGTTTCAGTTCTGGAAAGACATCGTCACCGAAGTGCACAAAGACTACCCGGACGTGGCGCTGGACCACATGTACGTGGACAACGCCGCCATGCAACTGGTGAAAGAACCCAAGCGCTTTGACGTGGTGGTCACAGGCAATATGTTTGGCGACATATTGAGCGACGAGGCTTCCATGTTGACCGGGTCGATTGGCATGCTGCCGTCTGCTTCATTGAACGCCAGCCGCCAAGGCTTGTATGAACCCAGCCACGGCAGTGCACCGGACATTGCAGACAAAGGCGTGGCCAATCCCTTGGCCACCATACTCAGCGCCGCCATGATGTTGCGTTTTTCATTGAACCAGGAAGAAGCCGCAGTGCGTATTGAAAACGCTGTGAAAAAAGTATTGGCCCAAGGCTTTCGCACCGGCGATATTTACAGCGAAGGCACGACCAAAGTGGGCACACGCGAGATGGGCGACGCGGTGGTCAAAGCTTTGTAAAAAAAGCCTTATAAAAAAAGCCTTGCTAAAGCAAGGCTTGGTAAGCAATCCTTTGTTAAGAAAGACCGCTAGACCACCAGGCGGCCTTCTTCCAGGAATTTTGTCAATAAATCATTCATGTTTTCATTGCCAGTGATCTTGGTATCGCCGCCCAAAGCATCGCTCACATTGACCATGGTGAACAGCTTGGAAGCCACGTTGCCGCCGTTTCTGTCCACCTTGAACACATAGTCAAATTTGGTCGAATCCGCGATATTGGTTTGCTTGCTGATATCCAAGAAGCCTTTGCTAAGCAGCACGCCCGCATCGTGCGCCGCGTTGCCATTCAACACATCTGTACCCGACAGGGATGAGTAATCAAACAACATGTGCAAATCAATGCGGTCGGCTTGCGTGGCATCGGTTTTACCGAAATTAAAGTCGGCGATGGTGTCGCCGCTCATGCCGCCCATTTGACCGTCGGTTCCTGCCCCCGGGATTTCGTTGGCGTACTTGAATGTGTCGCTGCCGGCCCCGCCTTTCAAAGTGTCAGAGCCTTGGCCGCCAATCAAGGTGTCTGCGCCAATGCCAACTGAGCAAAAGACAGGGCCAAGAATTGATCGAGACAAGAGAAGTCTTTGACTTTGTGCTGAGCGCGCCTGAGTTTGACCATGCGACTGAATGCCTTCAAGGGCAGATAAGTCATGACTTGCGCAAAGACGAGTTGAC
>CAISPG010000116.1 GCA_903887325.1 uncultured Burkholderiales bacterium | reverse complement strand
AGCAAGGATTCCCCAAAACCATTGACGTTTCCTAACGAGGAAACGATAGCCACATTCGCCATCACTCAAATACGGCTCAAAGCGCCGCCTACGCAAGGCTTGGCCGCGTCACCCGCGACGGCTTCTGTCTCGGCAAATTTAAGCGAGCAAAACATGCTGGCGCTGGAATTTAGTCACAACAACCAGCAAATCTCTGAGGAAATCAAAGATCACTTCAAAACCATGATCCCACAAATTGCCCAAACGCACGACACCATTGTGGTGTGGGCCGTGGACAACGAAGAGATAGCGCTTTTGAATCAGCCAGAGTTACTTTTTCCGATATGTCAGCCGGCGACATGGTGACGCTGGGCAACCTGAGTTTTGTCGCTTCTCAAGCGGCGACAGCCACACAAGTGGCGGCCTTGTTCAGGGGCAAATCCAGCGGCATTACACCTACCACGTCACTCGGTAGCTTCAGTGGCACTCTGGCATTGTGGGACTCAACTTCAGACGCCAGCAACGGCAACCAGGTGACGTTCCAATCCTCTAGCAATACCGAGAGCAATGTCACTGCAATCATTTATAAAAACAAAATCAGCAATTTCACTTTGGCAGATGTCACCGCTGGCAATGTATCTTTTTATAACGGCAGCGAAAACACCATGCCGACTTTCACCGCCAAAGTGACAGACACTGTGGCCGGTATGGACAGTCCATCAGTCACCACCCCTTCTGGGTTTTTAGTCACGGGCGCTGTGTTTCCATCAAACGCGTTGTTGCACTCGGGCAAGCTTGTTTTCGGCGACGCATCCGGCGGCGGCGGCGGCGGTGCGCCCTGGTCTACCAACAACGGCGTGTCAGGCGTGAACGGACAGGCCAATAAAGATACGCTTAACGGCTCAGACTACGAAGATATTATTTTTGGCGATGGCTCAGGCGGTGGCGCAGGTGCCATGATCGCTTTGGCCAATGGAAACACCTTAGGTTTACCCGGCAAAGCCGGCGGCGCGGCTGACAGCATCAGCGGCGGTGCAGGCAATGATATTTTGTTTGGCGATGGCTTTTCTGGCTCATACCAAACTGTCAATTCCCTTATTTTAGGTACCAATGGCGGCTATGGCGGCGGTGGCGGCGGCGGTAACAGGCGTGGCTTTGCTGATGCTTTTGGCAAAGGCGGCATTGGCGGCGGAAACGGCTACAGCAACAACATATTGCCCGGGGATGCAACCGATGGATTTGCCAGCACCCTAGGTCACAGCAGAACCGGTCTGGCGGGTGCCTGGGGCTCTGCAGGTTCTGGTGGCGGTGGCGGCGGCGGCGTGTCTGCGACAGGTCAAGATGACACCAATTCAGTCACAGCAGGACTTGACCCGCAGATTTACAACAAGGTGATTTCTGACTTGGGCACCCCCAACAGCGATATCTTCAACCAGGTCATGGGTAACGGCGACGACACCATAGACGGCGGTGCCGGCGACGACTGGATCATGGGCGGTTTTGGTAACGACCTCATCATCGGCGGCAGCGGCAACGACACCTTATGGGGGCGTGGCGGCACCAACACCATCACTAAATACGCCTATACCTATGTCAACGGCGCAGCAGCTTCGCCAGAGTCAGCCAGTTTCATTTTCACGCCCAGCGACACACTGAGTGCTGGAGATACGCTGTCAGTGGCAGGTTTGACCATCACTGCGGTTCGCGATCTGACCGGTCAGGAATTGGCCAGCGCTTTATCCGGCATTTCAACCGGTGGCACCCCTTCTTCGGTTGGCGGCAGCTACAGCATCAGCGGCAACCTGACCAGCGGCTGGCTGAGCAGCGCATTGGCCTCCACCGGGAGTGGTGCAGCAGCTGTTTACACCGTCAAATTTCAAACCAGCGGCAATGGCGATGTTTTGACAAACCCGGTTGAAATGACGAGGGCCATCACAACGCTGAATACGTCAGACAACGACACCTTCCAGTGGAATGCCGGGGATGCCAGCGCTGGCAGCTTGAGCACAGACACCATCAAAGACTTCAAGGCCTGGGACGGTAGCAGCGGCGACAAGATGGACATCTCTGGTTTGTTGAGCGCGTTGGGCTACCAAGGTTCTTCTTTGAGCGACTGGGTGAGCTTCACTGCAGCCAGTGGCAACACGGCGGCGAGAATTGACATAGACACGGGTGCTAACAGCAGCGTTGTTCAAACCATTGTTTTGGAAAACGCCAGCCTAGGCACCAACACCTCATTGCAACAACTGATTAACAACGGGGTGTTGGTCGCCTAAGTGTTGAGTTGCTGCAGCTTATTCCCGCTCAAGTAGAAAGCCACTGGCTGGGAAGCCTAAGCTTGAGGAATGGTCCTCGCATGGGACAATCACGCCCATGTACGCATTATTTGAAGAAGCCGGCAAACTCCACAGTGGCCGGGTGCTGTCCGAAGCAGACACATCGGCGCAAATGGAGCTGGCATCCGGGAAACGGGTGAAAGTGAAAACCGCGCAGGTTTTGCTGCGTTTTGACAAACCCCAACCGCCCGAGCTGCTGCAAGCCGCCTCCGCAACGGCCGACACCATAGAGTTGGAGTTGGCCTGGGAATTTGCGCCACCGGATGAATTTTCTTTCGCAGAACTGGCAGCTGAGTATTTCAGCGACAAAGCCACGCTGACCGAACAGGTCGCTTGTTTGTTGAAGCTGTCTGAAGCGCCGCATTATTTCCGTCGCGCCGGCAAAGGCAGGTTCAAAAAAGCACCGGCTGACATCATCGCGCAGGCACTGGTAGCGATTGAAAAGAAAAAACAGCTGCAAGCGCAAATCGAAGAATGGGCACAAGACTTGGTGGACGGCCAATGCCCGGCAGCGGTGCAAACCCAGCTCTACAAAATTCTGTTCAAGCCGGACAAAAACGCCCCCGAGTACAAAGCCGTGGTGCTGGCCGCCAAGCAAAGCCAACGCCCGCCACTGACACTGTTGCAACAAGCCGGTGCCATCCAAAGCGCTTATGACTTTCATTGGCAGCGGTTTTTGTTCGAGCATTTCCCCAAGGGTACCGGCTTTACCGCCTTGCAAGCCCCGGCGCTGCCGCAAGACCTGCCGCTGGCCAATGTGCAAGCCTATTCCATCGACGATTCCCAAACCACTGAAATTGACGACGCCTTGTCGGTGCAAGGCTTGGGCAGCGGTACGGTGGTGTTGGGCATTCACATCGCAGCACCTGCGCTGGCTTTGCAACCCGGCGACGCGATAGACATGGTCGCCCGCCAGCGTTTGTCCACGGTGTACATGCCGGGCCACAAAATCACCATGCTGCCCGACAGCGTGGTGCAAACCTATACGCTGGATGCGGGCAAAGCCTGTCCTGCACTTTCACTTTATGTCAGCTTTGACGAAGACACGCTGGAGGTGCAAAGCACGGTGACGCGCTTGGAAAAAGTGCCCATCGTCGCCAATTTGCGCCACGACAAACTCGACCACATCGTCACCGAAGCCTGGCTGAGCGATGCATCGTTCTCGCACGAAGACACCACACTGGATGCCGGACTGCCACGCGCAGAACTGCGCTTCATGCACCGTCTGGCGCGTCACCTCAAAGCTAAACGTGAACTGGTGCGCGGCAAGCCCGAGCAGTTCAACCGCCCCGACTTCAATTTCCGCGTCGATGGTGTTGGCGACAACGGCCCGCGTGGTGACGAAACCGTGCACCTGAGCATTCGCCCGCGCGGCGCGGCACTCGATTTGATCGTCGCCGAGGCCATGATTTTGGCCAACAGCAGCTGGGGCCAGTGGCTGGCCGACTTGGGCGTGCCGGGCCTCTACCGCAGTCAAGCCAGTCTGGCGCCCGGCATCAAGGTGCGCATGGGCACGCGTGCTTTGCCGCACGCAGGCATTGGTGTTTCCTGTTATGCGTGGAGCACGTCACCGCTGCGCCGTTACACCGATCTGGTGAATCAGTGGCAACTGTTGGCGTGCGTGCGCCACGGTGCCACTGCCGCACTCGCCGCGCCGTTCAAACCCAAAGACGCCGGTCTGATGTCCATCGTGTCGGCGTTTGAAGATGCTTACAGCGCTTACAACACCAACCAAGGTACCATGGAGCGTTACTGGACACTGCAATACCTGCAACAACAGCAGTTGCAAGAGATTGACGCCACGGTCATCAAGTCTTTTCCCGGAGAAGCGCCGGTGGTGCGCGCCGTTGCCCTGCCGCTGGTGCTCAGCCTGCACGCCGCGCCGCCGCTGGAGCGCGGTGCTCTGGTGCGCGTGCGGCTCGGTCATGTCGACAGCATGGCGCTGGATGTATCGGCCACCTTCCTTGCGCTGCTGGATGCACCGTCAGCAATGGAAGAAGACAGTGCCGACGAAGAAATCAGCGCGGGACCGCTGACCATTGCCATGGATTTGGATGAAGCCACTGAAGGCGATGCGCCCGCAGCCACCGGCGGGTCTGAGTCAGCCGCTTGATGAAGATGGCCATCAGCATGCCGCTACGTTTGACGCCCATGCAGATTGCCATCGTTGTGTCGCTGCTATTGCATGCAGGTTTGCTGGTTTTCAGGTTGGCGGATCCGCAAGGCTTTGACCGCTTGATGACGCAAATGCCGCTGGACATTATTCTGGTGAATGCGCGCAGCAGCGCCGATGCACCCGACAAACCGCAAGCGCTGGCGCAAGCCAATTTGCAAGGCGGCGGCGACGTGGCCCAGGGCCGCGCCCAGTCGCCGCTGCCCCTGTCCGAGCGCCGTCAAAGCGGCCAGGCAGACGATGCGGCAACGGCCAAATTGCGCCAGTTGAAACAACAGCAAAGCGCGCTGCTGGCTCAAGTCAAACAACAACTCAGTATCAACAGCACCCGAGAGTCGGCCAACGCGAGCGAGGCGGCGGCCATGGATCAACAGCGACGTCAGTTGCTCGACACGCTGGCCGAGATTGAGCAACGCATCAACGAACAAAACGCCAGACCGCGCACGCGTTACGTCAGCCCGTCCACACGCGAAGTCAGTTATGCGCTCTACCACGACCACATGCGGCGTTTGATTGAAGAACACGGCACGCGTTTTTTCCCGCAAATCCAAGGCCGCAAGCTTTACGGCAGCTTGACATTGGTGCTGACGGTGAATGCGCAAGGCCGTGTCATTGCATCGCAAGTGGTGAAAAGTTCAGGCCAGCCCGAACTGGACAAACTGGCACTGTCGCTGGCGGAAAACGCCGGTCCGTTCGGTCCGTTCACGGCTGAAATGAAGCGCGAATTCGACCAGTTGGCCATGGTCTCGCGCTATACCTTTAAGCGAAACCAGACGGTGCAAGCCGATAACCCGGAACAATGACATGGGCTTGGATGTGAAACGAATGACCGGCTGGCGCGCATGGCGTCGGTTTGTGCTGTTGCTGTTGCTCGCCGGTGTGGGTTTGCAGTTGTATTTTCTGGCGCGTGTCTTCATGCTGCGCTACATAGACCCGGGCTCTACGGCATTTGAACGATCGCAAATCGCGCAACTGCTGCACAACGAGCAAGGCATGCGCTGGCACCAGGAATGGATGCCGGCCTCGCGCATCAACAGCAGCCTGAGTCGCGCAGTGATTGCTTCCGAAGACGATGTGTTTGCCAGCCACGACGGTGTGCAATGGCAGGCGATTGAAAAGGCCTGGCAGCGCAATGAAAAAGCGCAGTCGCGTTCCTCTACCAATGGTAAGACGCCTAAAGTGGTGGGCGGCTCGACCATCACGCAACAACTGGCGAAGAACCTGTTTTTATCCGGCGAACGCAATTTTTTGCGCAAAGGCCAGGAGCTGTTGATCACGCTGGCGCTGGAGAGCTGTTTGAGCAAACAACGCATTCTGGAAATTTATTTGAACCATGTCGAATGGGGCAAAGGCGTGTTCGGTGCCGAAGCTGCTGCGCGGCATTATTTTTCCAAACCTGCGGCGCAATTGACGCCCTGGGAATCGGCGCGCTTGGCAGTGATGCTGCCGCGTCCCAAGTATTTCGAGAAACTGCCGCAGTCGCCTTACCTGACTGATCGCTCTCAGGTGATCCTAGGGCGCATGGGCGCGGCGGTGCTACCGTGAAAGTGCTGGGCATAGACCCGGGCTTGCAAACCACGGGTTTCGGCGTGGTTGATTTCAACGGCGGTCAACTTACTTATGTGGCCAGCGGCACCATCAGCACCACGCATTTACCGCGTGCAGACCTTGCGGCCCGCATTGGCGTGCTGTTTGACGGCATCAGCGAAGTCGCGCAACGCTACCAACCGGATTGCGCGGCTTTGGAAATTGTGTTCGTCAACGTCAACCCGCAAGCCACGCTGCTGCTGGGTCAGGCCCGTGGCGCCTGCCTGGCGGCTCTGGTTCATCAACAATTAAGCGTGGCCGAATACACCGCTTTGCAAATGAAAAAAGCCATAGCCGGTCACGGCAAAGCCGCCAAGGCTCAGGTACAGGAAATGGTCAAGCGTTTATTGAATCTGCCCGGGCTGCCCGGCCCGGATGCGGCCGATGCGCTCGGCTTGGCCATCACACATGCGCATGCGGCTCGCAGCATGGCGACGATGCAAGACGCGGGCATGGGTCGCGCCAAATCCAGCGGCATGTTGCGCGGTGGTCGTGGGGGTTAAAGGCTTGGGCTGCCGACGTTGCCGACTTCGCTCGGTTTACCAGGCAGGCGCGAGCTGCGCCAAGCCTTTGGGGGCAAGTTTCTCATCATCGAAAGTCACCAGCTCGTAGGCATCGGGGCGGCTGAGCAACTCACGCAGCAGCCGGTTATTCATGGCGTGGCCCGAGCGGAATGCGCGGTAATGCGCCAGCAAGGGCTTGCCCAGTAAATACAAATCACCCATGGCGTCTAGGATTTTGTGTTTGGCGAATTCATCGTCATAACGCAAGCCGTCGCTATTGAGCACCTTGTAATCGTCCATGACGATGGCGTTGTCCATTCCGCCGCCCAAGGCCAATCCGTTAGAGCGCAAATGCTCTACGTCGCGGGTAAAGCCGAACGTGCGGGCGCGCGCAATGTCGCGACCGTAATGACCAGTGTCCATGTCAAACGTGACTTCCTGACCGGTGGAATCCACCGCCGGGTGTTTGAAATCAATTTCAAAACTCAGCTTAAAGCCATGGTGAGGAAACAGACCGGCCCATTTTTCCTTGTCGCCCTCGCCTTCGCGCACCACCACCTCTTTGAGGATACGCACAAAACGCTTGGGTGCGTTTTGCAAGGCAATACCGGCGCTTTGCAATAAAAACACAAAGGATGAGGAAGAGCCGTCGAGGATAGGGACTTCTTCGGCCGTGATGTCTATGTACAAATTGTCCAGACCGAGCCCGCAGCAGGCAGACATGAGGTGCTCGACCGTATGCACCTTAGCGCCGTGGGCTTCGATGGTGGACGCCATGCGCGTATCGGTGACGGCCAACGCGCCCACGGGTATGTCCACCGGGTGAGCCAGGTCGATACGTCTGAACACGATACCGGTGTCGGGCCCGGCGGGACGCAGTGTCAACTCGACACGCTGCCCGCTGTGCAAACCGACACCGACCGCGCGGGTCAGGGTTTGAAGCGTTCTTTGTTTCAGCACAGATTGATTTTAGTCAGCCTGTTTGCGCAGAAACGCCGGTATCTCGTAATTGTCCATGCCGCCTGAGGACAATGCGTCCACTTTGGCTGCTGCCTGGGTGCGGTTGGTGCGCCAGACGCTAGGCACATTCACATTGGCCATGTCGCTGCCCGACATGCCGGGGCGGCTCATGCCAGCATCAGGGGCTGTGGCAATCGCTGGTTGCGCGACCGCAGGCTCTGGTGTCTGGGTATAAGCCACGTTGTCAGTGCCGGTGCGAATCACCGAAAAAGGCACGCGCCTGCCCGCTTGGGCCAGACCGGTGGCCACCACGGTGACGCGGATTTGCTCACCCAAGGTTTCGTCATAAGCGGTACCGTAAATCACATGCGCTTCTGGAGATGCAAATGCGCGTATGGTGTTCATGGCTTCGCGTGACTCAGCCAGTTTCAAAGCACCTTTGGCGGCCGTGATCAAGACCAGCACGCCTTTGGCGCCGCTCATGTCTACGCCCTCCAGCAAGGGACAGGCTACTGCTTGTTCGGCAGCGATGCGCGCGCGGTCCGGGCCGCTGGCAGTTGCTGTGCCCATCATGGCCTTGCCTTGTTCGCTCATCACGGTACGCACATCTTCAAAGTCGACGTTCACCAGAGCTTCCACATTGATGATTTCGGCAATACCGCCGACCGAGTTCTTCAGCACATCGTTGGCGAATGAAAACGCCTGATCCTGGCTGACATCGTCGCCCAGCACTTCCAGCAGTTTTTCATTCAACACCACGATCAGCGAATCGACATTGGCCTCGAGTTCAGCCAGGCCGGCTTCGGCATTGGTCATGCGGCGACCGCCTTCCCAGTCGAAAGGCTTGGTCACCACGCCAACGGTGAGAATGCCCATCTCGCGCGCGACACGCGCCACCACCGGGGCTGCGCCCGTGCCTGTGCCGCCGCCCATACCTGCGGTGATGAACACCATGTTGGCGCCTTGCAGCACTTCGCGGATGCTGTCTACCGCAGCTTCGGCGGCTGCCTGGCCGCGTTCGGGTTTGCTGCCTGCGCCCAGGCCGCTGTCACCCAATTGAATGACGCGGCTGGCCGAACTGACCTTGAGCGCTTGCGCGTCGGTGTTGGCGCAAATGAATTCCACGCCGCGCACGCCGCTGGTGATCATGTGCTCGACCGCGTTGCCGCCGCCGCCGCCGACACCGATGACACGGATTTGTGTCTCAGGGTTGAAATCGCTTTGTTCAATCATTTCTATCTTCATGTTTCTCTCCGGATATTTTCTACAGTTGCCTTGAATATGTGTGTTTTAAGTGTGTGCTTTTTCAACTTGGCGGCGCTCCCCGTGAACAAGGTCGCCATCGGCGGCTTTTGAATCGGCGCGGGGGTTCAACAGCTAACACGTGATGGAGTGATGTATGCATGTTCAGAAGTTCCCCACAAACCAGTCTTTGACACGCCCCATGGCGGTTTTGACTGAACCGTTTTTCTGCGCCACACGAAATCCGCGCAGTCGCGCCATGCGCGCTTCCTCAAGCAAACCCATGACAGTGGCGGCACGCGGGTGCGACACCATGTCTGACAGCGCACTGCTGTAACGCGGCACGCCGCGGCGCACCGCTTTCAAAAATATGTCTTCGCCCAGTTCGATCATGCCGGGCATCATGGCGCTGCCGCCAGTCAGCACAATGCCGGAGGACAGCACTTCCTCGAACCCCGACTCGCGCAACACCTGTTGCACCAGCGCATAAATTTCTTCGACACGCGGTTCGATCACACCGGCCAGCGCCTGGCGGCTGAGCATGCGCGGGCCTCGGTCGCCCAGACCCGGCACTTCAACTTGTATGTTCGGGTCGGCCAGCAATTGTTTGGCAAACCCAGACTCCACTTTGATTTCTTCTGCGTCCTTGGTCGGCGTGCGCAAAGCCATGGCAATGTCGCTGGTGATCAAGTCCCCGGCAATAGGTATCACCGCCGTATGGCGAATGGCGCCGCCGGTGAAGATGGCCACGTCGGTGCTGCCCGCGCCTATATCGACCAGCGCCACACCGAGTTCTTTTTCATCTGCCGTCAACACCGAGTAGCTTGAGGCCAAGGGGTTGAGCATCAATTGTTCTACATCCAGGCCGCAGCGGCGCACGCATTTGATGATGTTTTCCGCCGCGCTTTGCGCACCGGTGACGATGTGTATCTTGGCTTCCAGCCGTATGCCGCTCATACCTATCGGCTCTTTCACGTCCTGGCCGTCGATGATGAATTCCTGCGGTTCGACCAGCAACAAACGCTGGTCATTAGATATGTTCACGGCCTTGGCGGTTTCAACCACTCGCGCCACATCGGCGGCGGTGACTTCGCGGTCTTTGACCGCCACCATGCCGTGCGAATTCATGCCTCGGATATGGCTGCCGGTGATACCGGTGTACACGCGGGTGATCTTGCAGTCGGCCATCAATTCGGCTTCCTTCAAGGCCATTTGTATGCTTTGCACTGTCGCATCTATGTTGACCACCACGCCGCGCTTGAGGCCGGTGCTGGGCGCAATGCCAAAGCCTGCGAGCTTGAGTTCGGCGCCTGGCAACACCTCGGCCACCACCACCATGACTTTGCTGGTGCCGATGTCCAGGCCTACGACCAGGTCTTTGTATTCTTTTGCCATGCCAACCTCTTTGTGCTTACCTTGTTGCCGTTGTATCCAATGTGCTGACACCGCGTAAACGCAGTGCATAGCCGTTCACATGCCGCAAATCCGCAGACTCCAGCGCATGTGTCTGTCTGCCGTAACGCTGGCTGACCTGCGCCAGCGTTTGCGTCAGACGGCTGACACGCGCCATCACTTCCTCTTGTGAGCCACGCCCGAGCTCTATGCGTGCCCCGTTTTTGAACTGTGCGCGCCAACTGCCACGCCCGGTCAATTCCAAACCATTGATGTTCAACTCCAATTGACTGAACACCGGGCCCAGGGTGAGATACATCTGCCAGACTTTGGCGGACTCGTTGTCAGGTCCGGACAAATGCGGCAGGTTTTCGTTGTCGAGTTCACCAAAGTTGGCGCTGAACACCTCGCCTTGCGTATTGAGCAAACGCGAATCTGCTTCTGCGCCCCAATAAGCCACTGGCTCGTGTTCATCAATGTCCACCCGCAAACGGTCAGGAAACTCGCGCCGCACAGTGGCCTGACGCACCCAAGGCACGTTCTCGAAGGATGCGCGCGCCTTGCCCAAATCGACCGTGAAGAAACTGCCTTGCAAACGCGGCACCACATTGGCCCGCAACGTGACTTCGTTGTTGTGCCGGATGTCCCCTTGCACGCTGATGCCGGTGATGGCAAACGCCGGATGCCGCACCGCCCACCACAGCGTCATCACGACGCACAGCAACGCAACGCCGGTGAACATCAAAGCGCTGGTGATGTTCATCAAGCGCACGTCCAGCGCCAGTTCGGGCTTTGTGTCGGTGCGCATGTGCATGGCGTCGCGTGCTTTCATGACTGACGTGCCCCCATGCGTGTATCCAGCCGCGCAGTGCTCAGAATATGCAGACACAAATCGGCATACGACATGCCTGCGGCCTTGGCTGACATAGGTACCAGCGAATGACCGGTCATGCCCGGGCTGGTGTTCATCTCCAGCAAGAAAGCTTTGCGGTCGCTGGCGCGAATCATCACGTCGGCACGGCCCCAACCCCGGCAACCCAAGGCCCGGTAAGCCGCCACACTCATGGCCTGAATCGCTTGTTCTTCTGCCGCTGGTAAACCGCTGGGGCAGTGGTACTTCACTTCATCGGTGAAGTATTTGTTCTGGTAGTCATAAGCGCCATCGGGCGCGGCGATGCGTACCACCGGCAAGGCTTTGGCGTTATCGCCTTCGCCTAACACCGGGCACGTGACTTCTTCGCCTTGAATGAATGCTTCGCACAACAAGTCCGGGTCGTAGCCGGTGGCCAACGTCACAGCCGCTTGCAGCTGATCCGCTTGTGTGACTTTGCTCACGCCAATGGACGATCCTTCATGCGGCGGTTTGACGATCAGCGGCAAACCGAGTTGCGCCGGTATGCCGGCCAGCGCTTGTGCGGTTTGTTGTGATGCTGTCAGCCACACCGACGCAGGTGTGGGCAAACCTTCGGCCACCCAAATGCGTTTGGTCATGTGCTTGTCCATGGCAATGGCGGAAGCCATCACGCCCGAACCGGTGTAAGGAATGCCCATCAATTCCAAGGCACCTTGTACGGTGCCGTCTTCGCCGTGTCGGCCATGCAAAGCAATGAACACATGGCTGAAGTGCTGATCGCGCAAATTCAATAAAGGCTGCTCTGCCGAATCGAATGCGTGCGCATTCACGCCCAGCGACTGCAAAGCCTCAAGCACGCCTTTGCCTGACATCAACGACACCTCGCGTTCGGCCGAGTGACCGCCGGTGAGCACAGCCACTTTGGCACTGTGTTTGTCAAACGTCATCATGACTTCACCACCTTGAGCACAGGTTTGTGGTCGCTGCTTGCTTTTTGTAAGCGCACCGGCAATTGGCCGATGGAGCCTGCGCCCATGCACATCACCACATCACCGTCCTGCGCTTGCTGACGCACCAGTTCTTCCAATTGAGTCAGGTCCTGGGCAAACACCAGTTCCTGTTGACCGGCCACGCGCAACGCATGCGCCAATGCGCGACCGTCGGCGGCTGCAATCGGCGTTTCACCGGCGGCATACACCTCGGTCAACCAGACCACGTCGGCGAGTCGCAGCACTTGGACAAAATCTTCAAAACAATCGCGCGTGCGGGTGTAACGGTGCGGCTGAAAGGCCAACACCAGGCGACGACCAGGGAAAGCTCCGCGCGCAGCCTCCAGGGTGGCCGCCAGTTCCACCGGATGGTGTCCGTAGTCTTCAATCAATGTGTAATGACCACCGCTGTTGGCAGTCATTTCACCGTGGTTCTGGAATCGCCTGCCCACGCCTTTGAAACCGGCCAATGCCTGCACCACTGCTGCATCCGGAATATTCAACTCCACCGCAATCGAAATAGCGGCCAAGGCGTTGCGCACGTTGTGCAAACCTGGCTGGTTGAGCTCGATTTGCATATCAGGCAAGGTGATGCCGTTGCTGCGGGTCACGCGAAACTGCATGCGCGAACCCACCGCTTTGACATCATGGGCTCTGACCTGTGCGCCCTCTGACAAACCGTAACTGGTGATGGGCCGCGACACGTCGGGAAATATGCTGTGCAACACCGGGTCGTCGGCGCACAGCACCGCCGCGCCGTAAAACGGCATGCGGTGCAAAAACTCTATGAATGCGTTTTTCAGTTTGTTGAAATCGTGACCATAGGTTTCCATGTGGTCGGCATCGATATTGGTGACCACCGACATGATGGGATTCAAATTCAGAAAGGAGGCATCGGATTCATCGGCTTCGACCACGATGTAATCGCCTGATCCCAGTTTGGCATTCGCGCCTGCACTGATGAGTCGCCCGCCGATGACAAAGGTCGGATCCATACCGGCTTGCGCCAACACACTGGCGACCAGGCTGGTGGTGGTGGTTTTGCCGTGCGTACCGGCGATGGCAATGCCTTGCTTTAATCTCATCAACTCGGCCAGCATGACGGCGCGTGGCACCACCGGTATCAGCTTGCTGTGCGCGGCGACGACTTCCGGGTTGTCAGCTTGCACCGCTGTCGACGTGACCACGGCACCGGCGCCTGCAATATGCATGGCATCGTGGCCAACACTGGTGCGTATGCCCATGGCTTGCAAGCGGCGTAGCACCGGGCCGTCAGCCATGTCCGAACCTGACACGGTATATCCCAGGTTGTGCAGAATTTCAGCGATGCCGCTCATGCCCGAGCCGCCTATGCCGACGAAATGCACATGGCTGATGGCGTGCTTCATGCGCTCACCTCTTCGCAGGCTGTCACCACATCGTGTGCCGCACCGGTCTTGCGCAATGCGTAGGCGTTTTGAGCGGCTTGCAGTAATTGCTCGCGGCGGGTGTGCTGCAAGAAATCCGCCAGCACTTGTGGTGTCAATGTCTGCTGCGGCATCAACCAACCGGCTTGTTGCGACACCAGAAATTCAGCGTTCACTGTTTGGTGGTCATCCACCGCGTGCGGAAATGGCACGAACAAAGCAGCGGCACCTACAGCTGCGATTTCGCTCACGGTGCTGGCCCCGGCGCGGCAAATCACCAAGTCAGCTTCGGCAAACGCAGACGCGGTATCGTCAATGAAAGCCAGTAACTCTGCTTGCACACCTGCCTGCGAATAATTCGCTTGCAATGTGTCAATGTGTTTGGCACCGCCTTGGTGAATGACTTGCGGGCGTTGAGCTGTGGGTATCAAGGCCAGCGCTTGCGGCACCACACTGTTCAAAGCCTGTGCCCCCAGACTGCCGCCGATCACCAAGACTTTCAATGCACCTTGTCGTTCTGCAAAACGCTGGGCCGGTGCGGCTTGCTCCAGAAATCCTGTGCGTAACGGGTTACCCACCCATTGGGCTTTGGGCAATACGCCGGGAAATGCGGACAAAACTTTATCGGCGATATGCGCCAATACTTTGTTGGCCAAACCGGCCACTGAGTTTTGTTCATGCAAGACCAGCGGCTTGCCGCAGAGCACGCCCATCATGCCGCCGGGAAAGCTGATGTATCCGCCCATGCCTATTAACACATCCGGACGCAAGCGACGCACCACTTGCAGGCTTTGCCAAAACGCTTGCAACAAACGCAGCGGCAACAAGGCCATGGTGAGCAGGCCTTTGCCACGCAAACCACCAAATCGAACCGACTCAAATGCAAATCCCTTGGGCGGAACCAATTGGCTTTCCATGCTGGGTGCAGGTGCGCCCAGCCAGTGCACGTTCCAACCGCGACTGCGCAACAACTCTGCCACAGCCAGTCCAGGAAAAATATGTCCGCCGGTGCCACCGGCCATGACCAAAGCGGTGCGCGTCGTCATACACGGCCTCCGTGCATCAACAAGCGGTTTTCATAATCCACGCGCAAGACAATGGCCAAAGCAATCAGGTTGAGCAAAATCGCAGAACCCCCGTAACTCATCAAGGGCAAGGTCAAACCTTTGGTCGGCAATGCGCCCAGGTTCACGCCCATGTTGATAAACGCCTGAAAACCAATCCACACACCGACGCCTTGCGCGACCAAGCCGGAAAATACCCGGTCCATGGCGATGGCTTGGCGACCTATAAACATGATGCGTCTTGTCAACCACATGAACACAGCAATCACAATCACCACGCCCACCAAACCGAATTCTTCACCCAGTACCGCCAGCAAAAAGTCGGTATGTGCCTCGGGCAGCCAGTGCAATTTCTCCACACTGCCACCCAAACCAACACCGAATATTTCGCCACGCCCAATGGCAATCAATGAATGCGACAACTGGTAACCCTTGCCCAATGCATAGTCAGCGCCGAATGGATCAAGATAAGCAAAAATGCGTTCGCGCCGCCATGGCGACAGCGCAATCATCAAACTGAAGGCAACGGCCAAAATACCTGTGATCAACAAAAACATGCGGGCATTGACGCCGCCTAAAAATAAGATGCCCATGGCGATGACGGCAATCACCAGGAATGCGCCCATATCGGGTTCGGCCAGCAGCAAAGAGCCGACGATGGCAATCGCCACCGCCATCGGCGTCACAGCAGCAAAGAATTTTTCCTTCACATCCATTTTGCGCACCATGTAATTGGCGGCGTACAACAGCGTGCCGAGTTTGGCCAGTTCGGACGGCTGAAAGTTCATCAGGCCAAGCCCGATCCAGCGGCGCGCACCGTTGACACTTTTGCCGATGAATGGCAATAGCACTGCGATCAATAAAACAATCGACACAATGAACACCCAAGGCGCGACTTTTTCCCAGCGGTCCATGGACACTTGAAACACCAGCAGTGCGGCCACAAAACCGATGAACAAGGACAGACAGTGGCGCGCCAGAAACTGCGCCTGCCAGACGCTGCTGTCCTGCGCGCCGTCGTTCAATGCAATCGACGCCGAGTACACCATCACCAGGCCCCACAGCAACAAACCGGCAATCGCCCAGATCAAGGCCTGATCAAAACCTTTGATGCTGCCGGGCGCTGCGCCGGTGCGAGTGAATTCGCGTCCGTGCACCCGCACAGGCAATGCGTCCATGCCCTCTTTGGGCGGGTTGCCGAACCAGCGGCCTATGCGATCGCTAAATGTGATCTGGCTCATGGTTGACCTTCCAGCACGGCCAACTGCTGCACGGCTTGCACAAAAGCCTCAGCCCTGGCGACATAGTTGGTGTACATGTCCAGACTGGCGCAAGCCGGTGACAACAGCACCGCGTCGCCGGTGTGCGCCGCTTGCGTGGCCAGTTCGACGGCTTCTTCCATGTTCTTGGCGCGGTGCATGTCCAGACCTTGGCTTTGCAAAGCCTCAACCAGTAACTCTGCATCCCGGCCTATCAATACCAATGCGCGGGCATGGCGCTTGAGCGGGTCGCCCAGTGGACCAAAGTCCTGTCCTTTGCCGTCGCCGCCCAATATCACTATCAGCTTGCGCTCTGCACCCAGGCTGTTGACAGCGGCAACGGTAGCGCCCACGTTTGTGCCTTTGCTGTCGTCAAAGTATTCGATGTCATTGAGCACAGCCACAGACGACAAGCGGTGCGGCTCGCCGGTGTATTCGCGCAAGCCGTGCAGCATGTGCGCCAGACCATTGCTGCAGGTGCCGGCCAGCGCCAGCGCCGCCAGCGCATTCAAGGCGTTGTGTCGTCCGCGTATGCGCAACGCATCGGCTGGCATTAACCGTTGAATTTGCAATTCCTCTTCCACCACCCGACCACGCTTGCCGCCGTTGTCCTCTGAGGGCATGGCTCGCACCAGCCAGGTCATGCCGTTGTCTGTGGACAAGCCGAAGTCGCCGGGGTGTTGCGGCAAGTCTGCGCCGAAATGCAGGCGTGCACGCGGTACTTCTTTTTTGCGCCCGCTGTCGGTCGGCCACAAAGCCATGACTGCGTCATCATGGCGCGGCAACACACCGACCGCGTGTTGTCCGTAAATATGTGCCTTGGCTTTACCGTAAGCGGCCATGTCGCCGTGCCAGTCCAAATGGTCTTGCGTCAGATTAAGAACACAGGCGGCGGTTGCTTCAAAGTTGTCTACGCCGTCGAGTTGAAAACTCGACAACTCCAACACCCAGACTTGCGGTAAATCGTCTAAGCGCTGTGTCAAGGTGTCGAGCAAAGTCGGACCGATATTGCCGGCGACGGCCACTTTCATGCCGGCACGCTCGAGCAGCAAACCGGTGAGTCGTGTCACCGTGGTTTTGCCATTGGTGCCGGTGATGGCCAGCACTTTGGGTTGGTAAGACGCTTCGCTGTTTTTCAGATGTTCAAGTGCGTGGGCAAACAATGTCAGCTCGGTACCGCACCACAATCCCTTGGCCTGCGCCGCCTGCCAGACCCCTGCGACTTCAGCGGGTGACAAGCCCGGGCTTTTGAACACTGCACGAATGTCATTGCCTTCAAGCAACGCTGCATCAAATGCAGAATGCACAAACTCAGCATGCAGTTTTTCTTCTTGCAACTTCTGCAAACCGGGCGGTTTGTCGCGCGTATCGACGACCGTGACGCGAGCGCCTTGCAACATACACCAGCGCAGCATCGCCAGCCCGGAGTCGCCCAGACCCAGGATGAGGATGTGTTGGTCTTGCAGCAGGTTCATGGTCAGCGCAGCTTCAAAGTGGACAAACCGATCAGACAGAGCAACATGGTGATGATCCAAAAACGGACCACGACCTGTGTTTCTTTCCAGCCGGATTTTTCGAAATGGTGGTGCAAAGGCGCCATCTTCAAAATGCGTCTTCCCTCGCCGTATTTGCGTTTGGTGTATTTGAAATAAGTGACTTGCAACATCACCGACAAAGCCTCGGCGACAAAAATACCGCCCATGATGGCCAGCACGATTTCCTGGCGCACGATGACTGCGATGGTGCCCAAGGCAGCGCCCAGACCCAAAGCGCCCACATCGCCCATGAACACCTGCGCCGGGTGCGTGTTAAACCACAAAAAGGCCAGACCGGCACCGGCGATAGCGGCGCAAAAAACCAATAACTCACCGGCGCCCGGAATATGCGGGAAAAACAAATACTTGGAGTAAACAGCGCTGCCGGCCACATAGGCAAATACACCCAGCGCTGAGCCGACCATGACCACCGGCATGATGGCCAGACCGTCGAGACCATCGGTCAGATTGACCGCGTTGCTCGAACCAACGATGACCAGATAGGTGAGGATGACAAAACCCAGCACGCCCAGCGGGTAGCTGATTTCCTTGAAGAACGGCAACAGCAAACCGGCCTTGGGCGGCAGGTTCACATCAAAACCCGAACGCACCCAGCTGTAAAACAATTCGAGCACGCGCAAATTGCTGACCTCGGAAATACTGAACACCAGGTACAAAGCCGCCAGCAAACCGATGACCGATTGCCACAGGTATTTTTCGCGCGAGCGCATGCCTTCGGGGTCTTTATTCACCACTTTGCGCCAATCGTCGACCCAGCCTATGGCACCAAAGCCCAGCGTGACTGCCAACACAATCCAGACAAAGCGGTTGGACAAGTCCACCCACATCAATGTGGAGAAAGCAATCGACAACAGTATCAATACACCGCCCATGGTGGGCGTGCCGGATTTGCTCAGGTGCGCTTCTACACCGTAGCCGCGTATGGGTTGGCCGATTTTCAATTCAGCAAGTTTGCGTATCACGGCCGGGCCGGCGATCAAACCGATCAACAAAGCGGTGAGCGCTGCCATCACTGCACGGAAGGTCAGGTACTGGAACACGCGCAAATAGCCGTATTCTGGCGAGATGGATTGCAGCCATTGGGCCAGGGTCAGCAGCATGAAGCCTCCTTGCGAAGCAACGATGCCGCTTGTTGTTCTGCGTCTTGCAATGTCTGCACCACACGCTCCATGCGCATAAAGCGCGATCCTTTGACCAGCACGCTCGATAAAGTGGGCAGCAATGTGTTCACCTGTTGCATCAATTCATCCATGCTGTGGCAATGCACAGCGTTTGCACACGCACTGGCGGTATGGCAGCTGAGTTCGCCAAGCGTCAGCACATGCTCTATGTGTTGTTGTTGCGCGTATTCACCCGCCTCGGCGTGAAACGCTGCGCCTTGCGTGCCGACTTCGCCCATGTCGCCCAACACCAGCAAACGCGGCGCAGCTGATTGCGCCAGCACTTCAATGGCGGCGCGCACTGAATCCGGGTTGGCGTTGTAACTGTCATCTATCAAAGTGATGCTGCGGCCCAGGTGTTGCAACAGACTGACTTTGGAACGACCGTTGACCGGCTGGAACTGCGTCAAGCCTTGTTCAATCGCGCTCAAAGGCGCACCGGCAGCCAGCGCGGCGGCGGCTGCCGCCATGGCGTTGTGCAGATTGTGTTGGCCGGGCAGATGCAGTTGTGTTGTTAGCTGGCCCTGAGGGATTTGTAATTCGAGTTGCCAACGGGTGACAGACCACTCGGCTTTCAACAGTTTGACTTGCGCACTCTGCCCGCCGAAATCGATAACGCGACGCGAGCCGGCGTATTCACGCCACAGCTGCTGATACGCATCAAGGGCGGGAAACACAGCGGTACCGTTGTCTGACAAAGCCTGTATGACTGCGCCGTTTTCTTCGGCCACGGCCTGCACGCTGTGCATGAACTCCTGGTGTTCACGCTGGGCGTTGTTCACCAGCGCCACCGTGGGCGCAGCGCAAGCGGCAAGCTGCGCAATTTCGCCCGGGTGGTTCATGCCTAACTCCAGCACGGCGACACGGTGATGTGCACGCAACCTGAGCAGTGTCAACGGCACACCGATGTGGTTATTGAAATTGCCTTGCGTAGCCAGCGCATCACCACCCTGCCATGCATGCAATATGGACGCCAGCATTTGCGTCACCGTGGTTTTGCCGTTGCTGCCGGTCACTGCAATCAATGGCAAGTCAAACTGCGCACGCCAGGCGCGCGCCAGTGTTTGCAAGGCTTGCAATGTGTCGTCCACCTCAAGACCGGACAAACCGGCTTGCGCCAAACCGCGCGTGGCGATGGCGGCGTGCACGCCGAGCGCTGGTAACTGCGCCAGAAAATCGTGCGCGTCAAACCGCTCGCCTTGCAAAGCGACAAACAAGTCTTGCGCTTGCACGCTGCGGCTGTCGGTGTGCACTCTGGTTATGTCCAAGTTGCCGTCACCGACCAAGCGGCTGCCGGGCAACCAATGCTGTATCTGTTGCAAGCTGAGGTTCATGCTTCCCCCCGGTTTTGCAATGCCAGCAAGGCGTGGTCTGCATCTGAAAACGGCAGTTTCTGGCCTTTGACTTCCTGGTAGGTTTCATGGCCCTTACCGGCAATCAACACCACGTCTTTCACATCGGCCTGGCTGATGCGCTCGGCAATGGCCAGGCCGCGGTCGAGTTGCTGGACGGCGCTTTGCGGTTCGCGCATGCCTTGCAACATCTGTTGCAGTATGTGTTGCGGGTCTTCGCTGCGCGGGTTGTCGCTGGTCAGGCAAACCACATCGGCATAGTCTTCGGCGCAACGCGCCATGGGTGCGCGTTTGCTGCTGTCGCGGTCGCCGCCGCAACCGAGCACACAGTGCAAGCGCCCGCCGCGCGCGTGCGCCCACGGGCGCAATGCCTGCAAAGCCTTGGCCACCGCATCCGGCGTGTGCGCATAGTCGACCACCACCGCAGGTGTGCCGTCATGGCCGAGTTGCTGCATGCGACCGGGCACGGCTTGCAAGTCGTGGCAAGCGGCTACTGCATCTGCTAATGCGTGACCGGCCTGGCGCAAAGCAGCGATCACGCCCAGCAGATTCATCACATTAAAGTCGCCCAATGCAGCGGTGGTCAGGCTCATGCTTTGGGCGGCTTCGCACACCTCAAAAGTCATGCCTTGGGCAGTGGTGCGTACATGGCGAGCATATATATCGGCTGTACCGTCCATGGACACAGTCCATAACTTCAGCGTCGAGTGCTGCAAACGCTGCACCAGTTCGCGCCCTTTGGCATCGTCTATGTTGATCACAGCGGCTGTCAAACCTGGCCATTCAAACAGGCTTTGCTTGGCTTGCCAATAGGCTTGCATGCTGCCGTGGTAGTCCAGATGATCTTGTGTGAAATTGGTGAAGATGGCGGTACGGATATGGCAACCGGACAACCGGTTTTCCACCAGACCGATAGAGGAAGCTTCAAGCGCACAAACCTGGACACCGTCATTCACCCAACGGCGCAACTGGGTTTGCAATTGCAAAGGATCCGGCGTGGTCAAACCGGTGCTGTGCATGTGTCCCGGTTCGCCCAAGCCCAATGTGCCGACCACGGTACAGCGTTGCCCGAGGCGGCTGAAGGCCTGCGCCAACCACCAGGCGGTAGATGTCTTGCCATTGGTACCAGTCACAGCCTGCAAACTCAAAGCCGCGCTGGGTGAATCGAAATACGCGTCGGCTATGGCTCCGCTGGCGGCTTTCAAACCGGTGAAACTGCTGATGGGCGCATCGTGCAAAGCCAAGTCAGTGAACGCTTCAAACGTTTCCAACCCGGCAGCTTCTACCAGACAGGCGCTCGCCCCTTGTTGCAAAGCCTGCACCACATGCTGTCTGGCATCGGTGCTTTGACCGACCCAGGCAAAAAATCCGTCACCGGCTTGCACGCGTCTGCTGTCCGAGGTGAGTTGCGCGGTCACATGGGCACGCAACCAACGCGCGGCTTCCAAGGGCGTGTGCAAATGCTGCATCAGAAAGACTCCGCCTCGGCCTTGGCCACCACTTGTGGCTTGACCGCCATGTCGGGTTGCACTTCAAGCATGCGCAAGGTTTGCTGAACGGTCTGGCTGAATACCGGTGCGGCCACATCGCCGCCGAAATAGTGTCCGTTGCTAGGTTCGTCAATCATGACGGCGACCACGATGCGCGGGTTGTCTATGGGCGCCATACCGACAAAAAAGCCCCGGTATTTTTTCTCGGCGTAACTTTTGCCATCGAGCTTGTGTGCGGTACCGGTTTTGCCGCCTACCGAATAACCCATGGTTTGTGCCTTGGGCGCGGTGCCGCCTGCACCTGTCACCATGTGCAACATATTGCGCACCTGCAGCGCATGCTCGGTGGAAATGACGCGCACACCGGCGACCTTGTCCTGGCGTTTGAGCAAACTGACCGGTGCCATTTCACCGTCGCGCGCAAACATGCTGTAGGCCTGCGCCAGTTGAAACAAACTGGTCGACAAACCATAGCCGTAACTCATGGTCGCCTGCTCCATAGGCCGCCAGCTTTTATAAGGACGCAACCTGCCGGTGACAGCGCCGGGGAAAGGCACTTGCGGCTTCTGACCGAAACCGACCTGTGTATACATTTCCCACATGTCCTTAGGCGGCATGCGCATGGCGATTTTGACGGTGCCGATGTTGCTGGACTTTTGAATCACCTCAGACACGCTCAGCGTGCCGTGCGGGTGTGCGTCGGTGATGGTCATGCCGTACATATTCAGTTTGCCCGGCGCGGTATCTATCAAGGTCTCCGGCTTGACCAGCCCTTTTTCCATGGCCAGTCCAATGATGAACGGCTTCATGGTCGAGCCCGGCTCAAAGGTATCGGTCAACGCACGGTTGCGTAACTGGGCGCCGCTCAGGTTGCTGCGTTTGTCGGGCGTGTAACTGGGGTAATTGGCCAGCGCCAGAATGTCACCGGTTTGCGCATCCAGCACCACCACGCTGCCGGCTGCCGCTTTGTTCTCGAGCACGGCTTCGCGCAAACGCTGGTATGCGAAGTACTGCACCTTGCTGTCTATGCTGAGTTGCAAGTCTTTGCCTTCAACCGGTGGCACCATGTCGCCCACACCTTCGACCACCTGGCCTTGACCGTTTTTGATGACGCGGCGGGTGCCGTTCTTGCCGCCCAAGTGGGTGTTGAAGGTCAGCTCCACGCCTTCCTGGCCGAGGTTTTCCACATTGGTGAAACCGACCACATGGGCAGCGGCCTCACCTTGCGGGTACATGCGTTTGTATTCCATGGTGGTGTAAATGCCATGGATACCGAGTTCCTTGATTTTTTTACCGGCGGCGTCGTCGAGTTGACGGCGCAGCCACACGTGTTTACGGCGTGTGTCGCCGACCTTGGTTTGCAACTCAGCCAACGGCATATCCAGCAATTGCCCCAGCGCCTTGAGTTGCGAGGCATCAGCTTCCATCTCTTCGGGACAGGCCCAGATGCTGGGCATGGGCACGCTGGACGCGAGTATCAAACCGTTGCGGTCCAGGATGCGGCCGCGGTTGGCCGGAATATCCAGCTGTCTTTCAAAACGCACAATGCCTTGTTTGCGGAAAAATGCATTGCCCACTACTTGCACATAAGCGGCACGCACCACCAGCCCGATGAAACCCAGCGCAATGCAAGCGACGATGAACTGGCTGCGCCAGATTGGCGTCTTGCTGGCCAGCAAGGGGTTGGTGGAATATTGAACGCTGCGGCTGCTCACGGCTGAACCTTTTGCGACGCTGCGGCAGCGCTTTCCAGCGGTGTATTGGCAGGCGCGGCGTACTGGGTGATGGCCGGTGAAATGGTGCGCATGTGCAATTGCTCGTGCGCGAGTTTTTCCACCCGCAAAGGCGTCGCTTGCGCGCCTCTTTCTATATCCAGTCTGTCGTATTCGTTTTCCAGACGCTGAGCCTGCGCTTTGGCGCGATCGAGTTCGGTGTACAGCCTGCGCGATTCATACTGGGTGCGCACCAGGTACAGCGCGCTCAGCATGACAGCGATCAACAACAAGGCATTCACGCGTGTCATGCGCCCTCCTGTGCCAGGGGCAAACGCTCGGCCACCCGCATGATGGCGCTGCGGCTGCGCGGGTTGGCTTTGATTTCTTCATCCGTGGGGCGCTGACGGCCTAGGGCACGCAATGGCAAATCAGGTGCGACGGCAAACGGCGTGCGCCGGTCATAGACCTCGCGCGAATGTTTGGCGATGAATTGTTTGACCATGCGGTCTTCCAGCGAATGAAAACTGATCACCACCAGACGGCCTCCCGGTTCAAGCACTTGCAAGCTGGCGTCCAAGGCCTGCTGCAATTCGTCGAGCTCGCCATTGATGAAGATGCGAAACGCCTGAAAGGTGCGGGTTGCCGGGTTTTGCCCTGGCTCGCGGGTTTTGACCACTTCCGCCACGAGCGAAGCCATCCCCAGCGTGGTGTCGGGCAATTGCCCGGCGTCACGCTTGGCAGTGATGGCTTTGGCAATGCCGTTGGCAAATCGTTCTTCACCAAGTTCACGTATCACCTGTGCGATTTGTTCGGTTTTTGCCTCTGCCAGCCACTCGTGCACGCTTTGGCCTCGGCTGCTGTCCATCCGCATGTCCAGCGGGCCGTCGTTGCGAAACGAGAAGCCTCTTTCTGGGTTGTCGATTTGCGGCGAGCTCACCCCCAGGTCCATCAACACCCCCCTCACACTGGCCGGCGGCAGCTGGCTCAGCGCCGCAAAGCCCTGGTGCCGTATCTGTAGGCGCGGATCGTTCAGGGCTTGCGCACTGGCTACTGCTTGCGGGTCCTTGTCGAAGGCAATCAGTTGTCCCTGCGCCGACAGTTGCGCCAAGATGCGCTTTGCATGCCCGCCTCGGCCAAAGGTTGTGTCGACATAAGTGGCTTCGGCCTGGACGTCCAGCGCCTCGACCGCCTCCTTCAACATGACGGTGGTGTGTACCCATTCAGTTGTTGCCATTCCACGTTAAATCGAAAAATCACGCAGCACATCAGGCATCTCGCCTTGCATGGCCTGGGCTTCTTGAGCGTCATAGGTGGACTTGTCCCACAATTCAAAGTGGCTGCCCATACCCAACAAAATGGTTTCCTTGCCTATATGCGTTGCCGCACGCAATTCAGGCGAAATCAGAATGCGTCCGGTGCTGTCCATTTCCACATCCATGGCATTGCCCAGAAAAATACGTTTCCACCAATGCGCCGTCATTGGCAATGCAGCTACACGCTCGCGAAATTTTTCCCACTCGGTACGCGGAAACAACATGAGACAACCATGCGGATGACGCGTGATGGTGAGTTGCCCGGCGGCGGTCGCGCTCAGCACATCGCGGTGCCTAGTCGGCACCGACAAACGGCCTTTGACATCCAGACTCAGCGACGACGCACCTTGGAACACGGCAATCAACCCCTTAAAAAAACAAACAGCGGCAGAAAAACGGAGAATCTCACATTTTTCCACTAATTACCACTAGTTTGCACTTTACCAGAGATTTATGCGATTACCAACTGAAAATGAAGTTTTGTAAATAAAATCAACAACTTAGACCACTATTTGAATTTCTTCGTCAGAAAAATTTCGATATGAAATAAGCACTTAGAAAAGTATCTGAAAGTGAAATATCAGCTTTTTTGACAAAAAAAACAGACCTTGCGGCCTGCTTGTTGTGTGGCAAAGCAGACGATGCTCAGTCGCCGAACATTTTTTGCTTGAGCTCGCGACGCTGTTGCGCTTCGAGTGACAAGGTGGCGGTAGGACGGGCGATCAAGCGGCCCACACCTATGGGTTCGCCGGTTTCGTCGCAGTAACCGTAATCGCCGCTGTCTATGCGGCCTATCGATTGCTCGATTTTTTTCAGCAGCTTGCGTTCGCGGTCACGGGTGCGCAATTCGAGAGCGTGTTCTTCCTCGATGGTGGCGCGGTCTGCGGGATCCGGCACGATGACCGTGTCTTCGCGCAAATGCTCGGTGGTTTCACCGGCGTTGACCAAGATTTCGGTCTTGAGTTGCACCAGCTTGTGACGAAAGAATGCCATTTGCAGGCTGTTCATGTACTCGTCGTCGGGCATGGCAATGATTTCAGCGTCGCTGATGGTGTCGGCGGTTTTGCTTTTCCAATTATTGACCAGTTTGGGGTCTTTGACAGGAACCACAGGTACCACGGCGGGCAGTGAAGGTATGGCTATCGGGCCATAGCTGGATTTGGCAGTGGTCGAAGCCACACTTTGTCCGGGCGGCGGCGGCATCATGGCCATGGCCTTGGCGGCGCGCGGGGACTTTTTGGCCACGTCGGCAGTTGCTGGTGCAGCAACTGCTTTGACGGGTGCAGATTTGGCAGAGGCAGTGGCAGATTTGCCGGGAGAGGTTTTGGTAGCGCTGGTCGCGGATAGGGAGGCAGTTTTTGCGTTGGAAGATTTTTTGGCGGAAGGTGGTGTCTTGACCGGGGTCTGGGACACTTTGCCTTGTCGGGAGGCTGTTGAGGATGTGCTTACTGCATTTTTAATGGGTACAACTTTTTTGCCGGTGGGTGAACTCGCCGGTTTGGATTTGCCTTTGACAGCCGCAGGCGTCGGCTTTTTTGCCACTGGTTTTTTGACAGGGGCAGCTTTCTTGGTTGGCATGGCTTTTTTAGCGGCCGGTTTTTTTACTGCTGCTTTCTTAGCGGCAACCACCGGTTTTTTCACAGCCACAGGTTTCTTGGCAGGAACGGCTTGTTTGGCATCCGGTTTTTTCGCCACTGCTTTCTTGGCGGCGACCACCGGTTTTTTCACGGCCACAGGTTTTTTGGCAAGCACTTTTTTCACCACGGGCTTGGCTGCAGGCGCGGCTTTTTTGACCGCTGCTTTTTTGGCCGGTGCCTTGGCGCTGGTTTTCGACTTGGCTTTGGCACTGGCTTTATGTTGGGTAGATTTCACTGCTCATCTCCTGTCAGCCGGGCCCGGGGAATCGATTGAAACTCCCCGACTGCTGTTATTTTTTACATATTTGCCATCTTCTTCATGCCGGCAGGTGTTTTCACTTGCAGGCCTTTGGCGCGCTGATTTTACTCAGCATAAGCATTGTTCCAGTCCCTGCATGAAAATATCTCTGGGCAAATCGATGCCAATGAATACCATTTTGCTCATTCGCTTCTCATTTTTCTCCCAAGGCTGGCCCAAATCGCTGCCCATGAGTTGGTGCACGCCCTGGAAAATCACTTTGCGCTCGGTGCCCTTCATGTGCAACACGCCTTTGTAACGCAGCATGCGCGGGCCGTAAATGTTGACGATGGCGCCCAGAAAATCTTCCAGCTTGGCCGGGTCCAAAGCCCGGTCAGACTTGAAGACAAAGCTTTTCACGTCGTCGTCATGGTGGTGATGGTGTCCGTGGCCGTGACCCGGCACATGGTCATGGTCGCCGTGGTGGTCGTGCGCATGCGAAGGATGGTCGCAATGCTCGGCGTCGTGCTGATGATGGTCGTGGCCTTCGTTCAAAAAGTCCGGGTCAATTTCCAGCGTGGTGTTCAGGTTGAAGCCGCGCAGATCAAACACCTTGTCTATGCCGATCTCGCCGAAATGCACGATGCTTTGAGGCGCGCGCGGGTTCATGTGCTTGAGCCGGTGCTGCAAAGCGTCCAACTCGTCTTTGGAGACCAGCTCGCTTTTGCTGATGAAGATTTGATCGGCAAAACCGATTTGACGGCGCGCTTCCTGACGGTCATTCAAGGTTTGCGCCGCGTGCTTGGCGTCGACCAGTGTCAGCACTGAATCGAGCAAAAAGCTTTCGGCGATTTCGTCGTCCATGAAAAAAGTTTGCGCCACCGGGCCGGGGTCGGCCAAACCGGTGGTCTCAATCACGACGCGGTCAAAGTCGAGTTCGCCTTTGCGTTTTTTCTCGGCCAGTTCCTGCAAAGTAGTGCGCAGGTCTTCGCGGATGGTGCAACACACGCAGCCATTGCTCATTTGCACGATGTGTTCTTTGGTGTCGGACACCAGAATGTCGTTGTCTATGTTTTCTTCGCCAAACTCGTTTTCAATGATGGCGATTTTGTGGCCGTGGTCTTCGCTGAGCACGCGCTTGAGAAGTGTGGTTTTGCCGGCGCCTAAAAAACCGGTCAAGACAGTAGCAGGGATCAACATGAGACATCAACCTTAATCAAAACAATCTTCAAAGGTGGGGCAGTGTAGCCATGATTCAAGACAGTGGCTCACTTCTTCATCAGAATAAGACCTTTTAAATACTCGCCCTCGGGGAAATTCACCGTCATCGGGTGGTCGGGCGCGGCCTGGACACGCTCCAGAATGTAAGCGTCTACACCTGAATCAGTCCCTGCGGATGCGACGATCTTGTGGAACAACTCGGGCGGAATGCCGCCGGAACAGCTGTAAGTGAACAGCACGCCGCCGGGTGCCAGCAGCTTGAACGCCCAGCGGTTGATGTCTTTGTAGGCGCGCGCCGCGCGCTCCGCATGCGCGGCGCTGGGTGCGAATTTGGGCGGATCCAGCACGATGCCGTCAAACTGCTTGCCTTCTTTGTGCAGGCTGCGCAAACTGGCGTTCACGTCTGCATCCAGAAACACTTGGCGTTCTGCATCAAAACCGTTGCGCGTCACATTGGCCTGTGCCTTGGCAATCGCCGGTGCGGATGAATCAATCGACGTGACTTGCGCGCCGTCGCTCAATGCGCCGCTTTGCCGCATGCCGCTCAAAGCCGCCACACTGAAGCCGCCGGTATAGCAATAGCAGTTCAGCACCTGACGCAAATTCAAACGCTGCGCATATTCGGCGAATTTCAAACGGCTGTCGCGCTGGTCCAAGTAAAAACCGGTTTTGTGGCCTTCCACAATATCCAACGCCAGCGACCACTGGTGTTCTTGAATGACGATCTGCGTGTCGTCGCTGCTGCCCTCAGCGCGGTACAACCAACCCGTGACCGGACCCAGGCCTTCAAGCGCACGCACGCCGGAGTCTGATCGCTCAAACACACGCTTGGCACCGGTGTGCAGCACCAGCGCTTTCACAATATCCGCTTTGAAACGCTCAGTACCCGCCGATAAAAACTGCGCCACCAAGGTGTCGTCATAACTGTCAACGATGAGTCCCGGCAAACCATCTGCTTCGCCATGAATCAATCGCACACCATTGCTTGGCACTTGCAGTCTCGCGCGCATGGCAACAGCAGCAGCTACCTGTTTTTCAAAGAATGCAGCATCAATGCGTTCATCGCTTTGGAAACTCCAGATGCGTGCGCGAATGCGCGAGGTCGGGCTGAATGCTGCCCATCCCAAAAACTGACCGGTCTGTGATTCGACCCGCACGGTTTCGCCGGGGTCGCCACCGCCTTTGGCAATCGCGCTGTCAAACACCCAAGGGTGGTAGCGCAATGCCGAACGTTCTTTGCCTGCTTTGAGTTGTATGGTTTTCATGTATTTTTTCGTCGGGCGCGCGGGTGCGCTGCATCGTAGGCCTTGGCCAGGTGCTGGTAATCCAGCCGTGTGTAAATTTGGGTGGTGCCTATGTTGGCGTGGCCCAGCATTTCCTGCACCGCACGCAGGTCTCCGCTGGATTGCAACACATGGCTGGCAAACGAATGCCGCAACATGTGCGGGTGCACCGGCGTGCTGATACCGGCTTGCACGCCGCGCGCGCGCAAACGCTGCCAAATGGCTTGTGAGCTCAATCGAGTGCCGCGTATGCCGACAAACAATGCGGTTTGCGTCTGCGCATATTCAGGCAGTTGTGGTGTGCGTACCTGAAGCCATGCGCGCAACGCAGCGATAGCTTTTTCACCGACGGGTACGCTGCGGCGTTTCGAACCCTTGCCCAGCACATGCGCTTCGGCGCTGTCCATGTCTATCCAACCGCGTGCCGTGCTGCTGGCTTGCACATCCAGGCCGGTGAGTTCGGCCACGCGCAAACCGCTGCTGTAGAGCAACTCCACTATCGCAATATCGCGCGCTTGCAGCCAAGGGTCTTGCTCATCGTTGTGGTGCGAGGCCAGTTGCACCGCGTCGTCCACATTCAAAGCTTTGGGCAAAGGCTTGGCGGCTTTGGGTGCGCGCATGCCGGCCAGAGGATTGGCACTGACCAGGCCTTCGCGTCCCAGCCAGGCGTAAAAACCGCGCCAGCCGGAAGTGATCAAGGCAATGCCGCGCGGCGTGCGGCCGCTGCTGTGCATTTGCGCCATCCAGCGCCGCATGTGGTGCGCTTGCACTTCGGTCAACAACACTTTGTCCTTGTTTGCCAGCGCTTGCAAACGCTGCAAGTCACCGGTGTACAAAGCCACGGTCCGCGCAGCCAGACGCTTTTCAAACTGCGCATGCGCTAGATAGCGTTGCACCAGTTGCGCGTCTTCATCCATGGCGTGTGCAAGACCTGCTTATTGCAAACGCGTGAGCGCTGCTGCCGCCAACTCGGCGATGCGGCTCAATACATCCGTGCCCATGGACGGGTGAAAACGCTGCGGGTCCGGCGAGGCCAGCACCAGCAAACCGATGCAGTCGCCGGACGGTGTGCTGTCAGCGGCATCGGTCCACGGTGTCGCGTTGTTGCGCAAGGGCAGCAATGCCACAGACTTGGCTTCGTGCGGATGCGCCAGCCATTGCACGGCTTCAAACTCGTTATTGGCACCGCAATAAGGCGCAGCCAAACCGGCGGAAAAGCTTTTCACGTCTTCGCTGATGTTTTGCGCAAACGCTTTTTTCTGAAATTTGTCAGCGACACGCCAGACCCGCAAAGCCACTTGCGGCACCATGAAATGGTGCTGGATTTCGGTGACGATGGCGACGGGTAAATCTGCCGGCTGCTGAAGAATCAACAGGCTTTGCGCCCAACGGTGCAAACGGTCGGCCAGCACAGCGTTGTCGCTGCCGTTGCGGATCATCTCCATCATGCGTTGCTCGAGTGCGCGGATTTTTTCGCGCAACATATCCGCCTGGCGCTCTTGCAAACTGACCGCACGCTGGCCATGCGGGTTGACGATGCGCACCGTGGCCAGCAACTGTGCATGGCGGTCGAAAAAGTCCGGCGTGTTCACCAGGAAATTGGCGATGTCATCTTCAGTGATTGGTGTGATCGGGTTATTCATTGTTTTATCTCCATCTCGCCGGTGAATACGGTGGTTGCGGGTCCGGTCATCCATACCGGGTGACCGAGGCCTTGCCATTCAATCGTCAACACGCCGCCGCGTGTGTACACGTCTACTTTGCTGTCAAGCAAGCCTTGACGTATGCCAGCGACCACAGCAGCACACGCGCCGGTGCCGCAAGCCAGCGTCTCACCCGATCCGCGCTCAAACACACGCAGTTTGATTTGCGTACGCGACAGCACTTGCATAAAGCCTGCGTTCACCCGATTGGGAAACGCGGCATGTTGTTCAATCAAGGGGCCAAAGCTGGATACCGGCGCGTGGTCCACATCAGCGACTGTCATTACCGCATGCGGATTGCCCATGGACACAACAGCCACATCTGCGCTGGTTTCACCCAGCACCAATTGCCAGAGCAAGCCATGTTCATTGACTGCGGATGCATGCGTCGGGTTGAAAGGAATGCGCGGCAAATCCAGCACCGGTTCGCCCATGTCCACTTTCACTTGTCCGTCAGGCAATTCTTGCAAGGTGATGACGCCGCCGTGCACTTTCACGCGCACTGTGTTTTTTTGCGTCAGCCCTTGTTCGCGCACAAAGCGCACGAAACAACGCGAGCCGTTGCCGCATTGCTCGACCTCGCCGCCATCCGCGTTGTGGATCACGTATTCAAAATCCACATCCGGCGTGGGCGCGGCACGCACGCTCAAAATTTGATCGGCACCGACGCCGAAATGCCGGTCGGCCAGAAAACGGTAATCGGCGGCAGTCAAGCCGAGCAAGCCCCGGGTTTCGTCGAGCACCACAAAATCATTGCCCGCGCCTTGCATTTTGGTAAATCGGATACGCATGCGCCGATTATCATGCCTGATCAACTCCTGTTTACAGCCATGGTCCGCCCGCATTTACAACTTCATCCCCAACGCCCCCCCGCCACGCCGCTACCCGCTGCCACTGTTTTGCTGCTGCGCGACGGCGAAGAAGGCATTGAAGTGCTGATGACACGGCGATCCATGACCGCGAGTTTCGCGCCCGGCGCTTATGTGTTTCCGGGTGGTGGCATTGAAACATCGGATGCACAAGTGCACCATTTGGCCAAACGCCGCACCACACAGGAGGACCTGCGTTTGACGCAAGCCATCGCGGCCATTCGCGAAAGTTTCGAGGAACTCGGCGTGCTGTTAGCCACGCACCCGGATGGCCGCATGGCTGACATGAACGACATTCAAGGCTTTGACCGTTTACACGCATTGCCGCCGCAAATTGAGGCACGCGGCATGCATTTGGCCGCAGACCAGGTGTATGTGCTGGCGCACTGGGTGACCGACCGCGATTTGAAACGCCGCTTTGATGTGCCGTTTCTGGTGGCCCGCATGCCCGAGGGGCAAACACCTGTTGCCGACGATAAAGAGCAGTTTGAGCCGCTATGGATACGCCCGCAGGATGCATTGCAACGCCACCGCGACAACGATTTCTTCATCATCTTCCCCACCATTCGCACGCTGGAGCGCATGCAGGCGTTTGACAGCGTGGACGCGGTGCTGGCCGCGTGTGCGAATGAGCAACCCTGGTTTCACAGTTGCCCGCGTGCCGGTTGGTTGAACGGCAAAGAATCGCGCCACATGGAACACGAGCAACAGTTTGGCGAACTGGCGTTAACTTGCCGAGATGGGCAAATCGTGCACCACCTGGACTGGCAATCCGACACACCGGTGCGCTTGCTGGCCCATGTGCAACGCCTGACTGCGCCCAACCCCGGCATGATGACCGGGCCCGGCACCAACAGCTATGTGATTGGCGACACCGACAGCGGCTTCATCGTCATCGACCCGGGCCCGCCGGACCGCGAACACATTCAACGCTTGTGGCAAGCCTGCGGCGGCGATCTGCGATTCATCGTTTGCACGCATTCACACCCGGACCATTCACCGGGTGCTGCTTTGTTGAAACAACTGTGCGCTGACCACGGCGTGAAGGTGCGCACCATGGGCATGGCATCCGCCGACACGGCGCGCGCCCACAGCCGTTTCGTGCCCGACCATGCACTGCATGACGGCGATAGGTTGGTGCTGCACAGCGGCTCTGACACGCACACGCTGCGTGTGGTGCACACGCCCGGGCATGCAGCGAATCACTTGTGTTTTATTTTGGAAGAAGACGGCTTGCTGATCAGCGGCGATCACATACTGAACGGCAGCACCACCGTTGTAGACCCGCCTGACGGGCATATGGGCGATTACCTGTCTTCATTGGACAAACTGTCTGCGCTTTGCAATGCGTATCAAGTGGAATTCATTCTTCCCGCGCACGGTTATGCGTTGGGCAATGTTTGGGGCGAGGCTTACAGCGCACTCGATTGCATTGCGCGTTTGAAAGCACACCGGTTAACGCGTGACGCCAAGGTGCGCCGGGTCATGCAAGCCAACCCGCAAGGTAACCCGGACAGCTGGCTGCCGCAGGCTTATGACGATGTGCCGCAGCAGTTGTGGCCGGTGGCCATGCGCTCGCTGTTGGCGCATGTGGCGTACATCCAAGGAAATCAATGAGTATTTGAATCAGCGCACGCTTCATGCATCAAAAGGAAATAGACCATTATGAAAACAAAATCTAAATCTATGCCTACGCTCAAAAGCGATGCAGCTGCCGAAAATTTTGTAGCTTCGGCGGATTTGTCTAAGTACGATTTATCCGGATTCAAACCCATGAAGTTTGAAATAGAAGCCAAATCTGCCGCACTCAATTTAAGACTTCCGCAATCCCTGCTGAATGCCGTCAAAGTCCGTGCAAAGGCCAAAGGCATTCCGTATACACGCTATGTACGCATGCTTCTAGAAACCGATTTGGCCAAGCCATCTGCTTGATAAAAATTCAAGACCAGTCTTTAAAAGTGTGAAGCTCACCGATACGCCGGATTCTGTGCACGCCGGTTGCCCGGCGCGTGACCGTCATTCCTCTGGGCCGGGAGTCGCCTGCCCGGCTCGGTGCTACCTACCCGCCAACTCAGCGGACCGCCTCAACGTTGGCCTACTTGGTATTGCTGCGCGCAGAGATTGCCCGTTTCACCCGAACTTAATCGGCTCGTCTCTGTTGCTCTGATCCTCACCTCACGGTGGAGAGGTATTACCTCCTGCGCTGTCCTGTGCAGTCCGGACGTTCCTCCAGTGCCTGGTTTCCCAGATTGCACCAGCGACGGCCTAGCGAGCTTCACATACCCATTATCTGCTTATGTTTCAAAAGGAATGATCAACGCAACCCCTGTATTTTCAAAATCCGCCATATTGCGCGTCACCAGCGCCATGCGGTGCTGCAAAGCGGTGGCGGCAATCATGGCATCTCGCTCAGGTTTAGGCTGCGGAAAATGCATGGCGGCGCACAACACTGCGGTGTCTTCGTTAAACGGCAGTATGCGATCTGCAAATGCAAACTTCACGCGATCCAGCCAGTCGCGCAATGCACCGCCCTGAGGTGGCTGTTTTCGCTCCAGGGCTTGCACACCTTTTTCCAACTCCAACACCGTGATGGCCGACAAAAATAAGCGGCTCATTTCTTTATCAGCTGCCCAGGCACGCACCGCTGGCGATTGCTTGGGTTTGCCATGGCGCAGTTCTGAAATGATGTTGGTGTCGAGCAAATACACAACGTGTCAACCCAGGTCGGCGTCCGGTGTGCGAATGTCAACCCGCGTTGGCTCAAAGTCCAAACCCTCGCTGCCCTGAATGGCGTCCATGCAAGTCAACAAAGTCACATCTTGCTGACCGCATAACTGGTAATAGTCACGGATATTTAACAAGGCGTAAGACGGTTTACCCCGGTCGGTGATGATGACCGGGCTGCGCTCGGCGGCCCGCTTGGCGGCACTGACATCGCGGGTGAATTCACGGCTGGAATAGGTATTCAGGCTCATGGAATGGCTCCTGATATAGCAATGCTTGTATGTTATAACATTTGTCCGGTCTATTCAAGCCACTGATCCAAATTAAGGTCTGGCCCATTTTGTAAGCCCCGCTCGACACCTAGAATCCACGTCTATTGCCGCCACTGCCCGATAACCACGGGCCCCGCACATGATCCGCTTATCCGAACTCAAGCTGCCTTTGTCGGCCCTGCCGCTGCAACTGCCCCGCGCCGCCGACGCCCCCGCCGAAACCGATGCCGACCGGCACCTACCGCCGCACCCAGACGCAGCTTTACACGAACTCGCCGCCCAGACATTGGGTATCGCCCAAGAAAACATCGCCACACTCTCGGTGTTCAAACGCAGTTTCGACGCACGCAAACAAAACCTGTTGGTGGTCTACATCGTCGACATCTCGCTTCATCACGCCGCACAAGAAACACAACTGCTGCAACAACACTCAGCACATCCGCACATACAAGCCACGCCTGATATGGTGTGGCGTGCGCCTGTGCAAGCGCCTGCCGACTGGAGCCCGAGCGACGGCCAACGTCCGGTGGTGGTCGGCTTTGGGCCGTGCGGCATATTCGCCGCGCTGGTGCTGGCGCAAATGGGGCTCAAACCCATCGTCATCGAGCGCGGACCCGCCGTGCGTCAACGCACCAAAGACACCTGGGGTTTGTGGCGCAAATCGGTGCTCAAGCCCGAGAGCAATGTGCAATTCGGCGAAGGCGGCGCAGGCACGTTTTCCGACGGCAAGCTCTACAGCCAAATCAAAGACCCGCGCCATCTGGGGCGCAAGGTGATGCAAGAGTTTGTGCGCTTCGGTGCACCCGAAGAAATTTTGTGGGCGGCGCATCCACATATAGGTACGTTCAAACTGGTCAAGGTGGTTGAAGGTTTGCGTGAGCACATCATTCAATTGGGCGGCGAGGTGCGATTCAATCAGCGCGTCGTCGACATGTCATATGAAACGCAGGGCACACAACGCCACATGCAAGCGCTGCACATACTGCAACAAGACAGCGGTGAGCGTTACACCTTGAATGCACACCATGTGGTGATGGCTTTGGGCCACAGCGCCCGCGACAGTTTCACCATGTTGCACAGACACGGCGTGGCCATGCAAGCCAAAGCCTTTTCTATAGGGGTGCGCATCGAACACCCGCAAAGCGTGATTAACAAGGCACGTTGGGGCGTGCACGCCGGTCACCCGATGCTGGGCGCGGCTGATTACAAGTTGGTCCACCACGCGGCCAACGGTCGCGCGGTCTACAGTTTTTGCATGTGCCCGGGCGGCACGGTGGTGGCGGCCACCAGCGAAGCCGGACGCGTGGTCACCAACGGCATGAGCCAGTATTCGCGCAATGAACGCAACGCGAACGCAGGCATTGTTGTCGGCATTGACCCGGGCGATTACCCGACAGATGCAGCGTCTTTTGAAGCCACGCTGGGTCAGGAGCTGGGTAACGCAGTGCGCCTAGACACACGCGACACCGCCGACGGTTTTCATCCGTTGGCCGGCATGGTGTTGCAACGTCAGTTGGAATCTGCGGCTTATGTGGCGGGTGGCAGCAACTACCAAGCCCCGGCGCAACTGGTGGGCGATTTGCTGGCGGGTAAGCCGTCAACGGCTTTGGGCGATGTCGAGCCTTCTTACAAACCCGGCGTACACATGACAAGCTTTCACAACGTGCTGCCTGCTTATGCGACAGACGCCATGCGCGAAGCTTTGCCTGTGTTCGGGCGGAAAATCAAAGGCTTTGACCGTGCAGATGCGGTGTTGACAGGGGTGGAAACCCGCACCTCATCGCCATTGCGCATAGAACGCGACGCCGGTTTGCAAAGCCCGAACCTGCGCGGCCTGTACCCGGGCGGCGAAGGCGCGGGGTATGCAGGCGGCATACTTTCTGCTGCTGTTGACGGCATTAAGCTCGGCGAAGCGCTGGCTTTGCAACTGTTGCAAAATCCCTCACACTGAATAAGGAGTACACCGATGAAAGCCAATAATATTCTTGAGACCATAGGCCACACACCGCATATACGCATGAACCGCTTGTTCGGTGCGAATCACAACGTGTGGATCAAGTCAGAACGCAGCAACCCGGGCGGCTCCATCAAAGACCGCATCGCGTTGTCCATGATCGAAGACGCCGAGAAGTCCGGTGTGTTGAAACCCGGCGGCACCATCATTGAACCGACCTCGGGCAATACCGGCGTCGGTCTGGCCATGGTGGCCGCAGTCAAAGGCTACAAATTGATTTTGGTCATGCCCGACAGCATGAGTATCGAGCGCCGTCGTTTGATGTTGGCCTATGGCGCGACATTCGATTTGACGCCGCGCGAAAAAGGCATGAAGGGCGCCATCGCCCGCGCCCAGGAACTGGTGGACGCCACACCCGGAGCATGGATGCCTCAACAGTTTGAAAACCCGGCCAATATCGCCGTGCATTTGCGCACAACAGCCCAGGAAATTCTGGCTGACTTCCCCGATGGACTGGATGCCATCATCACCGGTGTAGGCACCGGCGGCCACCTCACAGGTTGCGCACAAGTGTTGAAAGAGAAATGGCCCAACTTGCAAGTGTTTGCAGTTGAGCCCAAGGCCTCGCCGGTGATCTCAGGCGGGGCGCCCTCCCCTCATCCCATACAAGGCATAGGCGCAGGCTTTATTCCGAAAAATCTGCACACAGCTTTGCTCGACGGCGTGATTCAAGTCGACGCCGAAGACGCGCGTGAATACGGCCGCCGTGCCGCCCGCGAAGAAGGCATGCTGGTCGGTATTTCCAGTGGCGCCACGCTGGCGGCGATTGCGCAAAAACTGCCCGAGTTGCCAGCCGGTGCCAAAGTGCTGGGCTTTAACTACGACACCGGCGAGCGCTATTTGTCGGTTGAAGGCTATTTACCCGCTTGATGCTTGTCTGACCGTCTGACTTTGCACGCCGCCTCTGCTGTTACGCCCGCACAGGTGCGCGTGCTCAGCGTCATCCCGCCGATGACGCAACTCAACACGCCCTACCCGTCCACCGCTTACCTCACGGGTTTTTTGCGCAGCCAAGGCGTTGAATCGCAACAAGTGGATTTGGCTTTGGCGCTTGTATTACAGCTGTTGACACCTGAATGCTTGGCGCAAGTGCAGCAGCTCGCCATGGCTTTGCCAGAGAACGAGAGAAGTGCCAGCGTGAACGCGTTTCTAGACCATTTCACGCGTTACCAACAAAGCATTGCACCGACGATTGCGTTTTTGCAAGGGCGCGACGCCACGCTTTGCCACCGCATCGCTGGGCGTGGTTTTCTGCCTGAAGGCCCGCGCTTTGCGTCTCTTGATGCGTTTGATGATGAGAGTGGCGACGCCCTCGGCTGGGCCTTCGGTGCATTGGGTCAGCAAGACAGAGCGCGGCATCTGGCCACGCTCTATTTGAACGACATTGCCGATGTGCTGCGCGACGCAGTGGACGCGCGTTTTGAGTTTGTGCGCTACGGTGAATCCTTGGCTGGCAGCCAAGCGAGTTTTGATGCGCTCGCCGCCGCACTGGCCGCGCCGCCGAATTTGATTGACCACTTGTTGCAGCAACTCACGCTGCAAGCCATGCAGCAACATCAACCTACTATGGTGTTGTTGTCCGTGCCGTTTCCAGGCGCGGTGTATGCGGCGCTGCGTATCGCACAAACCATCAAGCTGCATCACCCTGAAGTAAAGGTGTGTTTGGGTGGCGGTTATGTGAATACCGAGTTGCGTTCTTTGCAAGAGCCGCGCTTGTTTAACTTCGTCGATGTGGTGACGCTGGACGCGGGCGAGCGCCCGGTGCTGTCATTGATTGAACATGTGCAAGGACAGCGTTCGCAACAACGCCTGGTGCGCAGTTTTGTCCGCGTGGATGGCGCAGTGAAATACATCAACTGGGCTGAACCGGATGTGGCGTTTGACGACGTGGGCACACCCACTTGGGACGGTTTGCCGCTGCACGATTATTTATCGCTGCTGGACATGCTGAACCCCATGCACAGACTGTGGAGCGACGGACGCTGGAACAAGCTGACCGTGGCGCACGGCTGTTATTGGAAAAAATGCAGTTTTTGTGATGTGTCGCTGGACTACATCTCGCGCTATGACGCGGCCTCGGCCAACACCTTGGTTGATCGCATTGAGCGTGTCATAGCAGAAACCGGTCAAACCGGTTTTCATTTTGTCGATGAAGCCGCACCACCCAAAGCACTCAAAGCCATGGCCGAAGAAATTTTGCGCCGCCAATTGCAACTGACTTGGTGGGGCAATATCCGCTTCGAGAAAACCTTCACGCCCGACTTGTGCGAGTTACTGGCCGAGAGCGGTTGCATTGCCATGTCGGGCGGCTTGGAAGTGGCTTCTGATCGACTGCTGACGCTGATGCAAAAAGGCGTGACCGTGGCGCAAGTGGCGCGTGTGACCCAAGGCTTTGCGCGTGCCGGTGTGCTGGTGCACGCTTATCTGATGTACGGCTTTCCCACGCAAACCGTGCAAGACACAGTGGACTCGCTGGAGTATGTGCGTCAGCTGTTTGAAAACGGTTGCATACACAGCGGGTTTTTCCACCGCTTCGCCTGCACCGTGCACTCGCCCGTGGGCATGAACCCTTCTGCTTATGGTGTCAGCTTGCTGCCTTTGGCGGCAGGCGGTTTTGCGCAAAATGATGTGGGCTTTGTCGACCCCACCGGTACCGACCATGACTTGCTGGGGCGCGGTTTGAAGAAAGCAATTTACAACTACATGCACGGCGTAGGCTTGGAAGAAGACGTGCGCAGTTGGTTTGATCTGCCTAAGTGTCCAAAACCACAGGTGAAAAAAAACGCGATCTCCATGGCATTGGGCTGATCGCGTCTGTTGGCGTTTTTGGTTTTATGCCGCGTTTTGCAAAGCCGCAATCCGCTCTTCCAAAGGGGGATGCGAAGAAAACATCTTGCCCAAACCACCACTGATGCCCATGGCTTGCAAGCTCGGAGGCAGACCTTCAGACTGCATGCTTTGCAAACGTTGTAAGGCATTCACCATCGGTTGCTTGCGACCCATCAATGCGGCAGCGCCTGCGTCCGCGCGAAATTCGCGCTGACGGCTGAACCATGCCACGACAACACTGGCGGCAATGCCCAAGACGATATCGAGCACGAAACTGGTGACGTAATAGCCAATGCCGGGGCCGGTGTTTTCGTCATCACTTTTGCGTAAAGCGCTGTCTACGGCATAACCAATGACGCGGCTTAAAAACACCACAAAGGTGTTGAGCACGCCTTGCACCAAAGTGAGTGTGACCATGTCGCCGTTTTGAATGTGGGCCACTTCATGCGCTAACACGGCCTCCACTTCTTCGCGGGTCATGCCTTGCAGCAAACCGGTGGACACCGCCACCAAAGCAGAATTGCGGAATGCGCCAGTGGCAAACGCGTTAGGATCACCTTCGTATATCGCCACCTCGGGCATTTGCAGACCGGCACGTTGCGACAGCTGTTTGACGGTATCGACCAACCACGCTTCATCAGCACTTTGCGGTTGTGTGATGACTTGCGCACCCGTGGTCCACTTTGCCATGGGCTTGCTGATCAGCAAAGAAATGAACGCACCGCCAAAACCCATGATGGCGGCAAAGCCGAGCAAGGCGGTCAGGTTCAAACCATTGGCCGTCAAAAAGCGATTCACACCCAGCAAGCTGGCGACTATACCCAGCACCAGCATGACAGCGAGGTTGGTAACAATCAAAAGAAGAATGCGTTTCATGAAGTCCTTTTAAACCGGCCCACACAATCAGGCCAGATGCGGTGAATGTAAGGGTGTTGCCTTGTTTTTCAATCTCTGAACACTTTTTTGTCCTCAAAAAAAGCAGGGATTTCATTGCCCGGCCACCAACCCGGAATCCCTGCTAACGGCAGGGGTACGAAGGGTTTGGATTGCAACAGGTCTGGTGTGAGTTGTTGACACAACCAGGCGTCAACTTCTTCATCACTGATCAACAAAGGCATGGGCAAACACAGCACGTGCACGGTAATACCTTTATAAGGCTGCAACAGTTTTTCCAACAGTGCGTGACCGAACAAAACGAGTTTCACTTGTTGCCAAGCATCACGGTTTGTGACAAAAAGTTTATGCCACTGTTTGTTTTTCAACGACTCCCACAATGATGGCGGCGCGCACAGCAAGCCTGCGTTTTCATCAAACAACGTGAGTGCGTCCCGCAACTCGCCTCGGTGTGCGCCCACACCGTTTCGCGCTATTGCATCTGCTTGTAATTTGTTTAACTGAGTTTTGCTTTTGGGAAAACGCAGCCAACACAAACCATTGAAGAAATCGTGAGCGTTATTGCGTGTCGGTATTAGCTTGTGCTGAAAAATAAAGGATTCGTACGCCATATCCGTTGGCAAATCTGCCTGCGGAGCAAAAGTTTTTTGCGACCGCATGGCACACGATTGGTTCAGTGCCTGGTGCAATTGCTCAGGCTGCGCTTGCCAATGCAGTTGCACTTTTTCACCGTACTGCGCCCACGGCATAAACCAGGGTTGCTGCCAGTCTAGGTGCAACACCGCGTCAGTCGACGGCCAGCTGCCAGGCCAGTGTTTCACCGCCGCACAAAGGTTTGATGCCTGCCTGGCCCAGCGGTAATTCCTCTGGCAATGTCCAAGCCTCGCGCTTTAAAGTGACCTTGCCGGTGTTGCGCGGTAAACCGTAAAAGTCCGGTCCATGAAAGCTGGCAAAGCCCTCTAGTTTGTCCAGCGCGTTGATGCTGTCAAACGCTTGTGCATACAACTCCATGGCCGACAAAGCCGTGTAGCAACCGGCGCAGCCGCTGGCGTGTTCTTTCAAATGCGTGGCGTGCGGCGCGCTGTCTGTGCCTAAAAAGAAGCGGTCGCTGCCCGAACCCACGGCGTTTAACAAAGCCTGCCTATGCAATTCGCGTTTGAGCACGGGCAAACAGTAATAGTGCGGGCGCATGCCACCGAGAAACAAGGCATTTCGGTTGAACAGCAAATGGTGGGAGGTGATGGTGGCTGCGGTATGCGCACCGGCTTGCGCCACATACTGCGCGGCTTCGCGCGTGGTGATGTGCTCGAAAACAATTTTCAGCTCAGGAAAATCTTTGCGCAAAGGCACCAGGTGTTTGTCTATGAACACCGCTTCGCGGTCGAACAAATCAATATCCGGATCGGTGACTTCACCGTGCACCAGCAAAGGCATGCCTGCGCGTTGCATGGCTTCAAGCGCGGCGCGCGTGTGGCGCAAATCGGTGACACCGGCGCTGCTGTTGGTGGTGGCACCTGCGGGGTAGAGCTTGACGGCCACCACACCAGCCTCGTGCGCCCGGCTGATTTCATCTGCCGGGGTTTGGTCTGTCAGGTACAGCGTCATCAGCGGCTGAAAGTCACTGCCGATGGGCAGTGCTGCGAGTATGCGTTCGCCGTATGCCAAGGCCTGTGCGGTGGTGGTGACCGGCGGCTTGAGGTTGGGCATGACGATGGCGCGGGCGAATTGCGCGGCAGTGTGCGGTACGACAGCGGCGAGTGCGTCGCCGTCGCGCAAATGAACGTGCCAGTCATCGGGACGGGTCAAAGTCAAAGTATTTGTCATATCCAAGAAGATAAATAATTGCCTCTATTGTCTTGCAAGTGAACAGCCGGGTTTACTGAGACGAAGAACACGCTATTTGAATGTACACAAACTGAAATCAAAGCGTGACAAAGCTTGGTCAAAACGAGTGGTTTGCAAGCTTTCCAGCGGCTCACACGACTCGAAGTCAGCCTCTTGGTCATCACCGGCTAGTTCAGACCATTGGATAAACACCACACGCCGCCCAGAAGCAGGTCGACCGAACCAGAGTTCAAACTGGTCGTGGTGGTTGTCAATCACATAAACCGTAGCTGGATAGGCATACCAGGCCACACGGCTGGCCAGGCTCCAGTTTTTGACTGCAACAGCATCAGTTCCATGGCTTTGGGCGAGTTCTTTGGCCCGTAAGCCTGCGTTTTCCCAACCGTACACATCTGCAAACGGATTGGGCTTCAGGTGTGTGAACGGTACGCCACCCGAGAACACCACCACTACCCCGGCAGAGAACAAGAGGGCTTGCAACGCTGCGAGAGTTTGAATGACACGTGAATTTGTCTTTTCCCAGACAAAGGCCAAACCCACGCCTGCAAAAGGTGCCAGGCAAAACCATGCCGGCGTGGTCCAGTGTGGCAAGCCACCCGAACCGGACAATGCCGCGAACACGCCAAAGGGCAGCAAGAAAAAACACAGCAGCGCTATCAACACCGGTGAGGCGTATGTTCTATACCGCTTCACACAAACACAAGCCCCGTAAATCATCAACGGGCCGAAGCAAATGGTTTGAACCACACCAAAAGCCAGTAATTTGTGGAATTGCCACGCGTCACCTTTGCCGTGCGCCAATTGGTACTTGAACGACATCCAGTCATTGGTGGCATTCCAATAAAAAACCGGACTCACCAGAACCGCTGCTATTGCCAGTGCTATCCAAGGCCACGGGCTGTCAAAAGGTATTTTTCTATCGCTGGCAATAAACACCAGCGCGACTGCCAGTGCCGGAAATATCGCTGTGTATTTGCTTAAGCCCGCTAATCCCAACAACACGCCCAGCAACAGCCAATGCCAGTGGTTAAATTCCTGCCGATTGACCCAACGCAATGCCAGCAGCATCAAGCCAAGACTGAGCGTGGTCAACAGTGTGTCAGGCAACAAACTGAAGACCAGCAAATGCGGCAGCAATGCCAGCGAGATACCGATCACCGCCAGCCATTCGCTGACTTCAGGGGAAGGCAATTCAACGCTGTTTGACTCAGCTCGAGCCTCCATCCAATCACGCAATGCTTTGGTGTTTTGGTAAACCAGCACCAAAGACACTGCCCATAAACATTCAGGTAACAGCCTGATGAGGCCCGCAGTGCTTGTCAGTTGAACCAATGGCCATTGCGCCCAGCCAACCAAAGGCGGGTGGTCAAAATAACTCCAAGCCAAGTGCTTTGCGTACAAGACATAGTGCGCCTCGTCCACCGACATTTCAATGGAAAATCCTATGAGCAGATGAATCAGCACTGCAATGCAGAGCCATGCCACTGAATATCTGATGACTGAATAATTTCTCATTGCGTTTGGAATTGGGCGAGGTCTCATTCTGTCAGTGTACTGACAACAAAAAACCCGCTGTATTTCTACAGCGGGTTAATAGTTTCAAAACCTTAACTGGCTTGCGCCAGTGCGAGATTAGAAGCTGTGGATCACGATAAATCGTGTTGTGTTCCAACTGCTAGCAGGACTGCGCGTTGGTGAATGTGCAGCGTTAACGTGGGCAGACGTTGTCTCAGATGCAGGGCAGGTGCGTGACGAAATACACCTGCGTGCAGATCAAACCAAGCGCGGTCACGCACGCACAGTATTTGTGAGCGAACGACTGCGCAAAGAACTGCAACGCTACATAGTCAGCACGCAACAGCGTGCAGGGTACTGGGCATTTTTTTACACACAGCAAAAGCCACGCCGCGGTTTTACTGCCAACACACTGGCAAACCACGTGCGCTGGCTGTACAAGAACGCAGGCATTGTGGGTGCCAGCAGCCACAGTGGTCGCAGAACATTTGCCACCAACTTGGCAAACCAAGGAACTGGCATACGCGTGCTCATGCGCTTGATGGGGCACAGAAATATCAGCAGCACTGCTGTGTACATTGATGCCAATGATGACATGCTGCGCCGCGCAGTGGAGTTGGCTTAGACACTGTGTCGTTTGTGGTTGTGGTTGCCGTGCAGTTTTGCTTTTAACTTGTCCAACAACTGCTGCTGTTGCGCAGTAACCACTTGTTCCTCAGGTGTGTCGTACAACAATTCCAGCGCAGCTTTGGATATTGCTTCGCGCTGGCGCCAGTGTTTTCGTAAGCGCACGCCAACCACTGGCTGTGTGTGCACCAGTGTGTATTTGTTTTTGATACCGCGCACACGCGGAACGCCTGTGATGCTGATGTCAGGACCACAGCCTGCCTCTGCACTGACATCGCGGTCAAGCCAACGCAGTATTTGACCAGCCAGTGCGGCATCTGCATTGGGGTTTCGTTGCAGATCTGTGTCTATGCACGAGCACAAATCCATCACTGCTTCTTCGTAACAACCAAATGCCAGTGATTCATAACGCCCAAATGCTGTTCGCCCTTGTGCGTCTCGTTTTTTGCTGCGCTTGAACAGATTTGCTGTGCGTGTGTATTTGTCACCTTGCTGTATCTTGTCCATGTAGTCGCGCAATTGCCACGGCATATCTGCACTGTGCTCACTTTCCACGTGCGACATGTCCAAATCAAAACTGTTCATGTACTCGTGGTACTGTTGTGGCAACAACAGTGTGTGCATTTGCCAGTCAAACACTGTGCGCTGCTGTACCAACCGCTCAAGTGCAGCAGCAAACTTGTGCAAACGCTTTACGTCTGCAGCATCAATGCTTTTGAATTGCTCGCAATCTAAATCCGCGTAGGTAAGTGCGTGAATGTACTGACTGTCATCCACGCCGTCATATTTCACTCGTCGCAGCTGGAACAACGTTGCGTATTGCACGCTGCGTTGTTCATATATTGAGTTAGTTTTTGCGTCTTGTGCTTTTGCGAGGCGTTGCCTTTTTGGCAGCAGTGCTGCGCGCGCGTGTGGCTTTGATAAAGCCTTTCAAATCAGCAGCGCCAAACTCATATGCTTTGCACAAATTCTTCACAGTCTCCAGTGCAGCTTCACGACTGGCTTTGCGCTGTGCGTCTATCTTTGCAGTTAAATCTGCTTGCTGCTTGAGTAATTGTTCCAGCTGCTTTTGTGCTTCATTTGCGTCAGTCATTACATGTGCTCCTGTGGTT